>NZ_VRSV01000002.1:0-351301 GCF_008017415.1 Microbacterium hatanonis | reverse complement strand
GCACGGGGTGGGTGAGACCGGGTGAGGTCAGGCCGAGAGCTCGGTGCGCCCCTTGGCGCGCCGAGCCGAAAGGATGGCGCGACCGGCACGCGTGTGCATGCGGGCACGGAAGCCGTGCTTCTTGGCACGACGACGGTTGTTGGGCTGGAACGTACGCTTGCTCATGAGATAACTCCGGTATCGGATGCCGCCCGGGCGATCATCCGGGCCCAGACGGTGGGGACTGCCTCGAGGGCATAAGTCAACCGACTAAGACTAAGCCGGAGTTCCTGAGAACTCAAACCCACTCGAGGCCAAAGAGCGATTATCCCCAACCTGTGGGGTTCCCCCTGGCAATGACACGCCGCACGGATCTACAGTGGGTTTTGCTCTCGTGACGACCGCTGACTAACGTGTGTCTCCGATAGTTATCCACAGGTTCGGCGCGCCCGTCGATCTGAGACGCGCGAGCTCCCGGGGGGACGATGTCACCGAACGAGGTCGCCGACGTCCCCATCTGGCCCGCCGTTCTCGAGATGCTCGACCGCGACGACCGCGTGACTCCCCAGCTCCGGGGGTTCCTCAACCTCGTCGTCCCCAGTGGTGTCTACGCAGGTGTCCTCTATCTCGACGTACCGAACGATCTGACCGCCGCGCAGATCAACAAGCGTCTTCGTCTTCCTCTGCTCGAGGCCCTCACCAGGGTCGACGCCCCCGAACCCGCGGCATCCTTCCGCGTCGCCGTGAACCCCGACCTCATCGACGCGCACCTGAGCTCACCGGCGAATTCGCCGCATCCCGAGATCGACCACGAACCGTCGCCGACGCCCGCGCCCGCGACGGTGCCCCACTCGCGCCCCAACATGGACGACACGTCCGAGTCGGCCTCACCCGCCTCGCGCAACGACACCCGCCTCAACCCGAAGTACACGTTCGACAACTTCGTCATCGGGCAGTCCAACCGGTTCGCGCACGCCGCGGCGGTCGCCGTCGCCGAAGCGCCGGCGAAGGCCTACAACCCGCTCTTCATCTACGGCGACTCGGGACTGGGGAAGACGCACCTCCTCCATGCGATCGGCGACTACGCGGTCAGCATGTACGCCGGCATCCGGGTGCGCTACGTCTCCAGCGAGGAGTTCACGAACGACTTCATCAACTCGATCGTGAACAACCGCGGTTCCGCGTTCCAGGCCAGGTACCGCGATGTCGACATCCTGCTGATCGACGACATCCAGTTCCTTCAGGGACGCGCAGAGACCCAGGAAGCGTTCTTCCACACGTTCAACACGCTCCACGACCACGACAAACAGGTCGTCATCACGAGCGACGTGCCGCCCAAGCACCTCACCGGCTTCGAAGACCGCATGCGCAGCCGCTTCGAGTGGGGCCTCATCACCGACGTGCAGGCGCCCGACCTCGAGACGCGCATCGCGATCCTGCGAAAGAAGGCGCAGAGCGAACGCCTCCAGATCCCCGACGAGGTCATGGAGTACATCGCGACCGTCGTCTCGTCGAACATCCGCGAGCTCGAGGGCGCCCTCATCCGCGTCTCGGCGTTCGCCAGCCTGAACCGCTCGACACTCGACATGTCGCTGGCCCAGACGGTGCTCCGCGACATCATCGACCAGGACGACCAGAACGTCGTGTCACCGACCGACATCATCACCGCGACCGCGCAGTACTTCAAGCTCTCGGTCGACGATCTCTACGGGTCGAGCCGCTCCCAGTCGATAGCGATCGCCCGCCAGATCGCGATGTACCTGTGCCGTGAGCGCACGAGCCTGTCGCTGCCGAAGATCGGTCAGCTGTTCGGCAACCGCGACCATACGACCGTGATGTACGCGTACAAGAAGATCAGCGACCTCATGAAGGAGCGCCGGTCGATCTACAACCAGGTGACGGAGATCACCACGCAGCTCGGCCGCTCACGCTGACCGTCTCCGTCTGAGCCCCTGTGACCCCTTCCGCGGGTCCCAGGGGCTTCTTCGTGCGTCGACGGCCGCCCAGAAGCCCTCTCATGAGGCGTTCTGCACATGTGGAAAACGTGTGGATAACTACGATTTCCCGTGCGACGGATGTGTACGGATCGGATAGACCTGTGGACAGAGGGCCGGATGCTGTCATCCCGACGACCTCGCGTTGGGGGCGGTTTCCTCACCGACTCCACATCTCACACGCGTGTAGTTCCCATGTCGCGACAGGTATCCACCGAGTTGTCCACAGTTTCCACAGCTGTTAACAAGATGAAGAACAAAAATTGTTAAGCAAGCCGGGTCGATCACCTTTACGGCGGAAGCGGGCTTTCCGGATCATCCGGGAGCGGGCACTAGCATGAGTAACCCAAGCCCGACGTCGAGGGAGCACCCGTGAAATTTCACATCAATCGTGATGTGTTCAGCGAAGCCGTGTCGTTCGTCGTCAAGCTCCTGCCGCAGCGCAACCCGCAGCCGATCCTCGCGGGAGTCTTGATCGAAGCGAGCGACGAGGGTCTGTCGCTGGCCGCGTTCGACTACGAAGCATCCGCTCGCACCACGATCGAGGCCACGGTCGACGAACCGGGCACGATCCTCGTCCACGGGCGTCTGCTCTCCGAGATCGCGAGCCGCCTGCCGAACGCACCAATCAAGATCGTCGTCGACGACGACGGCGGGATCGTGCTCACCTGCGGTTCGGCCCGCTTCACGCTGGCGTCGATGCCGGTCCAGGAATATCCCGCCATTCCCGAGGTCAACGGCGAATCCGGACTCGTTCCCGCCGAAGACTTCGCGACGGCCATCGCCCAGGTCGCCTTCGCCGCGTCGCGCGACGACGTCACGCCCGTTCTCACCGGCGTTCAGCTCGAGGTGTCCGGAACACGTTTGAGCCTGGTGGCCACCGACCGCTACCGCGTCGCGCTGCGCGAGATCCCGTGGGACGGCGGCACGTCAGCCTCCGATGAGCCGACGACGGCACTGGTCCCCGCCCGCACCCTGCAGGAGGTCGGAAAGACCTTCGCACACGGCGGCGACATCTCGATCGCCTTCTCCGGGTCGGGCGACCGCGAGATCATCGCGTTCACCGCGGGCAACAAGACCGTGACGTCGCTGCTGATCAAGGGCAACTTCCCACCGGTCCGCCGACTCTTCCCCGAGGCGACCGAGCATCACGCGGTGGTCAACACCGCAGAGCTCGCCGAAGCGGTTCGTCGTGTCGCGCTCGTGCTCGACCGCTCCGCACCGCTGCGTTTCACGTTCACCTCCGACGGCGTCTCGATGGACGCCTCCGGAACCGAGCAGGCGCGCGCCTCCGAGTCGGTCGACGCCACGCTCGTCGGCGAGGATGTCACCCTCGGCCTCAACCCGCAGTACCTGCTCGAGTCGCTCGGTGCCGTCCGCAGCGAGTTCGCACGGGTCACCTTCACCTCGAGCGAGAACGCGAACAAGCTCAGCCCCGTGCTGGTCACGCCCCAGACGTCGGGCGGCGAGGAGTCGTTCAAGTACCTGCTGCAGCCGAACCTCCTCCTGCGCTGACGTCGGACGTCGCGGGTAGGCTTCCCCGGTGATCGTGGAGCAGCTGAGTCTCGTCGACTTCCGCAACTACGCGGTCGCCGACGTGTCGCTCGGTCCCGGCGCCAACGTCTTCGTCGGACGCAACGGTCAGGGGAAGACGAATCTCGCCGAGGCGATCGCCTACCTCGCCACCCTCGGCTCGCACCGGGTGTCGAACGACGCTCCGCTGGTGCGCGACGGCGCAGAGGCCGCGATCGTGAGAGCACGTCTGGTGCACGGTGAGAGAAGCGTCCTCCTCGAACTGCAGGTCAACCGTCAGGGCGCCAACAAGGCACGGGTCAACGGTGCGGCGGTGAGGACGGCCGAACTGCCGCGCTATGCGCAGGTGATCCTGTTCGCCCCCGAAGATCTCCAGATCGTGCGCGGAGACCCGTCCTCCCGGCGCAAGTTCGCCGATCAGCTCCTCGTGCAGCGCACCCCCCGTCTCGCGGGTGTGCTCGGCGATTACGACCGTGTGCTCAAGCAGCGCACCGCATTGCTCAAGTCCGCGAAGGCCCGCGGGGTGCGCGGCGATGCTCTGTCGACTCTCGACGTGTGGGACGACAAGCTCGTCGCACTCGGCACCGAGGTCATCGAGGCCAGGCTCTCGCTGGCTCGCGATCTCGCGGCGCCCGTCGCCGCCGCTTACACCGCCATCGCCGGGGCCGACCACGATCCGCGTCTCGACTGGGCGCTGTCGGTGCGCGGCGGGGATCCCGAAGACGACGAGTCGGTCGACGGCGAGCCGACGGATTCCGGCTCGTTGGCCGAGCAGTTCCGTACCGCACTGGCCGCGCGGCGTCCCGCGGAGCTCGAGAGAGGGCTGACCCTCGTCGGACCCCATCGCGACGACCTGGTGCTGCGTGTGCGGGGCCTGCCGGTGAAGGGCTATGCGTCGCACGGTGAATCCTGGTCGGTCGCGCTCGCTCTCCGACTCGCGTCCGCGGAACTGCTGCGCGCGGAGTCCCGTCTCGGTGACCCGGTGCTGATCCTCGACGACGTGTTCGCCGAACTCGACGCCGGTCGTCGGTCGCGTCTTGCCGACCTGGTCGGCGGCTACGAACAGGTCATCGTCACGTCTGCCGTAGAAGAAGATGTCCCCGACGCGCTGCGCGCGCGTCTGGTTCGCGTCGATTCCGGCCGGATCGTCGAGGCCCCCGATGTCTGATGAGGCCGAGCTCCCGGAATCGATGGCGACCTACCTCCGGCTGCGCGGACTGGAGCCCTCCCCGTATCGGCGCAAGCGACGCCAGCGACGCTCGGCCGATTCCGACGAGAACGTGCCCTTCACCGCGGGTCGCGATCCGCACGGTGTCGGCGACGTGCTCGCAGACCTGACCCGCACCGCCGGATGGAATTCCGCCCTCGCCCGCGAAGACCTGGTGCGCACATGGGACGACGTCGCCGGCGAAGAGACGGCCAAACACACCCGTCCAGTCGCCCTCGACGCGGGGATGCTGACGGTGCAGGCCGATTCGACGGCCTGGGCCAAGCAGCTCCAGCTCATGCGTGCACAGATCCTGTCGGAGATCGTTCGAAGGTTCCCGGAGGCGGGGGTCGACAGCATCCGCTTCATCGGCCCTGACGTCCCCTCCTGGAAATGGGGTCCCAGAGCGATTCAGGGCCGTGGTCCGCGCGATACCTACGGTTGAGCCAGGTCCGATCTTGGTCACGGCCTTTTCATCGCGCCACAGAGGCGTATAAGCGTCGGGATGTGGTCGGCACAGGGTAGACTGGCCGAGTTACCGATGACCGATGTGGAGCGCGCGAAACCTATGACCTCCGTGAACCCCGACAGCGTTCCTGAAGAACCCGAATCCCGGCCCGCAGAGAAAGTTCACAACGACTACGGCGCCGATGAGATCCAGGTACTCGAAGGCCTCGAGGCGGTTCGCAAGCGCCCAGGTATGTACATCGGGTCCACCGGTGCCCGAGGACTCCACCATCTCGTGTACGAGATCGTCGACAACTCGGTCGATGAGGCCCTGGCCGGGTACTGCGACACCATCGAGGTGACGATCCTCGAAGACGGCGCCGTCCGCGTCGTCGACAACGGTCGAGGCATCCCCGTCGACATGCACCGCACCGAGGGCAAGTCGACCGTCGAGGTCGTACTCACGGTGCTGCACGCCGGTGGAAAGTTCGGCGGCGGCGGGTACGCGGTGTCGGGCGGTCTGCACGGTGTCGGCTCATCGGTGGTGAACGCCCTCTCATCGCGTCTCGAGGTCGCCGTCCAGCGTCAGGGCTACTTCTGGCGTCAGTCCTACCGCAACGGCGGAGTGCCCGAGGCCCCGTTGGCTCAGGCGGAGCCGAGCGACACCACCGGTACGACCATCACCTTCTGGCCGGACGCCACGATCTTCGACACGGTCGACTTCGACTACGAGACCCTTCGCACGCGTTTCCAGCAGATGGCCTTCCTCAACAAGGGGCTCCGGATCACGCTGCGCGACGAGCGTCCGGATCACCTCTCGGTCGAGGCCGGCGAAGACGGCGAAGAGACGCCGCATCACCCGAACGACAGCTTCCTCTACGAGCGCGGGCTCGTCGACTACGTCGAGTACCTGAACAAGGTGCGCCGCGCCGACGTCGTCAACGACGTCATCATCGACTTCGAATCCGAAGACACCGAGCGCAAGATCGCGCTCGAGATGGCGATGCAGTGGACGACGAGCTACACGGAGAACGTCTTCACCTTCGCCAACACGATCAACACCCATGAGGGCGGAACGCACGAAGAAGGCTTCCGTGCGGCACTGACGGCCCTGGTCAACAAGTACGCCCGGGCGAACAACCTCCTCAAGGAGAAGGACGAGAACCTCTCCGGCGAAGACGTGCGCGAGGGCCTCACGGCCGTCATCTCGGTCAAGCTCTCGGAGCCGCAGTTCGAGGGTCAGACGAAGACCAAGCTCGGCAACACCGAAGCGAAGGCCTACGTGCAGAAGGCCGTCGGCGACCGACTCGGCGACTGGTTCGATCGCAACCCCACGCAGGCCAAGAACGTGGTGCGCAAGGCGATGGATGCGAACACCGCCCGCCTCGCGGCGCGGAAGGCTCGCGAGACCGCCCGACGCAAGAGCGTCTTCGAGTCGGCATCGATGCCCGACAAGCTCAAGGACTGCACGAGCAAAGACCCGAAGATCAGTGAGATCTTCCTCGTCGAGGGAGACTCGGCCGGCGGTTCGGCGGTGCAGGGTCGCGACCCGCACATCCAGGCGATCCTCGCCCTCCGCGGCAAGATCCTGAACGTCGAGCGCGCCCGTCTCGATCGGGCTCTCGGCAACAACGAGGTCCAGGCGATGATCCAGGCCTTCGGCACCGGCATCGGTGAGGACTTCGACATCGAGAAGGCGCGGTACCACAAGATCGTGCTGATGGCCGATGCCGACGTCGACGGCCAGCACATCACCACCCTGCTTCTCACGCTGTTGTTCCGCTACATGCGCGGCCTCATCGAGGCGGGATTCGTCTATCTCGGCCAGCCGCCGCTCTACCGACTGAAGTGGTCGAACTCCCCGCACGAGTACGTGTACAGCGATCGCGAGCGCGACGCGCTGCTCGCGGAGGGCATCGCCAGCGGCAAGCGGGTGCCCAAGGACAACGGCATCCAGCGCTACAAGGGTCTCGGCGAGATGAACGCCAAGGAACTGTGGGAGACCACCATGGATCCCCAGACGCGCACCCTCCTCCAGGTGACGATCGACGACGCCGCGGCAGCAGACGAGATCTTCTCCGTCCTCATGGGCGAAGACGTCGAGTCGCGTCGCGGCTTCATCCAGCGCAACGCCAAAGACGTGCGCTTCCTCGACATCTGACGCGTTCACTCGCGCCCCGGGGCATGCTCAGGGACCGATCAACGGAAAGAACACATGGCTGACGAAGAACGCTCGACGCCCGAGCACAACCACGGCCGCATCGACCAGGTCGATCTGCAGCTCGAGATGCAGCGGAGCTATCTCGACTACGCGATGAGCGTCATCGTGGGTCGCGCGCTGCCGCGCGTCGAAGACGGCCTCAAGCCCGTGCATCGCCGTGTCATCTACGGCATGTACGACGGCGGGTTCCGGCCCGACAAGTCGTTCTCGAAGTGCGCCCGTGTGGTGGGCGAGGTCATGGGCCAGTACCACCCGCACGGTGACGCCCCGATCTACGACGCCCTCGTGCGCCTCGTCCAGCCGTGGTCGCTGCGTTACCCCCTCGCCCTCGGACAGGGGAACTTCGGCTCCCCGGGCAACCAGGGTGCGGCCGCCCCGCGCTACACCGAGACGAAGATGGCTCCCCTCGCGCTCGAGATGGTGCGCGACATCGAAGAGGAGACCGTCGACTTCGAGGACAACTACGACGGGCAGACGCAGGAGCCCGTCGTTCTCCCGGCCCGCTTCCCGAACCTCCTGGTCAACGGCTCGGTGGGTATCGCCGTCGGTATGGCGACCAACATCCCGCCGCACAACCTGCGCGAGGTCGCCGCCGGCGCGCTCTGGGCGCTCGAGCGTCCCGAGGCCAGTCGTGAAGAGCTGCTCGAGGCGCTCATGGAGCGCATCCCCGGGCCCGACTTCCCGACCGCGGCGCAGATCCTCGGCACGCGCGGCATCAAGGATGCCTACCGCACGGGTCGCGGTTCGATCACCATGCGCGCCGTCGTCAACGTCGAGGAGATCCAGGGCCGTACGTGCCTCGTGATCACCGAGCTGCCCTACCAGGTCAACCCCGACAACGTCGCGGTGAAGATCCGCGACCTGGCTCGCGACGGCAAGATCACCGGGATCGCCGACATCCGCGACGAGAGCTCCGACCGCACCGGTCAGCGCCTCGTGATCGTGCTGAAGCGCGACGCGGTCGCCAAGGTCGTGCTCAACAACCTGTACAAGCACACGCAGCTGCAGGACAACTTCGGCGCCAACATGCTCGCGATCGTCGACGGGGTGCCACGCACTCTGCCGCTCGACGGCTTCATCAGCTACTGGATCGCCCACCAGGTCGACGTCATCGTCCGTCGCACGACGTTCCGTCTGCGCAAGGCCGAGGAGCGCGCCCACATCCTGCGCGGATATCTCAAGGCCCTCGACGCCCTCGACGAGGTCATCGCGTTGATCCGGCGCTCCCCCACGGTGGACGACGCCCGCACCGGCCTGATCGAGCTGCTCGACATCGACGGTCTCCAGGCCGATGCGATCCTGCAGATGCAGCTGCGTCGTCTGGCCGCCCTCGAGCGTCAGAAGATCATCGACGAGGCGACCGAGCTCGAACTTCAGATCGCCGACTTCAAGGCGATCCTCGCCGACCCCGCCCGTCAGCGTTCCATCATCCGCGACGAGCTCACGGAGATCGTGGCGAAGTACGGCGACGACCGCCGCACGGAGATCCTGCCGGGGTATGACGGCGACATGTCGATCGAAGATCTCATCCCCGAGGAGGAGATGGTCGTCACCGTCACGCGCGAGGGCTACATCAAGCGGACGCGCAGCGACAACTACCGCTCGCAGCACCGCGGCGGCAAGGGTGTGAAGGGCGCGCAGCTGCGCGCGGACGACGTGGTCGAGCACTTCTTCGTCACCACCACGCACCACTGGCTGCTCTTCTTCACGAACAAGGGCCGCGTCTACCGCTCGAAGGCCTACGAGGTCCCCGAGGCCGGACGGGATGCGAAGGGCCAGCACGTCGCGAACCTGCTCGCCCTCCAGCCCGACGAGGAGATCGCTCAGATCCTCGACATCCGCGACTACAACGTCGCAACGTACCTCGTTCTGGCTACGCGCGGCGGCCTCGTCAAGAAGACGCGATTGACCGAGTACGACACCAACCGTCAGGGCGGTGTCATCGCGATCAAGCTGCGCGGTGCGGACGAAGAAGACGGCGACGAGCTCGTCAGCGCCCTGCTCACCGATGAGGGTGACGACGTCTTCCTCATCAGCCGGCACGGTATGTCGCTCCGGTTCACCGCGACCGACGACTCGCTGCGTCCGATGGGGCGCGCGACCGAAGGCGTGAAGGGTATGTCGTTCCGCGGCGACGACAGCCTGCTGTCCGCGTCGCTCGTCAGCGACGACGGATTCGTCTTCGTCGTGACCGAGGGCGGGTACGCCAAGCGCACCGCGGTCGACCAGTACCGCACCCAGAGCCGCGGCGGACTCGGCATCAAAGTCGCGCGCCTGAGCGACGATCGAGGCGATCTCGCGGGCGGTCTCATCGCCTCCGCGGACGACGAGATCCTTGTGGTTCTTGCCAGCGGCAAGGTGGTACGCTCTGCCGTGGCCGAGGTGCCCGCCAAGGGTCGTGACACGATGGGAGTCGTGTTCGCACGTGCCGGAGGCGATGATCGCATCATCGCGATCGCCCGGAACGGAGAGCGCGGCCTGGCCGAAGCATCCGAATCCGACGGAGATGCCGACGCGGTCGCAGATCCTGTTCCCGAGCCCACAACCGAGTCTGTCGAAGAGCCGACCGAGACACCTGAGGAAAGCGCGGACGAATGAGCACGGTAGCCGACAAGCTCGCCAAGAAATCGACGCACAAGACGACCGCGAAGCAGGTTCGCCTACGTCTGGTCTACGTCGACTTCTGGTCGGCAGTGAAGCTGTCGTTCCTCGCGGCGGTCGCGCTCGCGATCGTCACCGTCGTGTCGTTCTTCCTGGTGTTCATGGTCGTCAACACGACCGGTCTGATCGACCAGGTCGACGAGTTCTTCACGAGCTTCTCGGACGGCGGTGTGTCGATCAAGACCTTCATCGGCCTGCCGCAGGTGATGGCGTTCGCTGCGATCGTCGCCATCTTGAACCTCATCGTCGTGACCGTGCTCGGCGCGGTCATCGCGGGGATCTACAACCTCGCCGTCAAGGTGAGCGGCGGCCTGCTCGTCGGATTCACCTCGAACTGACGCGGTCTGGGCGTCACACGACGCCCGTCGTCCCGAGAAGCGCACCGATCGCGTAGGTGGCCGCCAGGGCGAGTGCGCCACCGACGACGAGTCGGACGACGGCACGGGGGGCGGACGAGCCGCCGAGCCGAGCGCTGATCGTTCCGGTGATCGCCAGGGCGACCAGGACGGCGGCGGCCGTCACGGGCACGCGCCACTCCGGCGCGGGCAGCAGGATGGCCAGCAGCGGCAGGAGCGCGCCGACGGTGAAGGCGAGCGCGGACGAGGCGGCGGCCTGCCAGGGACTGACGAGGTCGTCCTGATCGATGTGGAGTTCGACCTCGAGATGCGCCGAGAGCGCGTCGTGCGCGGTCAGTTCCCGGGCGACCTGTTCGGCGGTCGCCTCCGTCAGTCCACGTCTGCGGTACATCAGTGCCAGCTCCGCCAGCTCCTCCTCCGGCATCTCCCGCAGCTCGCGTTTCTCCTGCGCGATGAGCGCGCGCTCGCTGTCGCGTTGGCTGCTGACGGAGACGTACTCGCCGAGGGCCATCGAGATGGCCCCGCCCACCAGCCCCGCGACGCCCGCGGCCAGGATCGCGGGCACGCCGGCGCCGGCACCGGCGACGCCGACGACGAGGGATGCGACGGAGACGATGCCGTCGTTCGCGCCGAGCACGCCGGCTCGAAGCCAGTTGAGCCGGCGACCGATACCGGTGCCGTGCTCTTCGCCGTCGTGTGCGCGGGGTTCTGGGGTCACGTGCTCAGTGAATCAGCCGTGCCGGTCAGACCCTGCACCGGCGCGGCACCGATTCGTGAATTCGCCGCCGTTCCGGTAAAGTCTTCGAGGTTGACGACTTGTTGCGTCGATGTAGTTCGGGGCTATAGCTCAGGCGGTTAGAGCGCTTCACTGATAATGAAGAGGTCCCAGGTTCAAGTCCTGGTAGCCCCACAACAGCCCCGGGGCCTTAGCTCAGTTGGTAGAGCGCCTGCTTTGCAAGCAGGATGTCAGGAGTTCGAATCTCCTAGGCTCCACAGATGGAGAGAGCGGTCGCCCGAGAGGGCGGCCGTTTCGTCGTTTCCGTGCCGAGACCGTTACGCCGCCGTCGAGGTCGCGTCATGCCCTCGAAACAACCGCCGCCTACCGTGTGAACTGATCGATTCACTTCGAATCGGTCACCCGGCGGTCTCTGCTCCTCGACCGCTTCGCCGGGCTGAGAACGAGTGGAGAACCCCGCATGAGCGTCCGCACCGCAACCCGTCTTTTCACCGTCGCCGCACTCGTCGCCGCGGCGGCGACTCTCGCCGCCTGCAGCGGTGCGTCCGCGCCCTCGGGATCAGACTCCGGCGGGTCCGCAGCATCCGTCGATCATGGCGACCTCACTCTTCAGCTGAGCTGGATCCTGAACGAGGAGTTCGCGGGCGAGTACTTCGCCGACACGAACGGCTACTTCGCCGACGCGGGCTTCTCGACCGTCAACCTGGTGCCCGGTCCGTCGAGCGGCGTCTCGGAGGTCATCAGCGGGGCGGCAGACGTCTCGATCGGGGACGCCGTCGGGGTCGGGGCGGCGATCGCCAGCGAGGGTGCTCCTCTCAAGATCATCGGCACCACATTCCAGCGGAACCCGCTGACGATCCTCTCCCTCACCGACGGCGCCGACATCGCCACCCCCGAAGACATGATCGGCAAGCGCATCGGCGTGCAGGACGCGAACACCTCGTCGTTCCAGGCGCTGCTCGCCGCGAATGACATCGATGCGTCCGAGCTCGAGATCGTGCCCGTGCAGTACGACGCGTCTCCGGTCGTGAACGGCGAAGTGGACGGGATGGTCGCCTTCGTCACGAACCAGTCGGTGATCATCGAGTCCCAGGGGGTGGAGGTGACCGACCTGCTCTTCGCCGACAATGGGCTGCCGTTCGTCGCCGAGAGCTTCGTGACGACCGATGATGCGATCACGAACGACCGTGAGCGGTTGAAGGCCTTCCTCGTCGCCGAGATCCGCGGATGGACGGACGCCGTCAACGACCCCGCCGAGGGAGCGCGGCTCGCGGTCGAGCAGTACGGCGTCGACCTCGGGCTCGACCTCGACACGGCCATGGCCGGTGCAGTCGCTCAGGCCGAACTGCTCGTCGTCTCGGATGAGACCGAGGAGAACGGCCTGCTCACGATCTCCGATGCCCTGCAGTCCGAGACCATCGGCAGCCTCGCGCGCTCGGGCATCGCACTCGAGGCCGGTGACCTCTTCGACATGACCCTGCTCGCCGAGGTCTACGCCGAGAACCCCGACCTCATCGCCTACGCCGGTTGATCCGATCGTCGTCTACCCCGGGAGCCTCATGAACGTCCCCTCTCCGACCCGAGACCTGCGCGCGCTGCCGAAAGGGCACCTGCACCTGCACCTCGAGGCCGCCATCCGTCCAGAGACCCTCGCCGACTTCGCACGGGAGGTCGGAGTCGCGACGCCGCCGACGCGCGGCTATGACGACTTCACCGGCTTCGTGGAGATGTACGGGGGCGTCGCGTCGGTCATCGGTGACGAGACCCGCTTGGCGCGGCTCGTCGACGAGGCGATGGCGGATGCTGCCGACGACGGCGCGGTCTACGTGGAGTTCGGCGTCAGCCCCCACGCGTATGTCGACCTGTTCGGGTCGATCGGCACCGCCCTCGACCGACACGCGGAACTGACGGCCGAGGCAGGCGCACGGCACGGGGTCGCCGTCGGGCTGATGGTCACCGTCGACCGGACACTCGGCCACGACCTGGCCGTCGAGGTCGCGCGGGCGGCCGCCTCCCGCGCCGGCACGGGTGTCGTTTCGCTCGGCCTCGCGAACGAGGAGCGCGGCTTCCCGGCGCGCGACTTCGCCGAGCCGTTCGCGATCGCGAAGGCCGCGGGCCTGCAATCCACCCCGCACGCGGGTGAGCTCGTCGGTCCGGAGTCCGTCTGGGAGGCCCTCGACGCGCTCCACGCAGATCGCATCCTCCACGGCGTCCGTTCCATCGAAGACCCGCGGTTGATCACGGTGCTGGCCGAGCGCGGCATCCCGCTCGACGTGTGCCCGACGTCGAACCTGTTGCTGCACGTGGTCTCCGACCTCGCGCAGCATCCTCTCCCCTCCCTCCTCGCCGCCGGGGTCCGCTGTTCCATCAACGCCGACGACCCCGTGCTGTTCGGACCGGGCATCCTCGAGGACTACGACATCGCGCGTCGTGAGGTCGGGCTCACCGACGAACAGCTCGCCGCGTGCGCCTGGACGTCGATCGAGACGACGCTGGCACCTGACGACGTGAAGAAGAAGGCGAAGGACGGCATAGACGCATGGATCGGATCGACGGAGGTGGCACGATGAGCCTGCATTTCGGAGTCTTCGAGGTCTACGGACCGCAGGTGGGGGGAACCCTCAGCTGGCCGCACCCCCTCAGCGACTCGATCGACTTCGCCGACTCCCAGCACTGGGTAGACATCGCGCAGATCATGGATCGGACCGGGTACGACTTCCTCTTCTTCGCCGACGGCTTCGGTTATCCGATCCTCGGTGACGACATCGCCCTCGGAGCAGTCGAGCGCGGGATCAACTTCTCGGGCTACGACCCCGCGGGGCTCGTCCCGATCCTGATGCGTGAGACCACCGGCCTTGGGTTCGTGATCACGGCGAACACCGGGGTCGACCATCCCGTGCAGCTGGCCCGGCGGTTCTCCACCCTCGATGCGATCTCGAACGGACGGTTCGGCTGGAACGTCGTGACCGGCTCCTCGCAGAACGCCGTCGCCGAACTCTTCGGGCACACCGAGATGGTGCCGCACGACGTGCGCTACGCGATCGCGGCGGAGTACGTCGAGCTCGCGAAGAAGTACTGGGAGGAGTCGTGGTCGGATGACGCTCTCGTCGCCGACCCGGTGCGCGGGATCTACGCGGACCGCACGGGGATCACGCGGGTGACCTACGACGGGGAGCACTACCGCAGCGACGGATACTTCGGGGCGCCCCCGACGCGGCAGCGGACGCCCGTCATCTTCCAGGCGGGGACGTCGCCGGCCGGGCGCGCTTTCGCGGCGACCCACGCCGAGTGCGTCTTCGTGCAGGCCACCGTCCCCGCGCACACCGCCCGCAACGTGGCGCACATCCGGGAGGTCGCTGCGGAGCAGGGTCGCGAAGACCCGCGGATCATGTCCGGACTCACCGTCGTGGTCGCCGAGACATCGCAGGAGGCGCACCGCCTGGCCGCGGAGTTCGACGCCATGCAGACCGACGACGTCGTCGCGACCCTCTACGCCGGCAATACGGGTATCGACCTCCTGGCACTCGACCCCGAGCGCACCCTTCACCAGGTGCTCGAGGCCGGCGGCCCGGTGGGGCAGATGGGTACGAGCAACATCGAGCGGTTCCTCGGCTCGAACGGCGCACCCGCGCCGACCGTCCGGGAGATCATCGACGACCTGAAAGGGAAGGGAACCCGGGGCTTCCGCATCGTCGGCGACCCGCACAAGGTAGCCGACGGCATCGAGGCATTGGCGGCCGAGACCGGGCTCGACGGCTTCCTCATCGAGCCCGTCTTCGGCACCCGAGACATCGCCGCATTCGGAGAGCTCGTGCTTCCGATCCTGCGCGAGCGCGGACGGCTGGCCGACCGTGTCGATGGCGAAACGCTGCGCGAGCGGATGCGTCGGTGAACTCAGACTCCTGAGACCGCGGAGCGTGCTCCGCCACCGAACATCGCGGTGACCGCACGGTCGTGGGCATCGTCGAGTTCGGCGACGTCGGTGCCCTCGAGGAGCATGAACTGCAGCCCACGCCAGAGGGCGAGCAGCTGGGTGGCCTGGCGCCGGGCCGCAACGGGCTCACGTCCGTGCATGACGAAGAGAGCGGTGAGACCGGCCGGCCATTCGGACCCGACCGCGGCGATCTGCTTCTTGTTGTCGGCGGGCTCGCGCACGGCGATGGAGAACGACTCGAACAACAGCGCGACATAGGCCCGGTGCTCTTCCGCACGGATGGTGCGCCAGCCGTAGGCGATGCGCTCCTCCAGTCCGCCGTCGCCGTCTTGCAAGGCGCTCATCAGGCCGTGCAGACCCGGGAACCGTTGATAGGCCGTCTGGATGGCGGCGGTGAAGAGCTCGTCCTTCGAGCCGAAGTAGTACAGCAGCATCCGATTGTTCGACCCGATGTCCTTCGCCAGTCGCGAGAGGGAGACACCGCTGATTCCATGCCGCAGCATGTAGTCGGCCGCGAGCGCGAGGAGCCGGGCGGCTTCGGGCGTTCGGGGAGCCATCACACTCGCCAGCTTACGAGCCTGAGTAGTCTGGGTCGGATGGATACCAGGGTCGCCGCATACGCTGTCGTCGTCGACGCCGACGATCGGATGCTGCTCGCACACTGGAACGAGGGTCGCCGCGCGGCGTGGACGCTCCCCGGCGGAGGGCTCGAACCGGGCGAAGACCCCGAGCACGCCGTGCGCCGCGAGGTGCGTGAAGAGACCGGCTACCGGGTCTCGGTCGACGGCCTGCTGGGCATTCATTCGCGCGTGATCCCGGCGTCGAGCCGGCTGACGGCCGATGCCCCCGGTCCGCTGCACACGCTGCGGATCGTGTATCGCGCGCACATCGTGGGCGGGCGCCTGCGCAACGAGCTCGACGGTTCCACCGATCGCGCAGCATGGTTCGCCCTACCGGACGTGCGTCACCTGCAGAAGGTCAAGCTCGTCGAGATCGCGCTCAAGATGGCCGGTCGCTAGGACGCCGGAAGTTCGCCGGAGATG
Organism: Microbacterium hatanonis; assembly: GCF_008017415.1. Taxonomy (NCBI): domain Bacteria; kingdom Bacillati; phylum Actinomycetota; class Actinomycetes; order Micrococcales; family Microbacteriaceae; genus Microbacterium; species Microbacterium hatanonis. The sequence goes on along the minus strand of NZ_VRSV01000002.1, from coordinate 335,190 downwards.
TCGGCGACGGTCGCGCCATACGCCTCGATGAGAGCGTCGGCGTCGACGAACAGACTGAACCCGTGGGCACCGGCTCCCATGGCGATCCGGGTGCCCACGATGCGCTCATCGGCGAAGATCGGCCAATCGGTGGAGCTGCCGATGGGAACGATCGTTCCGCGCTCGTAACCGGTCGCCGCGAGGGCGATCTCCGGCTCCGGCAGGCGGAGTTTGTTGACACCGACGACCGCACGCAGCTTCGGCCAGGAGATAGCGCGATCCCCGGGCACGAGGGCGAACAGGAAAGTGTCGTCCGACCGTTTCACGACGAGGGTCTTGACGATGTCAGCGGGACGGATCCCCAGGAGCGCGGCGGCATCGACGAGGCTGTGAGCCGCGGGGCGCTCTCGCACCTCGATGTCGAGCCCTCGCTCGGCGGCGGCTGAGCGCACGCGCTCCGTGGGATCCGGCGTCACGCGTCGGGGGCGCGCAGCGGGTCGTCGGCCACCCACAGCTCGTCGTCGGCGCGCAGCGTCTGCCACGCGGCATAGGCCACGCCCACGGCGGCGGCGACGCCGAGGATGATGGCGATCACGCCACCGGCGCTGATGCCGTCGTGGCGGGGCTGAACGGAGAGCTTCTTCGAGAGCTTCCGCGTCGCCTTCTTGCCGTACTTGTCGGCGCGCTTGGCGTACTTCTTCGCGTCGGGGAGCTCGAGACCGCGGCCCTTGGCGATGCGGTCACGGGTGTCGTGTGCGGCGTCCCACACCGACAGCGCGGATCCGACGACGGCGCCGGCGGCCGGCACGACCTTGTCGGACAGCACGTGCTTGGAGTAGTCGACGCTGCGGTCGACATAGGGAGCGGCGTACTTCTGGTACGAGTCCTGCACGGTGGGTACGACCTGCTCGCGGCCGAAGTAACCCAACTGGCGTCCGGCTTCACGCGCGACGTGCGCGCTCTCCCCGACGAGGACCTGCTGCGATTCCCACAGCTTCGATGCCTGATCCTGAAGCTTGCGGAGTTGCTTTTTGCGCTTACGGCTGAGGCTCACGATGATGCCCTCCCGGATAGATGGGACGTATGCACCCATACTGCCAGAAGCGGGCTTCTCCGGGCGGAGGGGCTTGCTTATAACTCTGCGAGAATGTACCCATGCCTATCCACAGCGCGGTTGCGACCATCCACACCAACCACGGCGACATCGTCGTGAACCTCTTCGGAGACCAGGCACCCCGCACGGTGCAGAACTTCGTGGGACTCTCCGACGGGTCACAGGCGTGGACCGACCCGGCCACCGGCAAGCCCGGCGAAGGCGCGCTCTACTCCGATGTGATCTTCCACCGCATCATCCCCAACTTCATGATCCAGGGCGGCGACCCGCTCGGACAGGGCATCGGCGGCCCGGGGTACAACTTCGACGACGAGATCAGCCCCGAGCTCGACTTCGCCGCTCCCTACAAGCTCGCGATGGCCAACGCCGGCCTGCGCCGGAACGCCATCACCGGCAAGGCCGAGGGAACCAACGGCTCGCAGTTCTTCATCACGACCGACCCGACCCCGTGGCTTCAGGGCAAGCACACCATCTTCGGCGAGGTCGCCGACGACTCCTCGAAGGCCGTCGTCGACGCGATCGCCGCGGTGCCGACCGGCGCCGGCGACCGGCCGGTCGAGCCCGTCGTGATCTCGTCGATCGACGTCGTCTCCGTCTGATCGCACACCGGTGACTACGGACGAGTTCCGTCGCAACCGCGACAACTTCTGCTACCGGCACCCCGACCGGCAGAGCTTCGTGCTCTGCCAGCGGTGCATGCGCACGATCTGCCCCGAATGCCAGACGCAGGGTGCTGTCGGGGTGATCTGCCCCGAGTGCATGGCGGAGCAGCGGAAGGCGCGGACTCCCGTGCAGCGGAAGGCCGAGCGTCGCTGGGCGCGGAGGCCGCAGGCCCTCGCCGCCGTGTCGAGCGGACGCCCCGTGGTCACCCTCGCGATCATCGCGATCACCGCGCTGTTCTACATCCTGACGCTCATCCCGGGCTACGGTCCGGTGATCCAGTCGATGCTGGTGTTCAACAGCGGGTTCGTCTCGCCCGGATACCCCTTCCAGCCGTGGCGGGTGCTCACCGCGGCGCTCGCGCACGCGAGCTTCCTGCACCTGGCCCTCAACATGTTCACGCTCTGGATCCTCGGCCGGAGTCTGGAACCGCTGCTGGGTAAGGGGCGTTTCCTCGCGCTCTACCTGATCAGTGCGCTGGGCGGCTCTGTAGCCGTGACACTGCTCGCGCCGCTGACCAGTGTCGTCGGCGCTTCGGGAGCCATCTTCGGGCTGTTCGGTGCGCTGCTCGTCATCGGGCGCCACATCGGGGCCGACATCCGCGTGATCGCGGTGCTGATCGGCATCAACTTCGCGTTCCCGTTCGTGCTCGCCCTGATCAACTCGATCGGTTCGGGGTCCTTCGTCGCGGCACTGAACGCCGTCGGCATCTCCTGGCAGGCGCACCTCGGCGGCCTGGTGGTCGGAGCACTGGTCGGATTCGTCTACGCGAGAACGCGAGCAGCCAAACAGCGACCCTTGCAGATCGGGGCGCTCGTCGCCGTCAGCGTCGTGCTCGTCGGTCTCCTCGCCGTGCCGTCATTGGTCGGCTGAGAAGTTATCCACAGTTTCATCCACACCTGGGGATGAATCACACCGGTGTAATTCGGTGTGTCAGCGCCAGCGGGTCGTCATGAGGAACCCGATGAACGCGATTCCGAAGCCGATGACGAGGTTCCATGCGCCGATCCCTGGGATCGGGTACTGCATGTTGCTCAGGTAGAAGAAGAGAACCCAGACCAGCCCGACGAGCATGAGCCCGATCATGACGGGCTTGAACCACACCGGATTCGGTGCGGCTTCGCTCTCACTGCGCTCGGCGATCGGGTCTTCGCCACTCGTGGTTCGTGCCATGCCGTCAGTCTAACTCCACGGTGCCATTCATCCCGGTGTGGGAGAATCCCTGCGTGCAGACCCTTGAAGACGCCCCACCGGCCACGCGCCGCGAGCGTCGCGCGACGCCGCCTCCGAAGCGCCGTCGTCGGGTCTCGGTCATCGGTGTCATCGGCGAACTGCTGATGACCGCCGGGGTGATCATCTTCCTCTACGTCGCGTGGCAGATGTGGATCGGTGACGTGATCACCGGCGCGCAGGCGAATGCGGCCAGCCAAGAGCTCTCTCAGAGCTGGGCGCAGGAGTACGACCCGGCCCCCCCGATCGCCGATCCGTCGGCGCCGGAGGCGGAGCCCGCCACGGCCGAACCGCCGATCCTGCCGCAGCCGGCCGACGCCGAGACATTCGCCGTGATGTACATCCCCCGCTTCGGCGCGGACTACTCCCGCGAGATCGCCGGCGGAACCACCCGTGCTCGCACGCTCGACACCGACCGCATCGGGCACTACACGGATGCCGCCATGCCGGGCGAGGTCGGCAACTTCGCCGTCGCCGCGCACCGTACGACGTACGGCGCGCCGTTCAACCGCCTCGCGGAGCTGCACGTCGGCGACGCGATCGTGATCGAGACGCAGGCGGGGTGGTACACCTACCGCTTTCGCACCCTGCAGTACGTGAAGCCCACCGAGGTCGACGTGCTGCTCGACGTGCCGCAGGCTCCCGACGTGCCGACCGGTGAGCGATACATCACGCTGACCAGCTGCAGCCCGATGTTCTCGCTCGCCGAGCGCATCGTCGGATACGGGCTCTTCGAATCCTTCACCCCGAGGGCGGACGGCACACCGCCCGCCTCACTCACGGAAGCGGTGGTCTGATGTACGGCGCATTGTGGCGGGTGCTGCCCGGGCCGTGGTTCGTGCGGTTGTTCATCCTCCTGATCCTGATCGCTGCGGCGCTGTACGGGCTCTTCTTCTACGCGTTCCCGTGGGTGAGCTCGTTCGTCAATCCGCAGGATCCCACCTTCGGGTGAGCGCGCTGCGCGTCCTCGTCGTCGACAACCACGACAGTTTCGTCCACACCCTCGTCGACTACCTGGCCGAACTGGGTGCGATCGTCACGATGGTCGAGGCCGACGCGATCGATCCGGCGGTGGAGCTCTCGCACCACGATGCGGTGCTGGTCTCTCCGGGGCCGGGTGATCCTGCCGATGCCGGCGCGTCGATCGCCGTCGTCGCGGAAGCCGCCGAACGCCGCCTGCCGCTGCTCGGCGTGTGCCTCGGGCATCAGGCGATCGGTGCCGCTTACGGCGGACGGGTCGTCCACGCCCCCGAGCTCATGCACGGGATGACCTCCGACGTGCGGCACGACGACAGCATCCTGTTCGCCGGACTCCCCGACCCGTTCACCGCGACGAGGTATCACTCCCTCGCCGTCGACGAGGTCTCGCTCCCGAGCGAGATCGTCGTGACCGCTCGCACCGAGTCGGGTGTCGTGATGGCCCTCGCCCACCGCACCCTGCCGATGTGGGGCGTGCAGTTCCACCCCGAGAGCATCCTCACCGAGGGCGGACACCGCCTGCTCGGCAACTGGCTGGAAGCAGCCGGCAGCCCGGGGGCCGCGGAGCGAGGGCGGATGCTGCGACCGCGTCGTTCCGACTCCGCTCAGCGGGAAGTCAGCCGGAGCAGCTGATCAGCACGATCTCCGAACGCACCGGCACCTCGCCCGGAGCGAGCGACTGCGTGCGCACGGTCGGCGGGTTCGTCGTCGGGCAACCGGGGTCCTGCTCGGTCAGGACCGTCAGACCGATGTCGGCGCTCTCGAGCAGACGGGTCGCCGCGTCGACCGTGTAGCCCGTGTAGTCGACGATCACCACGCGGCCGCTGGCTACGACGAGGTTGACCGTGCTGCCGACTCCGACCTTCGCGCCGGCGACCTGGTCGGCCTCGAGCACCGTGCCCGCCGCCGCTCCGGGGTCATTGCGCTGCGTGATCGTGCCGATCGTGAGTCCGGCCTCGGCGAGAGCGCCGCGCGCCGCGTCTTCGGAGATTCCCTCGAGAGTCGGGACGGTCGAGGTGGCTTCGCCCTGTGAGACGTAGACCGTGATCAACTGCTGCGGGCTGACGGACTCCCCCGACCCGGGGTCGGTGCGGATGACGTTGCCCTCCGTCACGGAGTCGCTCGGTTCGTTCACGCGGGACGCGCGCAGATCGTTCTCGGCGAGCACGTCTTCGGCTCGGTCGTACGCCATGTCGGCGATGTCGGGCACGACACGGGCGTTGCTCGGAACCTCGTCGGCCGGCCGGATGGAGAGCACCCAGAAGAGCACCGAGACGAGGAGCACCGCGAGCAGCGCGACACCCGCCCACACCCACGCGACCGGAGGACCGGCCTGGGTGCGACGCATCGTGGTGTCGGTGCTGAGCTGCCGGAGCGACCTGGCCGTCTCCGCGGCCTGTCGCGGGTTCGGTCCGTACAGCTCGCTCGTCAGTGCGCCGAGCTGTCGTTTCGTGGGGGCCTTGCCGCCGACCGCGGCGTCGAGCGCCTCGCGGAAGGCCGCCGCATCCGGGTATCGCTGGAAGGGGTCCTTCGCCAGTGCCCGGAGCACCACGGCGTCGAGACCGCGGGGCACCGACTCGTTCAGCTCGGACGGTGGCACCGGGGTCTCGCTGACGTGCTGGTAGGCGACGGCCACCGGGGTGTCGCCACGGAAGGGCGGGCGCCCGGTGAGCAGCTCGTACAGCACGACGCCCGCCGAGTAGAGGTCGGCGCGGGCGTCGACCGGCTCACCCTTCGCCTGCTCGGGGGAGAAGTAGGCGGCCGTGCCGATGATCGCGGTCGTCTCGGCGACGGTCGACGACGAGTCGGACACGGCGCGGGCGATGCCGAAGTCCATGACCTTGACCTCGCCCCGGCCGGCTTCGGTGGTGGACCCGGCGCTGTGCTCTTCGGAGGCGTCGGTGATCATGACGTTGCCGGGCTTGATGTCTCGATGCACGACGCCGGCGCGGTGCGAGTACTCGAGCGCCTCGAGGATGCCGTCGACGTAGCGGAGGGCGTCTGCGGTCGACACCGGCCCCTCATCGATGACGTCTTTCAGCAGCGAGCCGTGGACGAGCTCCATCACGATGTACGGCACGGGTCGCGCCTGACCGTCGGCGCCGACCTCGGTGGCCTCGCCCGCATCGAAGACGCGCACGATCGTCGGGTGCGCCATGCGCGAGGCCGCCTGGGCCTCGAGGCGGAACCGCGTGCGGAACGCCGCGTTCTCGGCGAGCTCGCGCTTGAGGATCTTGATCGCGACCGCGCGTCCGAGGGTCAGGTCGTATCCGCGATAGACCGTCGCCATCCCGCCGCGACCGATGAGGTCGTCGACGCGATAGCGCCCCGAGAGGACGCGCGGTTCCGAGGTCACGGAGTGGAGCTCGTGGTCGGGCTCGGAGTGTTGGCCGCGGCGATCGGCGCGTTGGCCTCCGCCGACGATCCCGAGGTGCGCTCCGTGTTGCTTCCCGTGCAGGTGACCGTGTAGCTGACCGTGAGCGTCTCACCGGGCGCGTTGGCGACCTCGATCTGCGCGTTCCGGTCGTTCGGACCGAAGACGGCGGTCGACTGTCCGTTGGTCGCGAACACACCGTTGATCGCGGTGAGCGTGTAGGCGCTGACGGTCGGCGTGCCGGCCGGGCAGCTGTAGCCGGTCCAGTTCGCGGTCGCCGTGCTCGACGGGGTCACCGACGCCGGCAGCGTGGGGTTGCCCGGGGTCGGCATGGGGGTCTGCTCGGCGTAGGTGGTGACCGTGATCGTCGCGCCCTCGGCGACGCCGCCGGTCGGGTTCACCGAGTAGACGACGCCGACCTGGTCTTCGCTGGTCGCGGCGTTGCCCGGCTGGCAGTTGGCGACGAGGCCGGCATCTTCGAGGATTCCTCGCGCCGCGTCGCACGTCTGTCCGACGAGGCCCAGGGAGCTCACGTCGACCCGCGTCTCGGAGGGGGACGGGGTCGGCGACGAACTGGACTGACTCGGACTCGGCGAACGAGGCGGGGTCGCGGAAGAATTGGACGGATCGGGCGCGGGGTCGTTGTTGACGACCATCGCGAAGATCGTGCCGCCGATGACGAGCACGAGCAGCACGATGAGCGCGACCAGCGGCCACGTCCACGGGCTGCGCTTCTTCTTCGGCTCGTCGGTCAACGTGTCGTCAGCCACGTCGACGACCGCGGGCGCCGCCATCAGACGCGTCGCCGCGGAGGTATCGGACCCCGGGGTGAGCAGCTGCGTGAGCTCGTCCGCGCCGGCGGCCCCCGCGATGGCGGGAACGGCGGCGGTGGCCGCGGTGAGATCACCGCGACGCAGGGCGGATGCTGCGCGGGCGACCGCTGCGGCGGATGCCGGGCGCTCCTCCGGCTTCTTCGCGATCATCGCCATGACGAGGTTCTGCACCGGCACGGCGACGGTCGGCGGAAGCGGTGCCGGCGTCTCGTTGATCTGCGCCATCGCGATCGCGACCTGCGACTCACCCGTGAACGGGCGCTTGCCGGCGAGGGCCTCGTACGCCACGATGCCGAGCGAGTAGATGTCGGTCGCGGGCGACGCCGCGTGACCCGAGGCCTGCTCGGGCGAGAGGTACTGCACGGTGCCCATGACCTGGCCGGTCGCCGTCAGCGGCACCTGGTCGGCGATGCGGGCGATGCCGAAGTCGGTGATCTTCACGCGACCGTCGGGGGTGATGAGGAGGTTGCCCGGCTTGATGTCGCGGTGGACGAGACCCGCCGCGTGGGCGGCCTGGAGTGCCGACGCCGTCTGCGCGACGATGTCGAGGGTCTTGTCGGTGGAGAGGGAGCCCTCGCGCTCGATGATGGTGGACAGGGCTTCGCCCGGCACCAGTTCCATCACCAGGAAGGCGCTGCCGTCCTCCTCGCCGTAGTCGAAGACGCTCGCGATGCCCTCGTGGTTGACGAGTGCGGCGTGACGGGCCTCGGCGCGGAAGCGCTCGAGGAATCCCGGGTCGCCCATGTACTCGTCTTTGAGGATCTTGATCGCGACCGTACGGCCGATGACGTGGTCGGTGGCTTCCCAGACCTCGCCCATCCCGCCGATAGCGATCCGCGAGTCCAGTTCGTAGCGTCCTCCGAAGGTCGCACCCTGTGTTGGTCTCATCTTCCCAGCACCGCCTCCATGACCTTCTTCGCAATCGGTGCTGCGAGGGTGTTCCCGCTGCCCGACTGTCCCTTACCGCCGCCGTCTTCGACGACTACCGCTACCGCGACCTGGGGGTCGTCTGCGGGGGCGAATCCGGTGAACCACAGCGTGTACGGCGAGTTGTCGCCGTTCTCCGCGGTGCCGGTTTTTCCGCCGACCTCGACCCCGTCTATTCTTGCACCGGACGCCGCGCCGTCACTGACATTGGCGACCATCATGGCCACCATCTCATCCGCGAGAGCCTCGTCCAGAGCACGGCCGTACTCGCTGTCGGTGGCCGTTTCCTGCACCGACAGATCGGGCGCGATGACCGAGTCGATCATGCGGGGGTTCATCACCAGCCCGCCGTTCGCGATGCCCGCCGAGACCATCGCCATCTGCAGCGGGGTGGCGCGCACATCCCCCTGGCCGTAGCCGGAGAGCGCGGTGCGGGCGTCGTTCTCGAGGCGCGGGTACGCCGATGCCGTCGAGGTGAGCGGGATCTCGAACGCCGAGTTGAATCCGTACTTCTCGGCCTCGGTGCGGATGGCGTCCTGACCGAGCTCGACGGCGAGCTCCGCGAACGGGATGTTGCAGCTCAGGCGGAGAGCATCGGCGATCGTGACGGTGTCGCCGCCGCCGCACGCGCCGCTGCCGGCGTTGCTGATCGAGGTCGACGTGCCCGGGAGGGTGTAGCTCGACACGTTGGGCAGCGTCGACTGGGGCGTCCATTCGCCGCTGGCGAGGGCGGCCGAGGCGACGACAAGCTTGAACGTCGAACCGGGCGGGTTCAGGTTGCCGCCGATCGCGCGGTTGAACAGCGGATTGCTGGGGTCTGCCTGCAGCGATGCGTCGGCCGCGTTCACGGCGGCGACGTCGTGGGATGCCAGTGCGTTCGTGTCGAAGCTCGGGCTGGTGACCATCGCGAGGATGCGTCCGGTGCTCGGTTCGATCGCGACGACGGCGCCCTGGAGATCACCCAGAGCGTCATAGGCCGCGCGCTGCACCTCGCCGTCGAGCGAGAGCACGATGTTCGATCCGCGGGCCGCCTGCCCGGTGACGATCTGGTCGATCCGCTGCAGGAACTGCTCGGGGGCGGTGCCGCTGAGGGCCCTGTTCTCGGTCTGCTCGAGACCCGTGCGCGAGTCGAGCACGGGGTTCAGGTAGCCGGTGACCGGTGCCCACATGTCGGCGTCCACGTAGAGGCGCTGCCAGCGGTACACGTCGTCGGCGGGAACGGACGAGGCGATCGCGGTGCCGTCGACGATGATCGATCCTCGCTGCACCTCGTAGGAGTCGTATCGCGCGCGGGTGTTCTGGGGGTTCTCGGCGAGGGATCCGGACTGGACCACCTGGATCACGCTCGTGGAGGCGAACAGCGCGATGAACATGAGGAGCATCACGATGCTCAGACGGCGGAGCTCTTTCGTCATCGGGTCGTGCCTCCCCTCGTCGTTCGGTGCGTGGTCATGGTGGGTTGCACGCTCATCCGATGACCACCCGGGGGCGGCTGCGCACAGCATCCGAGATCCTGAGCAGGATCGCGACGATCAGCCAGTTCGCGATCAGTGAGGATCCGCCGGCCGCGAGGAAGGGCGTCGTCAAGCCGGTGAGCGGAATGAGCCGGGTCACGCCGCCGACCATGATGAACACCTGCAGCGCGATCGTGAACGACAGACCCACCGCGAGCAGCTTGCCGAAGTCGTCTTGACCGGCGACGCCGATGCGGATGCCGCGGCTGGCGAACACCATGTAGAGCGCGAGGATCGCGAAGACGCCGACGAGGCCGAGCTCTTCGCCGAGGCTCGGGAAGATGTAGTCGCTCTCCGCGACGGGGGTGAGGTAGGGGCGGCCCTGCCCCAGACCGGTGCCGATGAGACCGCCCTGAGCGAGGCCGAAGATACCCTGCACGAGCTGGAAGCTTCCTCCGACGCGGTCGATGATCTCGGTGTCGAACGCGTTCAGCCAGTTGGCGAACCGCCACCCCACGTAAGTGAGCACCTGGGAGGCGAGCACGGCTCCTGCCACGGCGAGGGTCACACCGATCACGACCCAGCTCGTCTTGCCCGTGGCGACGTAGAGCATGGCGACGAACATGCCGAAGATCAGCAGTCCCGTGCCGAGGTCGCGCTGCAGCACGATGATGCCGAGCGAGATGAACCAGATCACCAGGAGGGGGCCGAGCTCGCGCGCGCGGGGCCAGGTCATCCAGAGGAAGCGCGTGCCGACGGAGGTCAGGCTCTCGCGCGTTCGAACGAGGTAGCCGGCGAAGAAGATCGCGAGGGCGATCTTTCCGAGCTCGCCCGGCTGGAACTGGAAGAGGCCGCCGACCGAGATCCACACGCTGGCGTTGGCGCCGGCGAGACCGAGCCCGGGGATGAAGGGGAGCATCAGAAGCGCGATGCCGGCGAAGCCGAAGACGTAGGTGTAGCGGAAGAGCACGCGATAGTTGCGCAGCAGCAGCACGATCGCGAGGGCCCCGGCGGTGGCGATGGCCGCCCAGACGAGCTGCCGGGCTGAGAAGGCGTCCCAGCCGAGCCGGTCGTTCGCGATGTCGAGACGGTAGATCTCGGCGATCCCGAGGCCGGTGAGCAGCGTCGCGATCGGAAGGACGAACGGGTCGGCGGCGCGCGCGCGCAACCGCAGCACGATGTGCAGAGAGATCGCCAGAGCCGCGGGGATGCCCGCGTAGTAGAAGATCTGGGGGTTCAGGGTGCCCGAGGTGCCGAGCTCGACGAGCGCGACGGCGCCCGCGACGATCACAAGAGCGAAGACGAGCAGTCCGAGTTCGCGGTTGCGCTGCGTCTGCGGCACGCGCAGGCGCCGCAGCGCCTTCATGACCGTGGTGTCGGTCGTGGGCTTGCCGTCGGTGGCCGTGGTCATCATCCCCCCACCCCCGAGGTCTCGCGCAGTCGCGCGACGATCAGCTGCGCATCCGACAGCGAGCGCGCCGAGATGGTTCCCTCGACGGTCGCTCGGTCGAAGTCGGGCAGGTCGGCCAGGGGGATCTGCGTGTCCTCGTACGGGGTCGAGAGCGTGATCGGGCCGATGGACTGCTGGATGCCGCGGTAGACGACGACGGTGTCGTCGTCGGCGCCGACGAAGTAGCGCGTCTGCGTCCAGTTGTAGGCGAGCACCAGACCGACCACGATCGCCGCGACGACGAGCGCGAACCCGACGAACCAGCCGACGCGTCGCAGGCGGGCGCGACGGCGGTCTTCTTCGATGAGCTCCTCGAGGAACTCGGCGGCGGGCTCGAAGTGGGTGGGCTCGTTCGCGGCCTGACGGTTGGGGTGCAGCCATCCGCTGCGCCCGACCCGGGCGGCCGGCACCTCGATGCCGCTGGGGTTCGACGCGGAGCCGACGATCGTCGGGGTTCCGATGAACACCGGATGCTGTCCGCCGACGTCGACCAGGACGATCGTGACGTTGTCGGGGGCGCCGCCGTCGAGCGCCTGCCGCAGGAGGAGGTCGGCGGTGCGCCCGGGCGCGAGCCCCCCGGCCATCGCCTTGGCGGTGTGGGAGTCGTCGACGACACCCGACAGGCCGTCGGAGCAGAGCAGCCAGCGGTCGCCCGGCTGCGTCGGCATGATGAACGTGTCGACCTCGGGATCGGGGTCCATGTCGCCGAGCACGCGCATGAGCACCGAGCGTCGCGGGTGGTATCGCGCTTCCTCGGGGGTGATGCGTCCCGAGTCGACGAGTCGCTGCACGAACGTGTGGTCGGCGGTGATCTGGGTGAGCGCGTCGTCGCGGTAGAGGTAGATGCGCGAGTCGCCGATGTGGCCGATGACCGCGTAGTCGTCGACCATGATCAGGGCGCTCACCGTGGTTCCCATGCCCGAGAGCTCCGGTCGCTGCGCGACCGTGTCGATCAGGGCGACGGCAGTGTCGGCGATGCTGTCGCGCAGCGCGCGCTCGGCCTCGGCGGTGGAGGTGTAGGGCCGGTCGAGCTCGGCGAGGCGCGCGATCGCGAGGCTCGACGCGACATCGCCGCCGGCGTGGCCGCCCATGCCGTCGGCGACGACGAAGAGGTTCGACCCGGCGTATGCGGAGTCCTGGTTGTTGGACCGCACCTTGCCGGTGTGCGAGATCGCCGCGCTCGAGCCCTGGAAGACCATCGTGAGGAGTCCGCCGCTTACTTCCGGAGTTCGAACGTCGTCGCGCCGACCTTGATGGGCGCGCCGACATCGATCGCCACCGGCGACGAGACGCGTGAGCCCGCGTGCCAGCTGCCGTTCGTGGAGTCGAGGTCTTGCAGCATCCACTGCTCGCCCCACAGCACGAGGCGTGCGTGGTGGCTCGAGGTGTAGTCGTCGCGGATGACGAGGCCCGATTCGCTCGATCGTCCGATCGTCAGAGGCTCGGTGCCGAGCGGAAGCTCGAGGCCGGCCTTGGGGCCGCTGGTGATCACGATGCGCGAGACGGTCGCGGTGGTCGCCTTGCCGGTGGGTGCCGCCGAAGCGCGGGGCGCGGCGTTGACGATCTCGGTCTTGTCGCTCGGGCGGCCGGGTGCGATCGGTGCCGACGGCGCAGCCGCAGCGGGTGCCGGCTCGGGCATCTTGCGCACCTTGACGCCGAAGAGGTCGGCGCGCAGCGAATAGACGACGGCGAACACGAAGAACCACAGCAGAACGAGGAACCCGATCTGCAGCAGGAGGTAGGTGAGGTCGGTGACCATCAGCGCGAGTCTCCTCGTCGAGTGTCGAAGGCGCGCGTCGCATCGGGAACCGGCGGTCGCGGCGGCGTCGATGCCTCGGCGACGATGCGGAACACGATGTTCGTGCGGCCGATGGTGACGGTGGCGTCAGGGGGGAGCGGCGCTTCGGAGACCTTGCGGCCCTGCAGCTGCGTTCCGTTCGTCGACCCGAGGTCGCGCACCATGGCGCGCTCGCCGTCCCACAGGATCTCGACGTGCTTGCGGCTGGTTCCCGCGTCGGGGATGGTGATGTCGGCATCGCTCCCGCGGCCGATGACCGTGCGCGCCGCCACCAGGGGGTGCCTCTTGCCGTCGATGTCGACGACCGCGCGCCACGAGACGTTGCCGACGCTGGCGGTCTGCGACTCGACGCGGAGCGTTCCGGTCGACAGGCTCGCATCGCGCTCGATCGTGATGCTCACCGGCCCGGCGAACGAATAGCCCTGCGTGCGCGCGTGCTTCTTCACGAGGCCGTCGAGCTCTTCGACGAGGGTCGGCCCGAGGGCGCGCATCTTCTCGTCATCGGCGGCGGAGAGCCGCACGAGGAACGTGTTGGGAGCGAGGATGCGGTCGCGGCTGACGACGGCGGCCTGCTTGTCGAGTTCGCTGCGCAGCGCAGAGGCGATCTCCACGGGCTGGATGCCACTGCGGAAGGTCTTCGCGAACGCACCGTTGACGGCACGTTCGAGACCCTTCTCGAAACTGTCGAGTAGCCCCACGAGACTCCTTCAGGCAGGCAGATGGTGGCTACATCGTAGTTGCCGCGGCTGGATGCCCCGTGGACGCGCGTCATTCTGCGTGTGTGGAGGGTGCTCAGTGGTGTCGCCGAGCGCCGCACCGCTGCGAGATGTCGTTCAGGGCCGGGGCTCGTGACGCAGCATCCTCGGTCTCGTGCACCTCCTCGATTCGGCAGGGCCCGGCGCGTGATATTCTCGGGAAGTTGAGTGCGCGGTGTCTCGGATGCTGCGCCTCGCGCGAGTGGCGGAATAGGTAGACGCGCTGGCTTCAGGTGCCAGTGCCCGCAAGGGCGTGGGGGTTCAAGTCCCCCCTCGCGCACAGACGACGTTCTGAGGAGACTCGAACGTTCTAGTGACGAAAATGGCCCGAGGTTTCTGCAGACCTCGGGCCTTTGTCGTTCCCGTTCTGTACCCCTGGCCGTTGGCGTGCGAGGACATCTAGCCGATTGGCTGAGCGCCTGCTCCCGAGGGCTGCCTCAGGCGGGGGTGACTCAGCTATGCGTCGGGTCTGGGAGGCTTGCGTCCGTCTCGGCCAGGTTGGCCAGCAGCTGTAACCGGTCCTGGGAGGGCGATCCGGGTTCGGCGCTGAACACCAGCATCTGCAGTCCCCGGTCGGACGCGAGGTCCATCCCTTGGTAGGTCAGATCGAGGTCGCCGACCACAGGGTGGTGGATGCTTTTCAGGCCGGTGCGATGCTCTCGGACGTCGTGCGCTCCCCACAATCGGCGGAACAGATCGCTCCGAGTGGACAACTCGCCGACGAGGTCGCTGAGGTTTCGGTCGTAGGGGGATCGGCCGGCTTCGGCGCGAAGTATCGCGACGATCTGACGGGTGTTGCCTTCCCAGTCCTGGTAGAACGTTCGGGCTTTCGGGTCGAGGAACACGAACCGTGCGGCGTTGGCGGGAGGTCGAGGAGTGTCGAGCATCTCCGAGAACAGTGCCCGACCCAGTCGGTTCGCGGCCACGAAGTCCAGTCGACCGTTCTGCACGAACACGGGCACCGTCGACATCGCGTCGATGGTCTGCTGCATCCCCGCCGTGAGCTGGGTCTTCGGAGGAGACTTCCGGCGCTGCGGGTGAGCGCCGGCGCTCACAGTTCGGACGAGCTCGGAGAGGTGGGCATGTTCGGCTCCGTCGAGCTGGAGAGCCCGGCTGACACCGTCGATGACCGCTTCGGAGACGCCGGTCGCGTTGCCCCGCTCGAGGCGTTTGTAGTACTCGGCACTCATCCCTGCCAGGAGCGCGACCTCCTCACGTCGCAGGCCCGGGACGCGTCGACGCCCACCGAAGTCGGGGAGCCCGGCTTGGGTGGGGGTGAGCTTCGCTCGCCGTGAGGTGAGGAACTCGCTCAGGTCGTCGTGGCTCTCCATGTCATCGAAATTACGCCGACTTCTCGCGTTCAGGGGGTCCCCCTCGGTGCACCCATAGTCGGGGCCACGCTAAAAATCGCGCGAGCACGTTGACTCGAATCATCAGCCGCCCGGGACCGGGTCGGCGACGAACTTCGAGAAAGGCAAGACCATGAGCAGCAACGTCTGGTTCATCACCGGAGCAGGCCGCGGCCTCGGTATCGACATCGCACGATCCGCCCTCGCTGCCGGCCACAGCGTCGTCGCCACTGGTCGCGACGCGGCACGCGTGAAGAATGCCATCGGGTCCCACGAGAACCTGCTCACCGTCGCCCTGGACATCACCGACCCCACCGCGGCAGAGACCGCCGCCGCCGCCGCGGCCGAGCACTTCGGACGCATCGACGTTCTCGTCAACAACGCCGGCAACTTCTATGCCGGTTACTTCGAGAACACCAGCCCGGCCCAGGTCCGCGCCCAGATGGAGACCAACTTCTTCGGCCCCCTCAACGTCACCCGCGCCGTCCTCCCCGTCATGCGTAAGCAGCGCTCCGGCCAGGTCATCACCGTCACCTCGGCCGCCGGTCTGATGGGCCAGGAATTCGTCGCCGCTTACGCCGCATCGAAGTTCGCCCTCGAGGGATGGATGGAATCGCTGCGCTACGACGTAGAGCGCTTCGGCATCAAGACCATGGCTGTGGAGCCCGGATTCTTCCGCACCGAACTCCTGGTCGAGGGCGCCTCCACCATCTGGCCCGAACTCGACATCGACGACTACGCCGAACTCACCGCCCAGACCATCGAAGCGTGGAAGAGCATGAACGGCCTCCAGGGCGGCGACCCCAAGAAGCTCGCCGAAGCGCTCGTCACCCTTTCAGACGCCGGCGACCTGCCCCTGCGGTTCCTCGCCGGCGCCGACGTGATGGAGAACGTCGAAAAGAACCTCGCCACCATCCAGGGCCAGATCGACGCACACCGCGACCTGTCGGCGTCGCTCGGGTTCGCCGAGTAGCCCTCACCATCGTCCCGCCGCCTGACCCTCCTGGGGTGGCGGGATGTTCTCGCCCGCCAGCACCGCAGAAAGAAGGACAGCACTATGAAGAACGCGCACCTCGGCGATCTCACCGTCTCCCGCATCGGCCTCGGCGCGATGACGATGGCCGGCACCTACACCACTGGTGGCAGCCTCGACGATGACGAGTCGATCCGGACTATCCACCGCGCCCTCGACCTCGGGGTCACCCACATCGACACCGCCGAGATCTACGGCCCGTTCCACAGCGAGGAAGTCGTCGGACGCGCTATCGCCGGACGCCGCGACCGGGTTGTCCTCGCCACGAAGTTCGGGCTCATCTCCCACGGCAACGGTGAGGGCCGCAGCATCGACAGCAGCGCCTCCAACGTGAAGACCGCCGTCGAAGGGTCCCTCCGGCGCCTCGGAACCGACCACATCGACCTCTACTACCAACACCGCGTCGACAAGAACACTCCCATCGAGGAAACCGCCGGCGCCGTGGCGGACCTCATCAAGGAAGGCAAGGTCCGCCACTTCGGTCTCTCCGAAGCATCCCCGCAGACCATCCGCCGCGCCCACGCCGTTCACCCGGTCGCCGCGCTGCAGACCGAATACTCCCTATGGACCCGTGACGTCGAATCAGAGATCCTCCCGCTCCTTCGCGAACTGGGCATCGGATTCGTGCCCTACTCGCCGCTAGGACACGGGCTCCTCACTGGCCAGCTGCGCTCCGCTGCCGACATCCCCGACGGCGACTGGCGGAGAACCAACCCCCGATTCACCGCCGAGAACTTCGACCGCAACCTCCGCATCGTCGAAGCAGTGAAAACCATCGGCGCAGAGATCGGGGCGACCCCCGCGCAGACGGCGCTGGCATGGATACTCACCCGCGGTAACGACATCGCCCCGATCCCCGGCACCCGCCGTGTCGCACGGGTCGAGGAGAACACCTCCGCCGACGCCATCGAACTCAGCGCGCAACAGATCGACCGTCTCAATGCCCTCGAGCCGGCGGCCGGCGACCGCCACGACGAAGCCAATTTCGCCTCCATCGACCGTTGAGTAACCCCTCATGACCGCGTCGCGATAGCGACGGGTCTGCTCACGCCTCACACGCCGCACGAGATGGAATGGCGGCCGCGCGCTCCGTCAGTCCAGGCTGCTCGCGATGAGGCGAACTGCGGCGTCGGGGTCGTCGACGTCGACCACGAGCTTCTCGAACTCGTTGTCGCGCAGGATGACGACGATCGCCTTGGCGTGGTCGTCGACCGCCCAGAACGATCTCTCGTCGTCGTCGAGATGAGTGCCGGGGGATGCCCGGACCCCTTCTACCCGAAAGAAGGGGTCCGGGTCACGCACAACTCCCACGATGTGCGCGAGCGGGATTCTGAGCTCCCGCTCCTGAGAGAGGATCCGCTCGGCGCCTTCGATCCGCACGACGAGAGAGTCGTCGATAACGGTCAGGTCGGCCATGCTTCTCCTCGAGGGCCCTGGTGCGCCACCCCACGTGAACCCACCACGGACGTTGACGAGCTCGGACCTCGGGCTGGAGGTCCGAGCTCGATAAACGGGCCGAGGTCCGCAGTCACGACTCCGTCCACCACGCACGTTAGGTCAGAGTGGATGCTGCGCGCATGTCCCCCGAATGGGGGACAGATCGGCCTGATCCAGGCTCGTGGTTCCCAGCTGACGACTGAGCGGGGGCGGCGACTTGCCTAGAGAGACAAGAAAGATCGCGGGATCCGGGCCGACTCGCCTGCGCCGCACGGTCGCCCCCGGCATCCGCTTACCGATGCAGATTACCGCCGGAAGTTCATACATATGAGTGAGGGCTCGTGATCGGGGGAAGTGGGTTCGCCTCGCGACTCCGCTCCCCCCGACCTCGAACCGACGTCTATGTCAGCAGATCGACGCCGATGCCGTGCTCACGCAGACGCTGGCACTGAAGGTGCTGGCGAACTGCGTTCCCCGCCCTTCGCCCGACGCGTCGTCGAGCGTCTGGAGTGACAACAGATATCCCATGGATCTCACCTCCCTCGTTACGAAGGGCGCCGCCGGAGCGAGCGCATCTCGATATCGCGGGGGGAGATCAGATACGGCAGACCCACCAGGACGGGGGTCTCGCCGCGAAGGTGTGCGCGGTAGGCCACCAGGGCCGTGAGCACTCCCGCCGACCCGGTGGCGAGGTCGCAGGAGGCGCGGAGCAGCCCGTCGCCGGCGAAGCGGGTGCCGTCGGGGGAGGAGAGCGAGTGAAGGGAGAGCTGGTCGATGTGCCGGACCAGCGCACCGCTCGACATCGCGTCGGAGCGCCCGACGATCTCGAGCAGGAGCAGGAACTGGATGAGACCGGCGCGCCCCTGGACGAGACCGGACTGGATCGCGAACGGCGCGGATGCTGCCCGCACGATGCCGTCGAGCGACTCGAGGTGGCGTTCGCTCTCGCCGAGGTGCGCGAGCGCGAGGGCGATCACTGCTCCGATGCCCGCCGAACCGTGACCCAGGTACGGGAGCACGCGCCACCCCTCGTTCACCTGCAGCGATGCGTCGGTCGACCGGGCGAGCGAGGCCATGTCGTGCTCCAGGGCGTCCGTGGCGAGACGGAGGTGGCGCCTGTCGCCCGTGCGTTCGTACAGACGCAGCGCGAAGAGCGCGGTGCCCGTCGCGCCGTGCAGCAGGCCACCGCGGCCGGTTGCGACACGGGTCTGCGGCGCGGCGGCGGCCAGACGGTCGCGCAGATCGTCGGCGATGCGCACCGCCGCGTCGAGCATCGGGGGGCTCTCGTCGCTCTCGGCGAGGAATGCCAGACCCACGCCCGGCAGCCCGGAGTAGAGGTCGCTGCCGAGCCCGCTCAGCCTGCCGTCACCGAGCCACTCCGTCGCGCGCTGTGCCGCCGAGCGATCGCCGAGCAGTCCGAACGCCCAGGCCGACCCGGCCGTGCCGTCCATCAGCCCGGCGCGGGGCGCCTGTTCCCGAGCGAGAGCGCGTTCGACCCACGCCCGCTCGAGAGCGAGGTCGGCGTGCCCGGCCAGAAGCAGGGCGGTCATGACGCCGAGGGCTCCATGAGCGACGCCGGTGGAGGGTTCGGCGAACTGCGCGGGGTCGCCCGGCCACAGGCGGTCGTCGCGTTCGAGATCGAGGTCGGCGCGCAGCGCGGCGGCGATTCCGTCGATCGTGCGCGACAGCGCAGCATCCGTCGTCTCGGCAGGGTCGTGGATGCTGCGCGGAGCGCGTTCACGATCTCGCAGGGTCAGAGCGCTCGCCGAACGCTCGACCCAGCCGTTGTCGAGGGAGAATTCCTCCGCCGCCGCGGAGATCAGCTGGTCGGCCTTCGCGTCGTCGAGGGGGAGGAGCGCGGTGAGGGGCAGGAAGACGAAGAGGTCGATGCAGGCGAGCGCATAGAGGTCGCGCGCTCTTCCGCCCCGGCCGTCGGGCGGCACGAAACCGGGGACGCCGATGCCCGCCGAGTCGGGCGCGGAGACGCCGCGTGCCATCTCGAGGTCGATGAGCGCGACGGAGTCGTCGGGCCGCACCATCACGTTGCCGGGATGGAGGTCGCCGTGCACATAGCCCGCGGCATGCAGCTCCGCGATCGCGCGTCGGGTCGCCGCGGTCACGGAGAGCGCCCAGTCGCGGTACTCCGTCCGCGACGTCGCGTCGGCACCGGTGCGCACGAGCGGGTGACGAGCGACGACGGCCGCGTTCAGCGGGGTGCCGTCGATGCGCTCCATGGCGAGGAAGCGGTGCCCGTGCGCCTCGAAGACGCCGACGACGTCGGGGGTCGGAAGGGCCGCGAGCTCCCGCAGCACCCGCTCCTCGTCACGGAGTCGGGTCACCGCGTCGCGGCCGTCGGGAGTGCGCCCGGTGTGGGGACGGGCCTCCTTCACGATGACCGACGCGCCGCCGACGGTGGCCTCGTAGACGCCGCCGGCATTCGAATGGTGCAGCGCCCCCGTGATCGTCGGCAGGCCGGCCGGGGGCGTGAGGTCGAGCGCGCTCAGCTGCTCGCGGAGGAAGCCGGGCATCTGCACCCACGCGGGCACATGGAACGACGCCGACCGCACGTCGGGCTGCCATCGGCCGGTGTCGAGATCACGGACGGCGAGCACGGGGACGCCGTCGACCGTCGCCCAGCGCTTGACGAAGGCGCCGTACCGGACGAACAGCGGACCCTCGCGCCAGCGCAGGTCGGACAGGATGTACGGTGCCGGGGCTCCGCCGAGTCGGGCGTCCAGCTCGACGAGCGCGTCGTGCAGGGCTCGCTCGTCGGGCGGATACACGGTGAGGAACTTCCCCGCGGACGATCGGTCGGCGTCCTTGCCCAGGGAGCGCTCGAGCCGGCTCTGGTCGACGAGCATCTTGAACGCGATCCCGCGGCGGTGACAGAACGCGGCGACCTCGCGCAGCATCCGATCAGCCGTCGACGTCGTCGCGCTGACGTGGATCTTCCATCCCTGCTCGGGAAGGACGGTGCCGCGGAGGCGCCAGAACGACCACGGCCGCTCGATGAGGTGGTCCCACCCGCTCCAGTCGAGATGGCCGGGCACGACGAAGCGTCGACCGCTCGGCGCCCCCGCCCGCGACGGCGCGTCGTAGAACTGTGGATCGGCATTCGCGAACGCCGAATAGTTGGTGTCCACAAGCCCCCCTTGTCACCGTGAACCCCGCGCAGGTCAGTCTGCGATCACGGGCGCTCGAGGGGGGACGGAGCGGATCGTGCGCGAAGGGGGCGCCGCGCATCCGGGGTCGCGCATTGTGGCGCGGCGACTCGATACCAGACCGTCGGACGCCTCGGACGCGCACGAAAATCCGTCGGCAAACTTCATACATATGTATGAGGTGCGAGAGTCAGGACAGGTGGTTGCGCGCTCCCCACAGGGCCAGCTGCGTGCGGTCTTCGAGCCCGACCTTCTTGATCGCGGAGTGCATGTGGGAGCGCACCGTGTGCACGGAGACTCCGAGGTGCTCGGCGATCGCCTCGCTGCTGGTCACGCCCTTCGACAGCACCCCGACCACCCGGCGCTCCGACGCGGTGAGCCGATGGGCGATGGCCCGGTCATCGCGCGACGAACCCCGGCGGACGAACTCCTGCAGCATGGTGGCGGTCACGTGCGACGACACGAGGGCGTGCCCGCGCGCGGCCGCGTGGATCGCCTCGAGCAGCACGTCGGAGTCGTGGCTCTTGAGCAGATATCCGACCGCACCCGAGTCGAGTGCTTCAGAGACGTAGCCGTCGATCGCGAAGCTGGTCATGACGATGACGGCGACGGTCGGATGGTCGGGCGACGTCGTCAGTTCACGGGTGGCTTCGAGTCCGCTCATGCCCGGCATCTGCAGATCCATGAGCACGACGTCGGCGTGCTCGGAGCGCGCCGCGGCCACAGCATCCACCCCGTTGGTGACCTCTCCGACCACCGTGATGCCTGCGGCACCCTCGAGCTGGAGGCGCAGACCCTTGCGGACGGTGCGGTTGTCGTCGGCGATCAGCACGCGGATCGTCGTCTTGCCGCCCATCGGCAACTCCTCGTCTAGTCGATGTGTGCCACCGGGATGCGCACTCGCACGCCCCAGCCGCCGTCGGCGGTGTCCCCGCTGGTCATTGTGCCTCGCAGAAGGTCGATGTGTTCGCGCATTCCCGTGAGGCCCCAGCCCAGGTTGAGGCCGGGGAGGGGCTCGGTACCCGGTCGAGGCGGGTCGTTCTTCACGTGCAGCTCGAGCATCCCGGGCGAGTGCGCGAGATCGACGTCCACGGCTGCACCCGGCGCGTGCTTGGCCGCGTTGGTCAGAGCCTCCTGCAGTGCGCGGTAGGCGGTCGTCGACACGACGGCGGGGAGCTCGTCCATCGGACCCGACGACGCGAACTGCAGCGGCATCCCGCGCTTCTGCCAGTAGGTGACCAGTTCATCGGCACGGCGGAGATCGCGCGTCGCCTCGATGGGCGTCGCGCCGACCGCGCGGAAGTCGGCGAGGGCGCCCGCGAGGCTGGCGGCGGCGAACCTCCCCTCGTTGCGCACGTCTTCGACGAGCTCGAGAGCCCGCTCGGGGTGTTCCGGCGCCAGGCTCATCGCTGCGTCGGTGAGGGCGATGAGACCTGCGAGGTGCTGGCCCGCGACGTCGTGCAGTTCTTGCGCGATGCGCGCTCGCTCCCGTCCGCGGGCCTCCTCCACGCGCTTCTCGTGCTCGCGCCGCGCGGTGTCGGCGCGATGGCGTTCCAGCAGCAGTCGGCGGGTCTGCGCGCCCCACCAGAGCCCGAGCACAGTGGCGCCGCCGGTGATGGCCACGATGCCGACCGCTTCGGCGACGACGAATCCGACAGCGACACCGACGTCGCCGCCGAGTGCGAGCGCCCACAGGAGGAAGCCGACCACGCTGACGACGATGACCGCAGCCAGGGTCAGCAGTGTGCGGACGGGGGCGGCGCGGGTGGCGAGCAGGAAGAGGGCGATCGCGATGACGGCGCGCATGGGCACGAGCCACGAAGGAACGGACAGGCCGAGGGCCAGGGCGAGGTAGATCGCCGTGGTGCCGGCGACGGCCATCACCGGGTGGCGGTCGCAGATCAGCAGCAGAGCGCACTGCGCGGCGCAGCCCACGATCAGCAGCGTGAACATGGCGGGGAGCGGAATCGGAAGGCTCCACTGGCCCTGCGCACTGACGAGGGCGCTGATCGGTACCGACAGCACCTGCACGGCCGTGGCGACGAACACCGTGAGGGCGAAGAGGAGCGCAGCCCGAGGCCTGCCGAGGATACGCCTGTCGAGGGTCTCGGGCTCGGCGAGGATGCCGCCGAGCGATGTCGGCGACCTCAGCGAACTCGAAGACCTGGTTCCGGCTTGAAGAGACACCCCTTCATTGTCGGGGTGCCGCGTGATTCCCGCTCGGCTACTCGAGTGTGGGTGGGAGTGCGAGGACGATCTCGTCGTCGGACGTCGTGCGCGAGACCTCGGTGAAACCGAGCTTCGACAGGAGCGACACGGATGCGGCGTCGTCCGCCCCCACGCGGACGTACAGCGGGCGCTCCGCGACCGTCGCGACGAGCTCGGAGATCCTGGCTCCTCCGTCGTCGGGCAGGTGTCGAAGGTCTATGGGGTCCACGTCGTCACCCTACGCCGGGGGTCGTCCGCACCCCAGGAGAAGTTCCCAGAAATTGCTGTCGCCGGAACCGTCCGTTCATCAGTAGAGTGTTCGCAGTCACGCATTGCGTGGCCTATCCGGGGGGATCCGTCGACGCCCGGGCCTCAGAGCTTCAGCTCGGCCCGGGCGTCGTATGGTTTCCGGGCGCGTTTCGCCGCCGTAACCGCATGCAACGTTTCTGTCACCATCCTTTCGGCGACGACATGTCGACCGTTAGCGTGTCAATGGACCGGCGCAGAAGGCGTCGGCAGCAGCAGAACGGCACGCAATGAGCACGCAGGGCACGGTCAAGTGGTTCAACTCGGAGAAGGGTTTCGGATTCATCGCTCCCGATGACGGCAGCGCGGACGTCTTCGCGCACTACACGGCGATCCAGGCCTCGGGTTACCGCTCCCTGGAAGAGAACCAGCGGGTCGAGTTCGATGTCGCGCAGGGGCCGAAGGGCCTGCAGGCGGAGAACATCAACCCCATCTGAATCACCGCCCGCCCCGGCGGGTACGTCACGATCCGCATCGCCGCGAGATCTCCGGCGGCGATGCGGATCGCCATGCGTGGGAATTCGCGTCATGAACGCCTCATCACTGGGGTCTATGCGAGCTATAACGCATCTCCACCTTCACAGGCGTGAATGCGCGCGGTCGAATGAGCGGGAACAAAGGAGTTCCCATGTCGAATTCGACGTCCGTCGGTCCCGTCGCCGACACCACCCGCAGAGCCGGCGCACTGCAGGGCATCCTGCTTCTCGCCGGCAGCTGCATGCCCGTCCTCGGCTCCGTGCTCATCACCCCGGTGCTTCCCCAGCTCTCGGCGCATTTCGCCGACGTCGCCGGGTCGGAGATCCTCGTGCCGATGATCGTCGCGATCCCGGCGCTGATGATCGCCATCTTCGCGCCGTTCGCCGGCCAGATCGTCGACCGGCTGGGGCGGAAGAACCTGCTCATCGGCGCGATGATCGCCTACGCGCTGGTCGGCACCGCGCCGGCGTGGTTGGAGGGTCTCCCCGAGATCCTCTTCAGCCGCGTGCTGGTCGGTGTGTGCGAGGCGGCGATCATGACCGTCTGCACGACGCTCATCGTCGACTACTTCTTCGAGGAGAGGCGCCGTAACAAGTACCTGGGCCTTCAGACGGTCACCACGACGCTCGCCGCGACCGTCTTCATCATCCTCGGCGGCGCTCTCGGCGTCGGAGGCTGGCACACGCCGTTCTGGGTCTACGCCATCAGCATCGTGGTCGCCGTGCCGATGATCTTCGCGCTGTGGGAGCCGCGCGGCGGTGCGGAGGGCGACCGTCACGCCGCCCCGGGCGAGAAGGTGCGCATCCCCTGGCGCCGGATCGCCGCGCCTCTCGTGATCACGCTCTTCGGCGGCTTCGCCTTCTACGTGCTCATCATCGAGGTCAGCTACCTCGTGGTCGGCACCGGGGTGGACGCCGAGGACACGCGGGTCATCGGCCTGGTCTCGGCCGTCGCGTCGCTCGCGACGGCGATCGCGGGCTTCACCTTCTCGCGTCTGGCGCGGGTGCGACCGGGTTCCCTTCTGCCGCTCGCCTTCGCCCTGCAGGCCGTGGGCATGATCGTGATCTGGGTGGTTCCGGCGCTCGGCGGTGTGATCGCCGGTGCGGTCATCGCCTCGTTCGGATCGGGTCTGCTGCTTCCCTCACTGCTGACGTGGGTGGTCGCGTCCACTCGTTACGAGGAGCGCGGACGCGTCACCGGCTGGTGGACGGCGTCGTTCTACCTCGGTCAGTTCGTGACGCCGATCATCGTGGGGGTGCTCGTCGGGATCCTGGGCGCGCTGAACATCGCGGTCGGAGTGGTGGGCGTGGCCGCCGCGGTCGTCGCGGGGATCACGATGCTGGTGCTCCGGGCGCGCGCGGGAGAGACCGTCGCGCGCTGAGAACGGATGCGTCGAGGCCGCCGTGTCGTCATGACGCGGCGGCTTCGGCGAACAGCTCGCGCATCCAGACGTGCTCGGGATCGTGCGTGTGCACGGGATGCCACCACAGGGCGTTCGTGAGAGGGGTGGCCTCGAACGGGGGCTCGAGCACGCGGACGCCGCCCATCCCGACGACGAGGTCGCTGAGACCGGCCTGCACCATGGCGAGACGCCTGGTGCCGGCGACGAACGGGCCGAGCGACAGGAAGCTCTCGACGACCGCCTCGACGTGCGGTTCCACCCCCAGCTCCTGCAGCTGCCGGCTCGCCGAGGTGTACGCGGTGCGCGACTGGTAGGTGAACACCCAGGGCGAATGGATGATGTCGTCCATCGTGAGCTCGTCGCCGATGGCGTCGTTGGAGGTGGCGGCGATGACGACCCAGTGGTCCTTCGCCAGGGTCATGTGCGGCAGATCGGAGACGAAGCCGTGGGGGATGAGGAGCGCATCGGTCGAGCGCAGTCTCTCGTCGGCCGATTCGATGATCTGCGGCGAGTGGAGAAGGAATCTGAACTTGACCGACGGCGCCCGTTCGCTCGCCAGCCGGGAGACGCGCCGCCCGATCGTCGCGAATCCGTAGTCGGAGCCGTAGACCGAGAACTCCCTCGTCGAGGTCTGCGGGTCCCATTCGGTCTGGCTGTCGAAGATGCGCCGGGCCATCTCCAGGGCGGTCGACGTCTGCTCCGAGAGGCGGACGGCGAGCGGCGTGAGGTCGTACTCGTTGCCGCGGCGCGCGAGGATCGGGTCGCCGAAGTGCGTGCGCAACCGCGCGAGCGAGGCCGACAGGGCGGGCTGGCTCAGCTGAAGGCGCTGTGCGGCCCTCGTGACGCTGCGTTCGGCCAGGAGCGCGTCGAGCGCGATGAGCAGGTTGAGATCGAGCCGGGACAGCGGCGGTTCCGCGGGCATGGGGTCCTCTTCAGCGAGTTCGTCGACGACGGCGTGGACGAGACGACTATAAGTCAGACGGATGCGGCGCATAGCGAACCCGGGATTCCCCGATGTGCAACCGCGGCCGATGCTGGAGACAGGCCCGCCGACGGGCCGGTGTTCCTGAAAGGTCGAAGATGATCAAGCTGCTCTCCCACCTGTCGTACGTCGCCATCACCTCCCCCGACGTCGAGGCGTCGGTGGAGTTCTACAAGACGCAGGTCGGTCTCACCGAGGTGGACCGCGTCGACGGCGCCGTCTATCTGCGCTGCTGGGGCGACTACTACTCCTACTCGCTCGTGGTGCTGCCCGGAGACGAGGCGACGCTGGCCACCATGGCGTGGCGCACCTCCAGCGCCGAGGCGCTCGACAAGGCCGTGCAGCAGATCGAGGCCGCCGGGGTGACCGGCGAGTGGATCGACGCGCACAAGATCGGTCGCGCCTACCGGTTCGTCGGTCCGTACGGACACGACATGACCCTGCACTGGGATGTCACGCGCCACCGCGCCGAGCCCGCGGTCGCCTCGATCTATCCCGACCGTCCCGAGAAGCGCAGCCACGTCGCGGGTGCTCCCCGTCAGCTCGATCACGTGACGGTCGCCGCCAGCGACGTCGACGGGTTCGCACAGTGGTACCGCGACGTGCTCGGCTTCCGGATCATGGCCCGCACCGAGCTGGACGAGGCGCCGATCTCGGTCTTCTCGGTTCTCACGACGAACGAGAAGTCGCACGACCTCGGCGTGGTGCTCGACGGCTCGAGCCGCGCGGGCCGCGTGAACCACTACGCCTTCTGGGTCGATACCCGCGAAGAGCTGCTCATCGCCGCCGACGTCCTGATGGAGCGCGGCACGGGCATGGAGTACGGGCCGTCGATCCACGGCATCGGCGAGCAGAGCTTCCTCTACTACCGCGAGCCCTCGAGCATGCGCATCGAACTGAACACCGGCGGCTACCGCAACTACGTCCCCGACTGGGAGCCCCAGACGTGGAAGCCGTCGTTGGGGTCGAGCAACCTCTACCGCAACGGTGCGATGCCGATGTCGATGACGGAGTCCTTCCCCGCGGCCGACGGCCCCAGCGCGACCGAGGAGGGCGTGCCCGACGAGATCAAGGACGCGCTGCTCAACCCGTACACGCAGCACGGCTGAGCCGAGACACTTCCCGGGGCGGCGAGCCCGCCGCCCCGGGACACCACCGTCAAGACTCGAGGAGGATTCATGACGAACGCCCGCACCACCGCACCCTTCGCCCTCGCCCGCTACCGGCAGGGCGACGACGTCGTTCTGGGCCTCGTCGCCGGCGAGCGGATCCGCCCGCTCGAGGCGGCCGATCTCGGCGCCGCCGACCTCAACGCCTTCCTCGCCGCACCCGACTGGGACCGCCTCGCCGGTCTCGCTCAGACCGAGGGCCCGTGGTCGTCGCTCGACGACGCCACCCTGGTCGCCCCGGTCGAGCCGCGTCAGGTGCTCCAGGCCGGGGCCAACTACCGCACCCATGTCGTGCAGCTCATCATGGGAGGTCTCACCAAGGGCGACCCCGACGGCACCCCCGACGAGATCCGCGCCCGCGCGGAGAAGATCATGGACGTGCGCGCCGCGAGCGGCCGCCCGTTCATCTTCCTGGGGCTCGCGCAATGCGTGGTGGGTGACGACGTCGCCCTCTCGCTCCCGTCGTACAGCGAGGTGCACGACTGGGAACTGGAGCTCGCCGTCGTGATCGGGCGCGAGGCGTTCCGGGTCGACAGGGCAGACGCCCTCGACCATGTCGCCGGCTACACGATCACGAACGACGTCACCACGCGCGATCTCGTCTTCCCGCCCGATGTCGGCGACATCGGCGCCGACTGGTTCCGGTCGAAGAACGCGCCCGGGTTCCTTCCGACGGGTCCCTTCCTCGTCCCCGCGACGTTCGTCGACCCGTCCGACCTGGCGGTGCGTCTCGAGCTCAACGGCGAGGTGATGCAGGATGCGACGACCGCCGAGCTGCTCTTCGACGTCGCGGCGCTCGTCTCCACCGCCTCCCAGACCCTCCCGCTCCTGCCCGGCGACCTCCTCCTCACGGGCAGCCCGGCAGGGAACGGGCAGCACTGGAAGCGCTTCCTGCGCGACGGCGATGTCATGACGGGGACGATCGAGGGGCTCGGCACGCAGGTCGTGCGCTGCGTCGCGGAGGAGTCGGCATGAGCTCGCTCACGGAAGACCCCGCGGGCCTCGACCGCCAGAACCCCGAGGCCGAGATCGCGGTGCGCGCGGAGGCCTACCGCAACTGGGGCCGCTGGGGTGAGGACGATGCGCTCGGCACCCTCAACTTCATCGACGAGGCCAAGCGCGTCGAGGCGGCGGGCCTCGTCTCCGAGGGGCGCGTCGTGTCGCTCTCGCAGTCGTTCGACACCGACGGCCCGCAGAAGGGCTGGCGTCGCCGGATCAACCCGGTGCACACCATGACCGACACCGGCACCGACGCCGAACGGGGCAACCAGCCCTTCCCCCATGGCATCGGCGGCGCCGACGACTACATCACGATGCCGCTGCAGTGCTCCACCCAGTGGGACGGCCTCGGGCACATCTTCGATCACGGCACGGCGTGGAACGGACGGCGTGCCGGTGACGTGGTCACCAGCGACGGCGACCTCGTCACGGGCGTCGAGCACGCAGCATCCGTCATCGTCTCGCGCGGAGTGCTGCTCGACGTCGCCCGGCACCTCAGCCCCGAGACGGGCGAGCTCCCCGACGGGTACGGCATCACCGCCGCCGACCTCGACGCGTGCATCCGGGCGCAGGGGGAGTCGAGTCGCGTCGGACGCGGCGACATCCTGCTCGTGCGCACCGGCAGGCTCGCCCGCGCTCGCCGCGAGGGGTGGAACGACTACGCGGGTGGGAACGCGGCGGGCATCTCGATCACGGCGGCGGGATGGCTGCACCGGTCCGAGATCGCAGCCATCGCGACCGACACCTGGGGCTTCGAGGTGCGTCCGAACGAGTTCGACGTGCCCGCGTTCCAGCCGCTGCACCAGATCGCGATCCCGAACATGGGGCTGACGATCGGCGAGATGTGGGACTTCGACGAGCTCGCCGAGGCGTGCGCCGCACGCGGGCGCTGGGACGTGCTGCTGTCGGCTCCGCCGTTGCCGATCACCGGGGCGGTCGGATCGCCGATCAACCCGGTCGCGATCTTCTGAACGACGCACGACATGACAGGGAACAGAGAGGTTCTGAAATGACCGCAGTGAAGAAGGTGGCGATCGCCGGATCGGGTGTCGCGGGCCTCGCCGCCGGCATCCAACTGGCCAAGGCGGGGGTCGCGGTCGATCTCTTCGAGGCGAAGCCCGAGCTCGGGATCGGCGGGTCGGGCATCTCGTTGCAGGGCAACGCCCTGCGGGTGTTCGACGCGCTCGGCGCGTGGTACGACATCCGCGCGGCCGGGTACGCGTTCGATGGACTGAACCTCCGTGCACCCGGCCCGGGCGCGCCGATCGTCGCCGCGCTCCCCGACGTCAAGACGGGCGGGCCCGACTACCCCGCCGCCATGGGAATGCCTCGGGCTGATCTGGCGCGGATCCTCTTCGCGCACGCCGAGATGGCGGGCGTGCGCACGCGGTTCGGCGCCCACGTCACGGCGGTCGAGCAGAGCGCAGACGCCGTAGAGGTCTTCATCGACCATGAATCGGCCGGTACGTACGACCTCCTGATCGGCGCGGACGGACTCAACTCGACCGTGCGCGAGCTCATCGGCATCGACACCAAACCGGTGAAGAACGGCATGGGCATCTGGCGCACGTTCGTGTCGCGGCCCGCCGAGGTCGAGAAGAGCGAGCTGTACTACGGCGGTCCCGTCTACATCGCGGGCTATACGCCCACGGGGGAGGACTCGATGTACGCCTTCCTCGTCGAGAAGGCGCAGGACCGCGCCGGACTCGGGGCCGAGGAGGCGACCCGGATCATGCTCGAGGAGTCGCGCGCCTACGGCGGACCGTGGGACGCGATCCGCGCCGACCTCGAGGCCGGAGCTCCCGCGAACTACACCTGGTTCACCTCCCACATCGTGCCCGGTCGCTGGAACCGCGGTCGCGTCGTCATCATCGGCGACGCCGCCCACAGCTGCCCTCCGACGATCGCGCAGGGCGCGGCTCAGGGGCTCGAGGACGCGTTCGTGCTCACCGAGCTGCTCACCGGGCGCGCCGCGGTCGACGAGGATCTCTGGGACGAGTTCCACGACCGCCGCATCCCGCGGGCGACGGCCGTGGTCGAGGCATCCCGGCAACTCGCCCAGTGGCAGATCGACGGCGACCGCGACGCGGACGCGGGCGGACTCATCTTCGGCATCGCGCAGAAGATGGCGCAGCCCGCATGAGCGCGCCGATCACCGACGTCCACGCCCACCTGCTCATGCCGGGCCTGCACGCCGAGGTGGAGCGCCGCGCCCCCGAGCTCGTCGCCGAAGCGGCAGCCCTCGACTTCCGGCGCAACGGCGCCGAGAGCCAGGCCGTCTCGGGGCCGATGGTCGGCGCGCGCATCCCGAAGCTCACCGACGTCGCGGTGCGACTGGCGGCGATGGACGCCCAGGGCGTCGACGTGCAGTGGGTCAGCGCCTCACCGAACCACTTCTACCCGTGGGCGCCCGAGGGATTGGCGGTCTGGGCGGCGATGGAGGCGAACCGTCTCATCGCCGAGCACGTCGCGCAGGCTCCGGATCGGCTCGTCGGACTCGGCCTCATCCCGCTGCAGCATCCGTCGCGCATCGTGGAGTACCTCGACGACGCGGTGCTCGGCCGCGGCCTGGCCGGCGTGGAGATCTCGTCGTTCGCCGGAGACGTCGAACTCTCCGACGAGCGGCTCGAACCCTTCTGGGCGCGGGCGGCCGAGCTCGGCTGTGTCGTGTTCCTGCACCCGTTCGGCTGCTCGCTCGACGAGCGGCTCGACCGCTTCTACCTCGCCAATACGGTGGGCCAGCCGACCGAGAACGCCGTGGCGCTGTCGCACCTGATCTTCGCGGGCGTGCTCGACCGGCATCCCGGGCTGCGGCTCGTGGCCGCGCACGGGGGCGGCTACCTGCCCACGGCGATGGGGCGCAGCGACCACGCCTGGCGCGTGCGTCCCGACGCGCGACGCTGCGCCCACGAGCCGTCGAGCTACCTGAAGAAGCTCTGGTTCGACACGGTCGTGCACGACCCGGTGGCGCTCCGCCACCTCGTCGAGGCCGCCGGCCCATCGCAGGTCGTGCTCGGCAGCGACTTCCCGTTCGACATGGGTCTGGACGATCCTGTCGGGTTCGTCCGTTCGTCCGCGCTTGCCGACGACGTCGTCGAGCGTGTGCTCGCCGGCAACGCGCAGGCGCTCCTCACGAGCGGAGTCCGGGTATGAGGATCGCCCGCTGGACACACGCCGGCACCGACGGAGAGGGCTTCGTCATCGGCGATCGCGTGGTGGACTTCCCCGACGCGCTCACCGTGGCCGACGTGCTCGCCCGGGGCCTCGCCGCGACCGGCGAGCTCTTCGAGGCGGTGGCGGATGCTGCGGGCACCCCGCTGCGCGAGGTGCGTCTGCGTGCGCCCCTGGCACCGGCGTCGGTGCGGGACTTCGTCGCGTTCGAGGAGCACGTGGAGGGGGTCAGCGCGGGGGTGGAGGGAAAGAGCCACGTCGCCGACGAATGGTACGAGGCGCCGACGTTCTACTTCACGAACCCGCACACGATCCTCGGTCCTGCGGACGAGGTGTCGCCGCCGGTGACGGAACGGCTCGATTTCGAGCTCGAGGTCGCCGTGGTCGTGGGGGCTGCGGATTCGGCCGACGGCGCGAATCTGACGGCGGACGCCGCATCCCGGCACATCTTCGGATACACGATCATGAACGACTGGTCGGCGCGCGACCTGCAGGCCCGCGAGATGAGGGTGCGGTTGGGGCCCTGCAAGGGAAAGGACTTCGGCACGACCCTCGGTCCGTGGATCGTCACGGCAGATGAGCTGGCGGGCTTCGTCGACCCCGATGGCTTCCTCGCCGTGCGCGCCGAGGTCTACGTCAACGGATCGCTCGTCGGGGAAGACCTGGTCTCGAACGCGGGGTGGACCTTCCCCGAGTTCGTGGCCTACGCCTCGCGCAACTCCCGCGTCGTGCCCGGCGACGTCCTCGGGTCGGGCACGGTCGGCAACGGCGGTTGCCTCGGCGAGCTCTGGGGCCGCAACCAGGAGGTGACGCCGCCACCGCTCCGCGCCGGAGACGAGGTGCGGATGGTCGTCGAGGGCATCGGCGAGATCACCGGGCGCGTGGGGCAGTCGGTTGCGGCACCGTCCCTCCCGCCGGCGCGTAAGCGCTCGCGGGCGCGTCGGCGCTGAGTCGTCGGCTCAGCGCCCGCCGTTCGGAACCAGCAGCAGGGCGCGCAGCTCGTCGACCGTCTCGACGGCTGCCTGCGCGCCCTCCGACTCGTGGGGCCAGCTGAATCCCCAGCGAACGAAGATCACGGGCACGCCGTTCTCGAGGCCGCCCTCGACGTCGTGGTGCCGATCACCGATGAGCACGGGGCGATCGGTGTCGACGCCGGCGACCTCGAGGCGACGAAGGGCCTCGGCGACGATGTCGGACTTGGCGCTCAGCGTGCGCTCGTCGAGGCTCGCGCCCACCATCGCGGTGAACGCGGGCGAGAGCTCGAAGTGCTCCATGAGGGCCGTCACCTGCACCTCGGGCTTGGAGCTCGCCGTCGCCTGGGGGATGCCCGCCGCGGCGATGTCGTGGATGAGCTCTCCGACGCCCGGGAAGAGCATCGCGCTGGAGGTGTACCCCTCGGCCTTGTTGAGCGAGCGGTAGTAGGCGACGGCCTCGGTGGACTGGTCGGGTGTCATGCCCACGTTCACCTGGAACGACTCGAACATCGGCGGGCCGATCCAGTGCGACAGTTCGTCGCGGGTGGGCGGACGCCGGTCGAAGTGGGTCAGGGTGGCGGTCAACCGTCGGAGGATGCCCTCGGACGCATCCACGATGGTGCCGTCGACATCCCAGAGGACGCACGAGAAGGGGGAGCGTTCGGGCATGACTCCCACGCTACCGGCCGCGGGAGGTCAGAAGAGGCGAGGGGCTCCGGAGTCGATGCCCTTCATCTCGTCGTAGTCGAGCGTGACGCAGCGGATGCCGCGGTCGGCGGCGAGCACGCGGGCCTGGGGCTTGATCTCCTGGGCGGCGAAGACACCGGTCACCGGCGCGAGCCCGGGGTCGCGGCCGAGGAGTTCGAGGTAGCGCGTCAGCTGCTCGACGCCGTCGATGTCGCCGCGTCGCTTGACCTCGACCGCGATGGTGCCTCCGGCCGCATCTCGCAGGAGCAGGTCGACCGGCCCGATCGCGGTCGGGTACTCGCGGCGCACCAGGGTCAGGCCGTCGCCCATGATCGAGACCTGCTCCGACAGCAGGCGCTGCAGATCGGCCTCGACGCCGTCCTTGATGAGTCCCGGATCGATGCCGAGCTCGTGGTTCGAGTCGTGGAGCACCTCGTGGATGCGCACGACGAGCGCGTCGCCCGACTTCGCGTGGGTCACCCGCCACTGCTGCACGACGCCGTCTTCGGCGGCCTCCGCATCCGGCACCTCCAGCGTGAGGGTGCACGGCGGGCTCATCCAGTTCAGCGGCTTGTACGAGCCGCCGTCGGAGTGCACCAGGAGGCTCCCGTCGCCCTTGTGGACGAGCAGACGGGTGGCGAGGGGGAGATGCGCGTTGAGGCGGCCGGAGTAGTCGACCGAGCAGCGGGCGATGACGAGACGCACCCGACGAGCCTAGCCCGCCGCCGAGACGCCTCCGGGCGGGCGAGGTGCGGGGGTGTTCGCCATACTTTCCGGCGAATGCCTCCACGAATCGATACGGTCATTCGCCGGAATGTGTCACATTCCGTGCTCGGGAAGAGGCTGGGGAGCGGCCGGGGCGGGCGGGCGTGCGGCACCCGAGGATATTTCGGCGGCTCAGCCCGCGACCGACGACATCGCGTCGAACAGCCCGAGCTCGGTGGCGGCCGCCCGGAGCACGAGGAACCCCACGATCCCCAGGATCCACGCGGTGTTCTCCGCCGCCGTGCGCTGCAGCCATGCGGCGAGTCTGCGCAGCGGAGCGTCCACGATCCGCGCCGCGACGAGCCGCAGGAGGAGCAGGAGCAGCGCGGGGGCGATCATCACCGCGCAGTAGCCCGCGAGAGCGCCGACCTGCGCGGGGAGGGGCAGCGCCGCTTCGGCGAGCATCGTCATCCCGAGGATGTAGGGGACCATCGTCGCCACCTCGACCACACCCGCGGCGACGGCCACCCCCATGATCGCGGTGCGCGGTGCGCTCTCGGAGAGCAGGCGCTCGCGCCAGCGGCTGAGCCTGCCGGGCGCCTCGTCCTCCCTCCCGACCTCCTCGGCCGCACCGCCGGGGGCGGCGGCGACCTTGCTCTTCGCCCGTGAGCCGGTGGGCATGACGATCGCCGTGGCGAGGAGGGCGCCGCCGATGATGAGCCGCGTCACGCGTCCCGGGGTCGAGGAGAGGAAGTCGCCCGCGGCGTCCACGACGTTGACGAGGCCCGTCAGGAAGAGCAGTCCGACGATCAGGTAGAAGACCGCGATGGTGCCGAGGTACAGCAGCATCCGGCCGCCGCGCACCCGTCCCGGAACCAGGAGGAAGAACAGCGGGATGAGGAGCGTGCCGATGCTCAGGCCGTCGAGGAGGGCGAGCAGCACCAGCGCGAGGGGCAGCGGTACGCCGGGAAGGATGTCCATCCCGCCAGCATCGGACCCGCCCGTCTCCACAGCATCGGGCCGAAGGCGGAGGCGATCGCCCCGGGGTCTCCGCCTTTCGGACGAGGTGCGGCCCGCGGCCCTGTGATTGCATGAAGCGATGACGTCCGGAATCGTCGGCGCTCGCCGCCACGCGCTGTCGTGGATCACGAGCCACCGCCGACCGGTCGACGCGACGGTCTACGTGCTGGTCGCCGTGGCCGCCGCGGTTCTTCAGCTCGCGGGGCTGTGGGAGTTCTTCTCGCTGCTCGCCGTGCCCGTCTCTGCCTGGTGGACGCTGGCGACTGCCCTCCCCGCGTGCGTGGTCGTCCTCTTCCGCGATCGGTTCCCTCTCGCCGCGCTGCTGGCGGCGGTGGTGATCCTCCTCGTTGATCTGCTCACGGTGGGCGGGCTCGTGCCGCTCCTGGTCGTGCTCGACACCCTCTACGCGGCGACCCGGGACGCCTCCGCCCGACGGCGCCGCATCATCCTCGTCGCCGTCGCCCTGGCGGTCGTCGTCGTCGCCGGCGCCGCGCTCGCTGCGACGGGCGAGGTGCGGATCGCCGCCGTCATGGCTCTGCAGATGGGGGCGCTCCTCGGCACCACCTACTGGTACGGCACCGCCGTCGCGCAGTCGCGTGAGCTCGTGACGCTGCACCGTCAGCGCGCGGAGGATGCCGAGGCCCTCGCCGCCGGGGCGCGCCAGGCTGCGGTGCAGAGCGAACGCGAGGCGATGGCGCGCGAACTGCACGATCTGGTCGCCGGCCACGTCTCGGCCATGGCGATCCGAGCCGAGGCGTCGCTGGCCTCGACCGCCGACCCCGGCCGCGATCGAGCGGCCCTCCGGGCGGTGCGCGATTCCGGACTCGACGCCCACGAGGCGCTTCGCACGATGATCTCCGTGCTGCGCGCGCCCGGAACCGATATCGCCGCCCCGCGGCGGCGCGAGGATGTGGCGGGTCTCGTCGAGGCGGCCCGGTCGTCGGGGCTGCGCATCACCGTGCACGACGAGATCCGCGGGCCTTTGCCCGGCCCGGTGGACCAGGCCACCGCGAGGATCGTGCAGGAAGCGTTGGCGAACTGCCTCCGTCACGCCGCCGGCGCCGTCGTCGACCTGCACCTCACCGAGGACGACGCGGAGGTGAAGGTCCGCGTCGACTCGCGCGGTGGCACCACACTCGGTCACCCGGGTCTCGAAGGGAGCGGATGGGGGCTCGAGCTCATCCGCGAGAGGGCCCGTGCCCTCGGCGGCGATCTCACAGCGGGGGAGGACGGTGAGGGATGGACGGTGCGAGCGCGCCTGCCCAAGACGGCGTCGGTATGACGGGCGGCGACCGCCGGCGTGCCACGGTGCTCGTCGCCGACGACCACGGAGCCATCCGCGAGGGGCTTCGGATCATCCTCGAGGCGAACGGGTTCGAGGTCGTGGGTGAGGCCGCCGACGGCGAGGTGGCGGTGCGCAACGCCGCCGCCCTCCGACCCGACGTCGTGCTGATGGATCTGAGGATGCCGCGCACCGACGGTGTCGTGGCGACGGCCCGCATCGTCGCGGACGGCTCGAGCGACGTGCTGGTGCTCACGAGCTTCGACGAGGACGAGCTGGTGACCGGCGCCCTCGAGGCGGGGGCGGTCGGCTTCCTGCTCAAGACGGCCGATGCTGCCACGCTCGTCGACGCCGTGGGACGTGTCGCGCGCGGCGAGGGGGTCCTCGACCCCCGCGTGACGCGGCGCGCCCTCGGGCTGATCGGGCGCGGCGCCGATCCGGTCGTGGCCCCGCCGGTGCCGGGCCTCACCGTTCGCGAGGCGGAAGTGCTCGACGCGATGCGCGACGGGTTCTCGAATGCCCAGATCGCGGAGCAGCTGAGGATCACCGTGCCGACCGTCAAGAGCCATGTCTCGAGCGTGCTGGCGAAGCTGGGGGCGCGCAGCCGCTCGCACGCGGTCGCGATCGCCCGCGGCCATGGCTGAGCGCGGCGGTCAGCTCTCCACGCGCTCGCGAGCGGCCGGGACGAGCGGGCGTGCGGCGCCCGAGAAGAGCCCGGATGCCACGATCAGCCCGACGACGATGAACAGCGTCTCGAGCAGACCGATGTGCTCGCTGATGAATCCGAGGATCGGCGGACCGCAGAGGAACGCGACGTAGCCGATGGTGGCGGCAGCGCTCACGCGAGTGGCGGCGTGGGCGGGGTCGTCGGCGGCGGCCGACATGCCGAGCGGGAAGCCGAGCGATGCCCCGGCGCCCCACAGCGCCGCGCCGACGAAGACCAGCGGCAGAGTCGGGGCGAGGATGAACAGCAGCAGGCCCGCCGCGGCGGTGAGAGCGAGGACGCGGAGCACCATCACCCTGCCGAAGCGATCGACGAGCGGTCCGCCGAAGACGCGGAACACGGTCATCGCGATCGAGAAGACGGCGAGGCCGGCAGCGCCGAGCGCCTGGTCGGCGTCGTGCCCGTCGACGAGGGCGAGGGGCAGCCAGTCGTTCGCGCCGCCCTCGGCGAAGGCCATGCCGAGCATCACCACGCCCAGCGCGTACGTGCGCGGCTCGCGCCACGCCGACATCGCGGTGTGGAGGCGCTCGCGCCAGCCCCGCGGGGCGCTCGTCGCCTGCTCGTCGCCGGTGATCTCGCGTGCCGGGACGTTCGCGACGCTGACGACGGCGATGACGACGATGAGAACGGCGATGATGCTCGCGTGGGCGACGACCGCGAGGTCCATCGCCACGGCGGCGACGCCGAGGCCGGCACCGATCACGGTGCCGAAACTGAAGAACGCGTGGAAGAGGGGGAGGATCGTCTTCCCGGTCTGCTTCTCGATGGCCGCACCCTCGACGTTCATCATCACGTCGACCGAGCCGTTGCCGAATCCGAACAGGGCGAGACCGATGAGCACGACCGGATAGGAGTGCACGAGGTCGGTGCCGACGCCGATGACCGTGACGCCGACCGCGACGAGCAGCAGTCCGCCCAGCATCCCCCTCTTCGCACCCAGTCGCGCCAGCACGATGGGCGCGACCGAGAGCCCGAGGATCGAGGCGACGCCCATCCCCAGCAGCAGCAGACCGATCTGGATGTTGTCGACGCCGAGCGACTGCTTGATCGCCGGAACGCGGGACGCCCACGTGGCGATGCTGAGCCCGCTCGCGAGGAAGATCGCGAAGATCGCCGTGCGCCAGCGCACGATCTGCGACGGCGAGAGGTCGGTGTCCATTCGAGGAGCGTACCGAATCGATTCGATGATTGTCACACTCGCGGGTACGATCGAGGGATGCGCGCGCGCCGAGCCACCATCGCCGACGTCGCCCGTGCCGCGGGTGTCTCGCCGTCGACGGCGTCGGTGGTCTTCAGCGGGCGGACGCCGGTGTCGGACGCCACCCGCCAGCGGGTGCTCGCCGCCGCCGCCGAACTCGGGTACACGGGGCCCGACCCGCGGGCCGCGTCTCTGCGACGCGGCCGGTCGGGCATCGTCGGCGTGGTCTTCGACTCTCCTCTCAGTTCCGCCTTCCTCGATCCTGTGACGACGCAGGTCATGGACGGACTCACCGAAGGGGTCGCCGAGCTGGGCGCGGGTGTGCTCCTCCTCCGCGACAACTCGAAGGATCCCGATCTCGCCGACGCGCAGCCGACCCTCATGACGGCGCCGATCGATGCCGCCGTGCTCATCGGATGCAGCACGGTCATGCGCGAGTCGCTCGACGTCATGCGCGCGCGCAACATCCCCGTGGTCGTGATCGAGGGCGATGCCGGCGAGGGCGTGCCCCAGATCCGTCTCGACAACCGCGAGGCGCAGCGGCAGGCGGCCAGCCACCTCGCGTCGCTCGGACACCGCCGGGTGGCGATCGTGACACTGCCGAGCGGCCTCGACAGCCCCGGGCGGTGGATGGAGCACGCCGAGGAGTCGAGGATCAGCGTCGACGTCACCCGCGATCGACTGTCGGGCGCCCGCGACGTCTACCCCGATGCCCCGGCGTTCGCCGCCGCGGCGAGCTCGATCGACGAGGGCTTCGCGGCGGGTCGGGCGATCTTCGCCGCACGACCGCACCCGACGGCGGTCATCGCGCAGAGCGATCTGCTCGCGGCGGGTGTGATCCGCGCCGCCGAGGAAGCGGGGCTCCGTGTTCCCGACGACGTGAGCGTGACGGGATTCGACGGCGTGATCGTCGACGGGCTGGCGCCTTACGCCCTGACGACCCTGATCCAGCCGTCGACGGAGAAGGGTCGGGCCGCGGGCGACGCCGTCGCGGCGATGCTCGAGGGGCGGGACGCCGCGTCGCTGCTGTTCACCTGCGTGTTCCGCGAGGGCAATACGACCGCACCCGTCGCGCGCGAGGCCTGATCGGTCCGGTGGCTGGACGCCGGGCGCTGATGCGCCGGGTAGAATAGGTCAGACACCCCGAGCGCCCGGGCAACCGCCCGTCGACCCCCGAGGAGGCCGCATGTTGGTACTCCTTGCCGCGTTCGCGGTCGTGCCGCTCCTGCTCCCGTTCCTCGTGAAGAGGCTGGGAGCACGGGCCTTCTACGTCGCCGCCCTCCTCCCGGCAGCCGCGTTCGTGCAGGCGGCCATCGCGACCCCGGTCGTCCTCGACGGCGACATTCCTTTCGAGGCATACGACTGGATCCCCTCGCTCGGCATCTCGCTATCGATGCGGATGGACACCCTCGGGTGGCTGATGGCGCTCGTCGTCAGCGGCGTCGGGGCGCTCGTGATGATCTACTGCCGCTGGTACTTCCGCGGCAAGGACGAGGGGCTCGGACAGTTCTCCGCCGTCCTGCTCGCCTTCGCGGGGGCGATGTACGGCCTCGTGCTGACCGACGACCTCGTGGTGCTCGTGATGTTCTGGGAAGTCACCAGCATCCTGTCGTACCTGCTCATCGGGTACTACCACCGCCGCGGTGCGAGCCGTCGTGCCGCGCTGCAGGCGCTGCTCGTGACCACCCTCGGCGGTCTCGTGATGCTCATCGGCGTGGTGCTTCTGGTCGTCGATACCGGCACGTCGAGCATCTCCGCGATCCTCGCCCTCGCGCCGACCGGGCCGATCGTCGACGCGGCACTCGTGATGCTGCTGGTCGGGGCGCTCAGCAAGTCGGCCATCTTCCCCTTCCACTTCTGGCTCCCCGGTGCCATGGCCGCGCCGACTCCGGTCAGCGCCTATCTGCACGCGGCCGCGATGGTGAAGGCGGGCATCTACCTGATCGCCCGGCTGGCGCCCGTCTTCGCGTTCGCCCCCAGCTGGCGCCCGATCGTGCTCGCGCTGGGCATCTTCACGATGCTGCTCGGCGGGCTCCAGGCGCTGCGCGAGACCGACCTGAAGCGCATCCTCGCGTTCGGCACCGTCTCGCAGCTCGGTTTCCTCACCGTCGTGCTCGGCTACGGAACGCAGGAGGCCGCCCTGGCCGGCCTCGCGCTGCTGCTCGGTCACGCCCTGTTCAAGTCGTGCCTGTTCCTCGTCGTCGGCGTCATCGACCGCCAGCTCTCCACCCGAGACATCCGCGAGCTCAGCGGCGTCGCGCGACAGGCACCCGTGCTCACGGTGGTCTCCACGATCGCCATCGCCTCGATGGCCGGCATCATTCCCACGCTCGGCTTCGTGGCCAAGGAGAGCGCGCTCACGGCGTTCGTCGAAGAGGCTCTCCACGGTGAGACGTGGGGGCTCGTCGCCCTGATCGGCGTATCGCTCGGCTCGGTGCTCACCGCCGCCTACGGAGCCCGGTTCCTGTGGGGCGCGTTCGGCACGAAGAAGGACGACGAGGGCCGCGCGATCGATCGCACCGAGTGGCCCGATCCGCCGATCGGCTTCCTCGCGTCGCCGGTCGTGCTGTCCCTCCTCACGCTCGCGGGCGGATTCGGGGCTCCGCTCCTCGACCGCGTGCTCCAGCCGTACGCGCAGACGGCCGCTCCCGCGAGCCCCGGACTGCCCGAGCCCGAGAGCACCCCCTATCTGGCGCTCTGGCACGGCCTCGAGCCCGCGCTCTTCATCTCCCTCGGCACGCTCGTCGTGGGCGTGTTCGTCTTCTGGATCACCCGTCGCGCCACGCCCGCAACCGCCCGCCGGGTGCTGCCGTTCACCGCGGTCGACGTCTACAACGCGGTTCTGCGCTTCATCGCCCGCGCGTCGGTTTTCACCACGAGCCTCACCCAGCGAGGCTCGCTGCCCGTCTACGTCGGCATGATCTTCCTCGTCTTCGTCGTCGCCGAGGGCACCGTGCTCCTGTCGAGCCCCGTCTGGCAGGCGCAGCTCGACGCGTGGCACACGCCCGCGCAGCTGGCCGTGGCCCCGGTCATGATCGCCGCCGGCGTGCTCGCGGTGAACGCCCGCAAGCGCTACAGCGGCGTCGTGCTCGTCTCCGTCACCGGCCTCGGCATGGTCGTGCTCTTCGCCACGAGCGGCGCCCCCGACCTCGCCCTCACGCAGATCCTCGTCGAGACGGTCACGCTGATCGCGTTCGCCCTCGTGCTGCGCCGCATCCCCGCGCGGATGGGCGACCACAACGCGTCGGTCTGGCCGCTCGCCCGCGCCGTGCTCGCGATCGGCGCCGGCGCGACCATGGCGCTCGTCGCGATCGTGGCGACCGGTGCCCGACAGGTGCGGCCCATCTCCGACAGCTTCCCGATGCTCGCCTACGAGATCGGCCACGGTCGCAACGTCGTGAACGTCGCCCTCGTCGACCTCCGCGGGTGGGACACGATGGGCGAGCTGTCGGTGCTCGTGCTCGCTGCCACCGGCGTCGCCTCCCTGGTGTTCGTCACGCACCGCTCCGACACGCTGTCGAAGCTGACCACGCGTCTGCCGCGTCTCACCAAGCGCGGACGCGGTGCCCTCGTCGAGACCGCCGAGGGCGTGCGCGCGCGCACCGACGACACGAGCAACCGTCCGCAGGCCTGGCTGTTCGCCGGGCAGCGGGTGCGGCCCGAGAACCGCTCGATCATCCTCGAGGTCGTGGTGCGGGTGCTCTTCCACACGATCATCGTCGTGTCGCTGTACCTCCTCTTCGCCGGTCACAACCTTCCCGGCGGCGGCTTCGCGGGCGGCCTCGTCGCCGGCATGGCCCTCGTCATGCGCTACGTCGCGGGCGGTCGCTACGAGCTGGGAGCCGCGGCTCCCGCGGACCCTGGCCGCCTGCTCGGCGTCGGGATGGCGCTCGCGGTCGGCTGTGCGATCGTGCCGCTGCTGTTCGGTGCGGCGCCCCTCACCAGCACGTTCTGGGAGTTCGAGATCCCCGTCCTCGGCCACGTGGAGTTCGTCACCTCGACGATCTTCGACGTCGGTGTCTATCTCGTGGTCATCGGGCTCGTGCTCGACGTGCTGCGCAGCCTCGGTGCCGAGGTCGACCGACAGACGCAGGAGCTGCGCGCGCAGGGGGCGAGTGCCCGATGAACGTCTCGCTCGTCCTCATCATCATCATGGCGGTGCTCTTCGCCTGCGGTGTCTACGCGATGCTCGAGCGCAGCCTCACCCGCGTGCTCATCGGGTTCCTCCTGCTCGGCAACTCGGCGAACCTCATGCTGCTCATCGTGATGGGCGAGCCAGGAGTGGCTCCGTTCTACCCCGACTCGTCGACCCCCGAGGGGTACTCCGACCCCCTGCCGCAGGCGCTGACGCTGACGGCGATCGTCATCACGTTCGCCGTCTCCGCCTTCCTGCTCGCCCTCATCTACCGGTCGTGGCAGCTCGGTCAGGCCGACACGGTGGAGGACGACGCCGAAGACGTGGCCATGCGCGCGCGCACCTCGCAGGACGAGGAGGCAATGGACGTCGAGGTCGACGAGGAGGACGACGACGCGACGACCGACTTCGTCGGGGTCGAGAGCTCGCCGCTGCGGCTCCTCGGCAACCGCGACTACACGAATCTGCGCGACGATGCGCCGTCCGACCGCCCCGCCGCA
Organism: Microbacterium hatanonis; assembly: GCF_008017415.1. NCBI lineage: Bacteria > Bacillati > Actinomycetota > Actinomycetes > Micrococcales > Microbacteriaceae > Microbacterium > Microbacterium hatanonis. The sequence goes on along the minus strand of NZ_VRSV01000002.1, from coordinate 292,719 downwards.
TCCGAACAGCCGGTTCGAACCGACAGACCCGACAGCCGAGACGACGAGAGCGAGGAAGACCGATGAGTTCTCTCGTCCCCCTCCTCGTCACCCTGCCGCTGCTCGGCGCGGCGATCGCCCTCATCGCGGGGCGCCACCGCCGCACCCAGATCACCGTGTCGATCGCGACGCTGACGCTGACGATGGTCATCGCCGCCGTGCTGCTGGTCTACGTCGATGCGTCCAACGTGCCGATCGCCGTGTCTGTCGGCGGGTGGCCCGTGCCCTTCGGCATCGTGCTCTACGTCGACAGGCTCGCCGCGCTGCTCGTGCTGGTCTCGAGCGTCGTGCTGCTCTCCGTCCTCCTCTTCTCGGTCGGACAGGGCGCCGAGGACGGCGACGAAGACACCCCGGTGTCGATCTTCCACCCGTCGTATCTGATCCTGGCGGCGGGCATCTTCACCGCCTTCATCGCGGGCGACCTGTTCAACCTCTACGTTGGGTTCGAGATCCTGCTCGTGGCGTCGTACGTGCTCATCACGCTCGGCGGCACCGAGAACCGCATCCGCACGGGCGTGGTCTACATCGTCGTCTCGCTCGTGTCGTCGATCCTCTTCCTCGCGGCGATCGGCGCGATCTACGGAGCGCTCGGCACGGTCAACCTGGTGCAGCTGTCGGAGCGCATGGTCGAGCTCCCGCAAGAGACGCAGCTCGTGCTGCACCTCATGCTGGTCGTCGCCTTCGGCATCAAGGCGGCCGTCTTCCCGCTGTCGTTCTGGCTGCCCGACTCCTACCCCACCGCGCCGGCTCCGGTGACGGCGGTGTTCGCGGGCCTTCTGACGAAGGTCGGCGTCTACGCGCTGATCCGCACCGAGACCGAGATCTTCCGCGACAACGACATCAACCTGCTGCTGCTGATCGTGGCGCTGGCGACGATGATCGTCGGTGTGCTCGGCGCCGTGGCCCAGGCGGAGCTCAAACGGATCCTGTCGTTCACCCTCGTCAGCCACATCGGCTACATGATCTTCGGCCTGGCCATTGCGACGCCGGCCGCCATCGGGGCGACGATCTACTACATCGTCCACCACATCGTGGTGCAGACGACCCTGTTCCTCGCGATCGGACTCGTCGAGCGCCGGGCGGGCAGCACGTCGGTGCTGCGCGTACGCGGACTCATGCGTGCCGCGCCCGTCATCGCGGTGCTCTACTTCATCCCCGCGGTGAACCTCGGCGGCCTGCCGCCGTTCTCGGGCTTCATCGGCAAGTACGCCCTGTTCGACGCCGCCGCCGAGATCGGCACTCCGATCATGATCGTGCTGATCGTGGGCGGTATCGTCACCTCGCTCCTCACCCTGTACGCCCTCATGCGCGCCTGGAACCTCGCCTTCTGGCGCGAGGACGAGGACTCGGCGGAGTCGGACGAGCGCATCTCGTACCTGGGTGACTCGCCCGAGGCGGGCACGAAGACCGAGCGTCGCGCGATCCCGAAGATCATGACCGCCTCGACGGCGGGGATGGTCGCCGTCACCGTCGCGCTGACGATCTTCGCCGGGCCGCTGTACGAGGTCTGCACGCGCATCGGCGAATCGCTCCTGCAGCCGGTCACCGTCGTGCAGCTCGAACAAGAGGCCGGCTCATGATGCGGGACGAAGAGGTCGCCTCATGATGCGAGAGAAGAAAGACGCGCTGCACCAGCTGTGGCGGCAGCTGCCGTTCTTCGTGTGGCTCGTCGCCCTGTGGATGCTGCTGTGGGGGCAGTTCACGGTCGTGGCCTTCCTGACGGGCGTGGTCGCAGCGGTGATCGTCACGCGCGTGTTCCGCCTCCCGCCCGTGCAGCTGTCGGGCCGGTTGAACCTCTGGTACGGGCTCGTCTTCGTCGTGACCTTCTTCGCGGCCCTCGTGCGCGGTTCGCTCCTGGTGGCCTGGCAGGTCATCGACATCCGTCGGCAGCCCAGCAGCGCGGTGATCGCGGTGCAGCTGCGCACGGACGACGACCTGATCATGACCCACACCGCGGTGACGGCCTCGCTGATCCCCGGCTCGCTCATCGTCGAGGCCGACCGGGATCGACGCATCCTGTATCTCCACGTCATCGGCGTCGACAGCGACGACGACGTCGAGGCGCTCCGGAAGTCGATCCTCGGCTGGGAGGCGCGCATCGTGCGCGCGGCCGGCTCTCGCAGCCAGCTCGAGATGATCCGCAAGGCCTCCGTCGACACGCCGCGCCAGGGAGGAACGCCCGTATGAACATCCTGCTGCTGGTGATCTTCGTCGTCTTCGCGGTCGCGGCGCTCCTGACGCTCTGGCGCATCGTGACCGGCCCGTCGATCCTCGACCGTGCGGTCGCCTCCGACGTCCTGCTGACCGAGGTCATGTGCGTGCTGGGCGCCGAGATGGCGATCAACCAGCACACCCGCACCCTGCCGGTGCTGCTCATCATCGCCGCGGTGGGGGTCTTCGGGTCGATCTCGATCGCTCGGTTCGTCGCGAGGAAGGACAACGCAGACCAATGATCCTCGCGACCGCCCCCATCGAAGTCACGGCTTCTCCGCTCGACGCGGTGCTCGATACCGTCGCCCTCGTGCTGATCCTCGTCGGCGCACTGCTGTGCCTCACCGCCGCCATCGGCCTGCTGCGCTTCCGCGACGTGCCCACCCGGCTGCACGCCGCCACCAAGCCGCAGGTGCTCGGCCTCATCGTGATCTGCATCGCGATCGCGCTGTCGCTGCGCTCGTGGGCGGTGCTCGCCTTCATCATCCCGATCGTGCTGATCCAGCTCGCGACCGCGCCGCTCTCGGCGCACATGGTCGGCCGACAGGCCTACCGCAACGGCACGCTCGACCGCGCCGCGCTGTACACCGACGAGCTGCGCGCCTCGAAGGAGACCCCGCCCGCGGCGGGCGGCTGACCCGACCGTAGGAGATGACGCGGGCGTAGGACGATTCCCGCAGAATCGGCCTGCCTCCGGCCCATCTCCTACCTCCGGTGCGGCCGGCTCAGCCGATCACGCTCGGCTGAAGGTCGCGCAGGGTGCGGAAGCGGGTCATGCGCCCGACGCCGATGGCCGCGAAGATGCCGGCGCCGACGAGCCACGTGCCGAGGACGGCGAGGTCGAGCCACACCCGGTCGAGGTCTCCGCCGTACATGACCTGGCGCATCGCGTCGACGACGTAACCCATCGGCAGCACGTGATGGAGCGCCGCGAGAGGCGCGGGCAACGTCTGCCACGGGAACGTGCCGCCCGCGGTGACGAGCTGGAGCACCATCAGCACGAGCCCGAGGAACTGTCCGACCGATCCGAGCCACACGTTCAGCGCGAGCACGATCGCCGCGTACGTGGCCGTCGCCAGCAGCAGGATGCCGAGGGTCGCGAGCGGATTCGCGAACGAGAAGCCGAGGGCGAGGGCGAGGACGCCGAACAGCCCCAGCATCTGCAGGCCGCCGAGGAGGGCGGGCGTCAGCCACCCGGCGAGCGTGACCCGCAGGGGCGAGTGAAGGGCCGTGACCGCGCGACGCGACACCGGCTTCACGATGAGGAACAGGGCGTAGATGCCGATCCAGGCCGCCAGGGCGGCGAAGAACGGCGCCAGTCCCGCGCCGTAGTTCTGCGCCTGGGTGAGGGCGCTGGTCGAGACCGCCACCGGGTCGGATAGCGTCGACGCCTGGCTGGCACGGGTCGCATCGTCGGTGTCGGGGATCTGGTTCACCCCGTCGGCGAGCCCGGTCTGCAGTTGCGCGGCGCCGTCGGCGAGCTGGGCGATGCCGCCGTCGAGGCTGCTCGCGCCGTCGCTCAGTTGCGCGGCGCCGTCCGCGGCGGATGCTGCGCCGTCGGCGAGGGCCGCGGAACCCGAGGCGAGCTGCTGCGCGCCGGTCGACACCTGCTGCGCGCCGGCGGAGAGCTGATCGATCTGCCCGACGGCGGTCTGCACGCGCGTATTGGCGTCCGTCAGGCGCTGCCCCACCGGGTCGAGGGCCGCCAGCACCTCCGCGATACGGGCCGGGTCGACACCGGCGTCGGCGAGCCTCTGCGCGATGTCGGCGCGGGCGGTCGGCAGCAGCGAGGCGGCGTCGGCGGATGCTGAGGCGACGCGGTCCGCGACGGTCGCCACCTGCTGCGTGCCGGCGGCGACCTGCTGGGCGCCCGAGCTCACCTGTGCGGCGCCGTCGCGGAGCGTCGTGGCACCGTCGCGCAGCTGGGCCGTGCCGGAGGCGAGCGCCCCGGCGCCGTCGGCGAGTCGCGTGGATCCGTCGCGGGCGGTGCCGAGGCCGTCGACGAGCTGCTGGGCCCCCGACGCCGCATCCGTCAGCTTGACCCGGATCGTGGAGAGCGCGTTCAGCAGTGTGAGGCCGCCCTGGTCGACGACCTTCTGCGCCACGGTCGACTGGATGCGGGCGACGGCCTGCGTGCCGATCGTCGAGGCGAGGTAGTTGTTCGCGTCGTTCGTCCGCAGCACGATGTCGGCCTGACGGGGCGCGTCGGTCGAGATCGAGGCGATGGAGGCAGAGAAGTCGGCGGGCACCTCCACGATGAAGTCGAAGTCGCCGTTCTCGAGCCCGGCCGTTGCGGCATCGGTCGAGACCTGGTGCCACTCGAACGTGTCGCCGCCGAGCAGCTCGTCGGCGACCTCGTCACCGAAGTTTCGCTGCTGGCCGTTCACCGTGGCCCCCGTATCGTCGACGACGAGGGCGACGGGCACCCGGGAGAGGCTGCCGTACGGGTCCTGGTTCGCCCACAGGTAGAGGCCGCCGTAGAGGATCGGCACGAGCAGCAGCGCGACGAGCGCGATCAGCGACATGCGCGATGAGGTGAGCCGCCGCAGTTCGGCGGCGATCATCTGCGGGACCTTCATCGTTCGTCCTCCGTCGGTGCGGATGCTTCGGTGTCGGGCGCATCGGCGCCGATGCCGGGTGCGGGGTCGGTGTCGGCGGCCACCGTGTCGTCGGCGGTCGGGGCGTCGGCCCCGGTGTCGGGGGAGACCTGTTCGGGTGCCGTCTCGCCGGTCGGCGGGGGTGTCTCGTCCTCCCCCTCGGAAGCGGCGGGAACGACTTCGGTCGCGTCGGCGGGGAGCGATGCGTCGATCTCGACCGAGAGCACCGACTGCGATGCGCGCCCGGCGATCGCGAGTACCGCGTAGCCGCGCTCGGCGAACTCCGTCGCGACGCGCCACCAGTTCTGCGGTTCGCCGCCGTGGCGGTCGGGGGAGGTGAGCACGATGCCCTCGACGCCCTTCCGGAGCGCTGCGAGCTCGAGCAGGATGCGGATGCGCGCGGCCGGCTCGATGTTGCCGATCGGCGTGCCGGCCAACTCGCCCAGGCCCAGGTCGTCGAGCCAGCGCCGGGCGGCGAACGGGTTCGGCGACGCCCCGGCGAACATCAGCTCCTCGGCGACGACGCCGGCCACGGTCACCGCGGGCGCGGGCTCGGACACCTCGAGCGCGTCGACGAGCGCGACCCGGCGACGGATGCCCGCCGCATCCTTGCGTCCGTCGAGCAGCACCTCGCCGGTGTCCGCCCGCATGCGCCCGGACGCCAGCAGCCCCAGGACGGTGGGGCGCTGCTCGGTCTCGGCGACCGCGAGGGTCACCCGCCCCGTCTCGAAGGTGAGCGACGTCTCCGGCAGCGCCCGCTCGGCGCGCCCCTTGCTCACGCCGCGCAGCTCGATCCTCATTCGCCCGCCTCCTCGGCGTCGTCGGCCAGCAGTTCGATGCTCTCGCGCCACGAGAGGCCCGCGATGCCCAGCACCGCTTTCACCGCGAGCTCGCCCCCGTCGCCCGCATCGACGTGCAGGTGCGAGACCACGGCGCGGCCGGTGCCCTCGATGAGGTCGGTGAGCACGTCGGCGGGGATGTCGGTGCGCAGGGATCCGTCGGCTCGGCCTCGTGCGACGATCTCCGCGATCTTCGCCCGCAGCGGCGCGAGGGCCGCGGCGGTGTGGGAGACGTGGGTCTCGTCGAGGGCGATCGCGGCAGCCGCGCGCACGTGCGACGCCTCGTGCCACAGCGCGGCGGCGAGGAGTGCGAGCGCTCGACGCGGATCGGGATCGTCGATGCGGGCGGCGATCGCGTTGAACCGGGCGGCACCGGTGACGATCACCTCGGTGACGAGGGCATCGCGGTCGTCGAAGTGTCCGTAGAGTGCACGCCGAGACAGGCCCGCCGATCTCGCGATCGCATCGAGCGAGGCGTGGGGGTCGCGTGCGATCTCGACGGCGGCGGCCGACACGATGCCCGCCCGGTTGGCCTGGGCGTCGCGGCGCGGTCGGCGCACGGCAGAAGAAGTCATGCCGCTATTCTGACACGAAACTGCACACGTGTGTGCAGTTTAATTTCCCACCCTCGGGTCAGTCGGTACCGGAGTCGAACGCGGCGGCTTCGCCCGCAGCATCCGTCGCCTCGGCGAGGCGCTGGTCGGCGGCATCGGGGCGCTGCGCGGGCTCGGTGACCCCGTCGGCGCCGCCGGCCGTGACGCGCCCGACGAGTTCGCCCGTGGGTCCGCCGAGGAGGCCCAACCCCGCGTACTGCTCGAGGCGGGTGCGCGAGTCGGCGATGTCGAGGTTGCGCATCGTCAGCTGTCCGATGCGGTCGGTGGGGCCGAAGGCGGCGTCGCCGACGCGCTCCATCGAGAGCTTCTCGGGACCGTACGACATGGTCGGCGCGGTGGTGTCGAGGATCGTGTAATCCTCTCCGCGACGCAGGCGCAGCGTGACCTCGCCCGTGATGGTCGAACCGACCCACTTCTGAATCGACTCGCGGAGCATGAGCGACTGCGGCTCGAGCCAGCGGCCCTCGTACATGAGGCGGCCGAGCCTGCGGCCCTGCTCGTGGTAGGTGGCGAGGGTGTCTTCGTTCAGGATGCTGTTGACCAGCCGCTCGTAGGCGATGAACAGCAGTGCCATCCCCGGCGCTTCGTAGATGCCGCGCGACTTCGCCTCGATGATGCGGTTCTCGATCTGGTCGCTCATGCCGAGTCCGTGGCGGCCGCCGATGCGATTGGCCTCGAAGACGAGGGCGACCGGATCGGTGTACTCGACGCCGTTGAGGGCCACCGGGCGTCCCCGGTCGAAGGTCACCGTGACGTCTTCGGTGGCGATCTCGACCGACGGGTCCCAGAAGCGTACGCCCATGATGGGCTCGACGGTCTCGAGTGAGACGTCGAGGTGCTCGAGGGTCTTGGCCTCGTGCGTCGCTCCCCAGATGTTCGCGTCGGTGGAGTAGGCCTTCTCGACGCTGTCGCGGTAGGGGAAGCCGTGCTCGACGAGCCACTCGCTCATCTCCTTGCGGCCGCCGAGCTCGGTGACGAAGTCGGCGTCGAGCCACGGCTTGTAGATGCGCAGAGCGGGGTTGGCGAGCAGACCGTAGCGGTAGAACCGCTCGATGTCGTTGCCCTTGTAGGTCGAGCCGTCGCCCCAGATGTCGACGCCGTCTTCCTTCATGGCGCGCACGAGCAGCGTGCCGGTGACGGCGCGACCGAGCGGCGTGGTGTTGAAGTAGGTGCGTCCGCCGGAGCGGATGTGGAACGCGCCGCACGAGAGGGCGGCGAAGCCCTCCTCGACGAGCGCCGACTTGGCGTCGACCAGGCGAGCGACCTCGGCGCCGTACTCGAGCGCGCGACCCGGGATCGATGCGATGTCGTCCTCGTCGGGCTGCCCGAGGTCGCCGGTGTAGGTGCAGGGCACGGCGCCCTTATCGCGCATCCACGCGACGGCGACGGAGGTGTCGAGTCCTCCCGAGAAAGCGATGCCGACGCGCTCGCCGACGGGCAGGGACTGAAGGACCTTGGACATGCTCTCGATTCTACTGAGACCCGGTCTCCGCCCTCGCGCGCGGGTCTGTGCCGGAATGTGGCGCATTCCTACGACTGCCCGTACCGATTGGTACGGTCATTCGCCGGATGCTGTGGCGCTGGCCCCCGGGCGCGGGTCGAGCGCCGGAATGTGGCGCATTCCTGACATTGACCACGCCGATTCGTGCCGTCAGTTCGCAAAACCTGTCGCCGTCGCCGCGTTGCGCGTGGCGAGCGTCGCGAAGGCGTCGGCCAGCTCGGGCGGGCCCACCACCTCGACATCCGTGTCGAAGCGGTTCAGCGAGGCCGCCAGCGCGACCCACGACCACGCGCCCACCTCGACGCGGCAGCGCGCGCCGTCGAGCTCCTCGACCACGCCGTCCCCGATGTAGGGCACGACGTCGCGAGCGGGGAGGGACAGCACGACCGTGCCCGTGCAGGGCCACCGGTCGGCGCCGGTCGCTCCTCGGAAGCGGCCCGACACGAAGGCGGCCACATCGCCACCCGGCACCTCGCGGGGCGCGAAACGCGGTCCGTTCGGTGTGCGGGGTGAGATGCGGTCGGCCCGGAAGAGGCGCCAGTCGTCGGCCGACGGGTCCCACGCCACCAGGTACCAGCGGCGGTTCGCGCTCACGAGGTGGTGCGGCTCGACGCGGCGCGGCGGTCGGGGTTCGCTCTCGCCCGCTCGGGAGTCTCCGGCGTAGTCGAAGCGGAGGGTCTCTCTCGCGCGGACCGCGCTCGACAGCGAGACGAGCACGTCGGGTGCGACCGGCTCGACGACGGGGTCGCCGGGCGACCCGGGGATCGAGACGAACTCCAGGGCGCCGAGGCGGTGGCGCAGACGCGACGGCATCACCTGCCTCACCGTGGTGAGCGCGCGCAGCGCCGCCTCCTCGATGCCGGCGCCGGTGACCGCCGCGGTCTGCAGTGCCACGGCGAGGGCGATCGCCTGGTCGTCGTCGAAGAGCAGCGGCGGCAGCTCGCTGCCGGCATCGAGACGGTATCCGCCGTCGGGTCCCATCGTCGCGCGGATCGTGTATCCCATCTCGCGGAGTCGGTCGACGTCGCGCCGCACGGTGCGGTCGCTGATCTCGAGACGTTCGGCGAGCAGCGCGCCCGGCCAGTCGCGCCGCGTCTGCAGCAGCGACAGCAGCGCGAGGAGGCGGGCGGCGGGCGTTGACATGACTCGACAGTAGTTCGAGTGCAGGACCGAATCTGTCCTAGACGGCGACGAGGGTGGATGTCGTCGGGAAGCCCGACGGCACACAGAGGAGCAGAGCATGAGCATCACGACCACCACCCACCTCAACTTCCGCGGCGACGCGCGCCAGGCGCTCGAGTTCTACCAGTCGGTCTTCGGCGGCGACGTGACGATCGCGACGTACGGCGATCTCGGCATGCCCGCCGACGCACCCGGGGCCGACGGCGTCGTGTTCGGGCAGGTCGTGACGCCCGAGGGGTTCCGCGTCATGGCCTACGACATCCCGGGGCAGACGGGAGGCGCGCGGGAGACCGGTTCGACGCGACGTGAGAACGGCGTCACGCTCACCGATCAATCGTTCTTCGTCTCGGTGCGCTGCGACTCGCTCGACGACGCGCAGGGCTACTGGCGGCAGCTGGCGGTCGGGGCGATCGTCGTCGAGCCCCTCGCCGCGTCGGCATGGTCGCCGGGCTTCGGCATGCTGACCGACCGGTTCGGCGTCACCTGGATCGTCGACGTGGCCGCCGTCCACCCCGCGGCCTGAGGGGCGAGCGGATGCTGCGGCGGCCGCGCGTGCGGCGGTGACGCAGCATCCGCTCCTGCCCGGGGCCGGGAGCGCTCCCGGACACCGCGAGCCCGGTCGCGGCCGATACCAAGTTGTGACGAGATTCGACGCAGAAAATGCGTGACGTGCCCTCCACACCGCGAGTAAGTTGACCCACGCAACGTATGTCCTGCAATCGGGATCGGCGGTGCGCCACAAGCAGCAACCCGGAAGCCAGCGTCGTCTACGGAACCGGACACCGGCGTCTCCCACTCCACTCGGTGACACGAGCGGGATGAGCGATGCGGGTCGACGCCGACTCGTATTCCTTGGAAGGATTCTCATGTTCAAAGGCAGAACACTCATCACCCTGGTCGTCACGGGCGGCCTTCTCGCCTCCCTCGCCGCGTGCGCACCGGCCGGAACCTCGGGCGGCACGGGCGGCGACGCCGGCGGCACGGACTGCAACGTGGGCATCGCGATGCCGACCCGCAGCCTCGAGCGCTGGATCAACGACGGTGAAGGGTTGAAGACGAAGCTCGAGGGCGACGGCTGCACGGTCGACCTGCAGTACGCCGACAACAAGACCGACCAGCAGATCAGCCAGATCCAGAACCAGGTGGCCGGCGGCGCGAAGATCCTCGTGGTGGCCGCGATCGACGGTGAGACGCTCGGACCGGTGCTCGAGGACGCCACGAGTCAGGGTGTGACGGTCATCGCCTATGACCGCCTGATCAACGGCACCGAGGCGGTCGACTACTACGCGACGTTCGACAACTACAAGGTCGGGACGCTGCAGGGACAGTTCATCGAAGACCAGCTCGGCCTCGCCGACGGCGCCGGCCCGTTCAACTTCGAGCCGTTCGCCGGAAGCCCCGACGACAACAACGCGGGCTTCTTCTTCCAGGGTGCGTGGGACGTGCTCCAGCCCTACGTCGAGAGCGGCCAGCTCGTCATCCCGTCGGGCAAGCTCTCGGCGACCAACGACGACTGGAAGTCCATCGGAATCCTCGGCTGGGGATCCGACGACGCCCAGGCCGAGATGGACAACCGCCTGCAGTCGTTCTACACCGGCGGCCAGAAGGTCCAGGTCGTGCTCTCGCCGAACGACAGCCTCGCGCTGGGCATCGAGCAGTCGCTGCTGTCGGCGGGATACGCCCCGGGCGCCGACTGGCCCATCATCACCGGACAGGACGCTGACAAGGCCAACGTGCAGGCGATCCTCGCCGACCAGCAGTCGATGACCGTCTGGAAGGACACGCGAGCCCTCGGCGACCGTGTGCAGTCGATGGTGCAGTCGATCGTCGCCGGCGAGGTCCCGGAGACGAACGACGACACGACGTACGACAACGGCGTGAAGGTCGTTCCGTCCTACCTGCTCGACCCCCAGGTCGTCGTGAAGGACGACGTGCAGTCGGTGCTGATCGACTCGGGCTTCCTCAAGGCGTCCGACGTCGGACTCTGATCACCACACCCCGATCGGCGTCGGCTTCGCGGCCGGCGCCGATCGGGGTCCGTCGAGCGAAGGGCAAGCATGGACAACGCCATACTCACGATGCAGGGCATCGTGAAGGACTTCAGCGGCGTGAAGGCGCTCAACGGCGTCGACCTCGAGGTGAAGCGCGGCGAGGTGCACGCCGTCTGCGGCGAGAACGGCGCGGGGAAGTCCACTCTGATGAAGGTGCTGAGCGGGGTCTACCCGCACGGGTCGTTCGACGGCACGATCACCTTCGAGGGCAAGGAGGTGGCCTACCGGTCGATCAACGACAGCGAGCGCGACGGGATCGTGATCATCCACCAGGAGCTCGCCCTCAGCCCCTACCTGTCGATCGCCGAGAACATCTTCCTCGGCAACGAGAATGCGCGCGCCGGCGTCATCGACTGGAACCAGACGAACGCCGAGGCGGCCAAGCTGATCGCGCGCGTCGGTCTGCAGGAGAACCCGGCGACGAAAGTGCTCGAGCTCGGCGTCGGCAAGCAGCAGCTCGTCGAGATCGCGAAGGCCCTGTCCAAGCGTGTCAAGCTCCTCATCCTCGACGAACCGACCGCGGCGCTGAACGACGACGACTCCGCGCATCTGCTCGATCTGATCAAGCACCTGCGCGGGCAGGGCATCACGTCGATCATCATCTCCCACAAGCTCAAGGAGATCCGCGCGATCGCCGACACGGTCACCGTCATCCGCGACGGTTCGACCATCGAGGCGTTCCCCGTCGACGACAGCGAGGAGATCGAGACGCGCATCATCCGTGACATGGTCGGACGCTCGCTCGACAGCCAGTTCCCGCATCGCGAACCGCATCTGGGCGAGGAGAAGTTCCGGGTGGAGCACTGGAACGCCTACCACCCGGTCGACCCCGCCCGGAAGGTCGTCGACGACGTGTCGTTCTCGGTGCGCGCGGGGGAGATCGTCGGGTTCGCCGGGCTCATGGGCGCCGGGCGCACCGAGCTGGCGATGAGCATCTTCGGTCGTTCCTACGGCACCGACATCTCCGGGAAGGTGTTCAAGGACGGCGTCGAGATCTCGACGAAGACCGTCGACGAGGCCATCCGTCACGGGATCGCCTACGCCACGGAGGACCGCAAGCGGTACGGCCTCAACCTCATCGGCAGCATCACGGTGAACGTCTCGGCCGCCGCTCTGGGAAAGCTCGCCCGTCTCGGCGTGATCGATCGCAACCGCGAATACGCGGTGGCCGAGGACTACCGCAAGCAGATGAACATCAAGACCCCGTCCGTCTCCACGCTCACGGGGTTCCTCTCCGGAGGCAACCAGCAGAAGGTCGTGCTCAGCAAGTGGATCTACTCGGGTCCTGACGTGCTGATCCTCGACGAACCCACCCGCGGGATCGACGTGGGCGCCAAGTTCGAGATCTACGGGATCATCAACGAGCTCGCCGCCCAGGGCAAGGCCGTGATCGTCATCTCGTCCGAGCTGCCCGAGCTGATCGGTCTCGCCGATCGGATCTACACGATCGCCGAGGGGCGCCTCACGGGCGAGATCGCCCGCGCCGACGCCACGCAGGAGGAACTCATGCGGCACATGACCGCAGGTCGACCCGAAGGAGTAAAGCCGTGACCCTCACCGCACCCGAGCAGGCCACCCCGACCGGTCCGATCGGGCCGAGCAAGCCGCGCCGACGGCTGCGCATCGACATGCGGCAGTACGGGATCCTCGCCGCGCTCGCGATCATCATCCTGCTGTTCCAGGTGCTGACCGGAGGACGACTCCTTTACCCCGGCAACGTCAGCAACCTCATCCAGCAGAACGCATACGTGCTGATCCTCGCGATCGGCATGGTGATCGTGATCATCGCGGGCCACATCGACCTCTCCGTCGGCTCGATCGTCGCGGTCGTCGGCGCGGTCGCGGCGCTGTCCATGCAGTCGTGGGGGCTGCCGTGGTGGGCCGCGGTCGTGATCGCCCTCATCACCGGGGCGCTGATCGGGGCCTGGCAGGGCTTCTGGGTCGCCTTCGTCGGCATACCCGCCTTCATCGTGACCCTTGCCGGCATGCTCGTCTTCCGCGGTCTCGCGCTGGTGCTGCTCACCGGCGGCACGATCAGCGGGCTCCCGCCGGAGTTCAACGCGATCGGCTCGGGGACCCTCCCGACCACGGGAACGCCCGACCTCATCACCTTCGCGATCGCGGCGCTCGCCGCCGTGGCCCTGATCTTCCAGCAGGTGCGGACGCGGGCGACGCTGCGGCGCCTCGGACTGCCGCGCGAGCGCGCGGTGTCGGCCTGGATCAAGGTCGGGATCGCCGTCGCCGCGATCCTCTATGTGGCGTACCTGCTGGCCTACAACCGCGGCACGCCGATCATCCTCATCATCCTGGCCGCGCTGATCCTCATCTACTCGTTCGTGCTCAGCCGCACCGTGTTCGGCCGCCACGTCTACGCGATGGGCGGCAACCTCTTCGCGGCGCAGATGTCGGGAGTGAAGACGAAGTGGGTCACGTTCTTCATCTTCGTCAACATGGGGTTCCTCGCCGGACTCGCCGGCGTGGTCAGCACCGCCCGGGCCGGAAGCGCGGTCGCATCGGCGGGCACCAGCTTCGAGCTCGACGCCATCGCCGCGGTCTTCATCGGCGGCGCGGCGGTGCAGGGCGGCGTCGGCACGGTCGTCGGCGCGGTCATCGGTGGTCTGGTCATGGGCGTGCTCAACCAGGGCCTGTCGATCCTGTCGGTGGATGCTGCGTGGCAGCAGGTCATCAAGGGACTCGTGCTGCTGCTCGCCGTCGCGTTCGACGTGATGAGCAAGCGGCGCTCCGGGCGCTGACCGGCAGCGACGACGAAGGGGACGGCCGAGCGGCCGTCCCCTTCGTCGTTCCCGCCGGGTCGCGGATCAGTCGATGGTGACGCCCGAGATCACGACGGGCGTCACGGGAGCGCCGTCGCCGGAACCGCCCTCGGCGCCTGCGGCGGCGATCTCGCGCACGACCGCGAGGCCCTCAGCATCCATCTGTCCGAAGACCGTGTACGACGGGGGGAGCTGCGAGTCCTCGTACACGAGGAAGAACTGCGAACCGTTGGTGTCGGGGCCGGCATTGGCCATGGCGACGGTGCCGGCGGGGTAGGTCTCGCTGCCGTCGAGCTCGTCGCCGAAGCTGTAGCCGGGGCCGCCCATGCCGGTGGCCGAGGGATCGCCGCACTGCAGCACGTAGATGCCCGAGGTCGTGAGGCGGTGGCACTCGCTGTCGTCGAAGTAGCCCTGCTGGGCGAGCGAGACGAAGCTGTTGACGGTGCAGGGGGTGCGCTCGGCGTCGAACGTCATCGGGATCGCGCCGGCCGACGTCTCGAGGGTCACGTTCTGCGCGCCGACGGGATCGGCCGGGGGAGCGGTGACGTCACCGGCCGCTGCCTGGCCGCTCTCGACGTAGGAGCACCCGCCGTCGGCGGTCGGCTCCGCGGCAGGTGACGTGGGGCTCGCGCATCCCGCCAGGACCAACAGCGAGAGGGCGGCCAGAGAGACGGTGGCGAAGCGGGTGCGCATGCTTCCAGATTAGAGCCGCCGCCCGGGCGGTCATCGCCGTCAGCGCGGCAGGCGGGGCACCGCGGCGACGAGCTGGCGGGCGTACGCCGTCGAGGGGGAGGAGAGGATGCTGCGCGTCGCGCCCGCCTCGACGATGCGCCCGTGCTGCAGCACCACGGTGCGTTCGCAGACCGAGGCCACCGCGCTGAGGTCGTGCGAGACCATCACCAGCGTGAGGCCGTTCTCGCGGCGGAGGCGAGCGAGCAGGTCGATGACCTGCACTCGCGTGGTGACGTCGAGGGCGCTCACCGGCTCGTCCGCCAGCAGCACGCGCGGACGGGACACGAGGGCGCGGGCGATCGCGATGCGCTGGCGCTGCCCGCCGGAGAACTCGTGCGGGTACCGGGTGAGGGTGCCGGCGTCGAGGCCGACGGCGGCGACGGCCTCCTCCACGCGCGATGCGGCGTCGGCACCGCGCGCGAGACCGAGGGAGCGCAGCGGCTCACCGACGATCCGGTCGATGCGCTGGCGCGGATCGAGGGAGGAGTAAGGATCCTGGAAGACCGGCTGCACGCTCGCGCGGAACCGCCGCATCAGCGACCGGTCGCGAAGGTCGAGCGGCCGGCCGTCGAACAGCACCGACCCGTCGCGTGGGGCGGCGAGGCCCAGCAGGAGGCGCAGGATCGTCGACTTTCCCGCACCCGACTCGCCGACGAGCCCGACCGACTCCCCCTCGGCGACGCTGAGCGAGACGTCGTCGAGCACGCTGCGCGATCCGTAGGAGAAGCCGGCGTCGCGAAGTTCCAGCACGCTCATTCGACACCTCCCTCGGAGGCGTCGAGCGCGGCGTCGAGCGAGCGGGCGCTGGCGACGAGGGCGCGGGTGTACGGATGCTGCGGATCGCGCAGCACGCGGTCGACCGGCCCCTCCTCGACCGCGACGCCGCGCTGCAGCACGACGATGCGCTCGACCATCCGCGAGACGACGGCGAGGTCGTGGCTGACGAAGAGCAGCGCCATGTCCCGCTCGGCGATGAGCCTTTCGAGCAGCGTCAGCACGGCGTCCTGCACGGTGACGTCGAGCGCGGTGGTCGGCTCGTCGGCGATGAGCAGCTGCGGGCGTGCTGCGAGGGCGATCGCGATCGCGACGCGCTGACGCTGACCGCCCGAGAGCTCGTGCGGGTAGGCGCGCGCGATGCGGGGGTCGGTCAGTGCGACCTCCGACAGCGCCGTCGAGACGGCGTCGCCGAGCGCGCCGCCCCGGAGGTTCAGGTGGCGTCGCAGCGGCTCGGCGAGCTGCTTCCCGACGCGCATGAGCGGATCCAGCGCCGTCAGCGGCTCCTGGAAGACGACCTGCGCGACGGGACCTCGGAGCGCACGCAGCCGCGCGTCGGGGGTGCCGACGATCTCGTGCCCGGCGAGGCGCACCGAGCCGGAGACGCGCAGAGCAGAGGGCAGCAGTCCGACCGCGGCGAGCGAGGTCAGCGACTTGCCCGACCCCGATTCCCCGATCAGCCCCACGCGGTCTCCGGCGTCGAGGGTGAAGGAGACGGCGTCGACGAGGGGCGCAGCATCCGCCCGCACCGAGAGCCCGCTCACATCGAGAAGAGTCATCGCGCTCTCCGTCTCGTCGGATCGGCGACGTCGCGCAGGCCGTCGGCGAGGAAGTTGACACCCAGCACGAGGGCGACGATCGCGAGTCCGGGCGCGATCGCCCCGACGGGTGCGTTGAGCACGGTGCCCTGGGCCTCCTGCAGCATCCGGCCCCACGAGGCGTTCGGCGGCGGGGCGCCGAGGCCGAGGTACGACAGGCTCGCCTCGGCGAGCACGGCCACGCCAAACTGCAGGGCGAGGCTCACCGCGAGGGTGGGGGCGATGTTCGGCAGCACGTGGTGCCACACGATCCCGAGCAGACGGGTGCCGCTCGTGCGGGCGGCCGTGACGTACTGCTCCTGCAGCACGCGCCGGGCGAGGATACGGGTCAGTCGGGCGACCACGGCCGACATCGCCAACCCGATCGCGAGGGTCGCCGACCACAGCGACGCGCCCTGCACGGCGACGACGAGCATCGCCAGCAGCAGCACGGGGAACGCGATCACGACGTCGAGGGCGGAGGAGAGCGTGTCGTCGAGCCAGGGGCGCGAGAACGCCGTCACCAGCCCGATGAGCGTCCCGAGCACGCCGGCGAGGAGCACCGCGCCGGCACCCACCAGCAGTGCGATGCGCGCGCCGACCATCAGCTGCGACAGGAGGTCGCGGCCGAGGCGGTCGGTGCCGAGCAGGTGTGCCGAGCTCGGGCCGTCCAGACGGCCGCCGCTGATGTCGTCGAGCGGGTAGGGCAGCCAGAACAGCGACACCAGCGCGACGAGGACGACCAGGGCGGTGAGCACGATCCCGACCACCAGGGTGATCGAGCGTCGCCGGGATGCTGCGGGCGCAGCATCCGCGATGTTCTGCTCGATGACCGCGCTCACCGGTTGCCCGAGACGCTCGTGCGCAGGCGCGGATCGATGAGGCGCTGCGCGATGTCGGCGGCGAACCCGACGAGCAGCACGAACAGGGTGCTCACCACGAGCACGCCCTGGATGTTCGCGTAATCGTGCTGCTGGATGCCGGTGAGCAGCAGGCTGCCGAGACCGGGGAGCGTGAAGACGCTCTCCACCACGACCGCGCCGAGGAGCGTCGTCGACAGCTCCACGCCGAGCACCGCGACGACGGGCACGGCGCCGTTGCGCAGACCGTGACGCAGCAGCGCCTCGGTCATCCCGGCGCCGCCCGCGCGGGCGGTGCGCAGGTAGTCGCTGCCGAGCACGTCGAGCGTCGCCGAGCGCACGTAGCGGCTGAGCGAGGCGCTCATCACGATCGCGATCGCGATGACGGGGAGCGTGAGGGCGCGAAGCGCGGCGGCCGGGTCTTCCCAGTCGCTGCGGGGGAAACCTCCCGAAGGGAGGAGTCCGAGCTGGAGGGCGAAGATCCACACGAGGATCACACCGACCCAGAAGACGGGGACGGCGACCCCGAGCTGCGAGAAACCGCTCAGCACCACTCCGTACCAGCGGTCGGCCTTCACCGCGGCGGTGATGCCGATGACGAGCGACAGGACGAGCGCGAGACCGAAGGCGAGCAGCGTCAGGGGCAGCGTGATCGCCAGGCGCGAGGCGATCTCGGGCCCGACGGGCCGCGAGCTGATGTACGACTCGCCGAGGTCGAAGCGCACGAGCTGCCCCGCCCAGGTCGCGAACTGCGTCAGCAGCGGCTGGTCGGAGCCCACCTGCGCCCGGGCCGCGGCGATCTGCTCGGGCGTCGCGTCGATCGACAGCAGCGCGTTGGCGGGATCGCCCGGCAGGAGCCGCAGCAGCACGAAGATCACGATGAGGGCGACCGCCAGCGACACCAGGAGGAACCCGGAGCGGCGGAGCACGTAGGTGAGCATCGGATCTCGACAGGGAACGGGCGGGGGGATGCGGCGAGCCCGTGCGGACCGCAGCATCCCCCGACGGATGAGCTAGACGATCAGGACTTCACGATGTCGTAGGCGAAGAACTGGGAGTTCAGGCCGTTGACGGGGTAGCCGCTGAGGTCGCTGGAGGCGACCACGATCTGCGGGTACAGGTACAGCCACACGCTAGCCGCATCCTCCGCGATCTGCTCGTTGACCTTCTTCAGGAGCTCGGTCTGCTCGTCGGTGGTCTGGGCCTGCTCGGCCTCGGACACCCACTGCTGCACGTCGGCGTTGTCGTAGCCCCAGTAGAAGTCGGGGTTGCCGTACCAGACGACGTCGCGGTCGTTCACGTGCTCTTGGAGCGTGGCGGTGAAGTCGCGCTCCTTGAAGACCTTCGAGTACCACTCGTCGGCGCTGATCGTGTTGATCTCGACCGTGATGCCGACCTCGGCCAGCTGCGACTGCAGGAACTCGGCGACCGCCGGGTGCGGGTCGTAGCTGGGGGTGTCGAGCGTGAAGGTGAACCCGTCGGCGTAGCCGGCCTGGGTCAGCAGCTGCTTCGAGAGGTCGGGGTCGTAGGGGTTCACCTGGGTGAGATCGACGTACCAGGGGTCGGTCGGCGGCACCATGGAGCCGATGAGGGTGCCGTAGTCGCCCCAGATCGAGGTGAGGAGCTTCTGCGTGTCGATCGCGGAGTAGACGGCCTTGCGCACCAGCGCGTCGTCGAAGGGGGCGACGCGGTCGTTGAACGCGAGCAGCTCCTTCGTGGTCGAGGTGCCCTCGCTCACGACGTAGTCGGCGTTGCCCTCGAACTGGGTGAGCGAATCGGGGCTCTGCACGCTGGTGATGAGGTCGATCTCGCCGGTCAGCAGCGCGTTGTTCTCGGCGGTGGCGTCGGTGAAGTAGGTGAAGACGACCTCGGCGTTCTTCGCGGGCTCGCCCCAGTACTCGTCCCAACGGGTGAGCGTGAGGGTACTGCCCTGGCGCCACTCGTCGAGCGTGTAGGGACCGGTGCCGTCCTCGTCCTGCGTCAGGTCGCCCGCCTCCGCGTTGACGATCCAGACGTAGCTGAGGTTGTAGAGGAACGAGATCGAGCGCTGCGAGAGCGTGAAGACCACGGTCTGGTCGTCGGGGGTCGCGATGTCGGCGATGGTGGCGAAGCTCGACTTGCGGGCCGACTGCGAGTCCTCGGCGGTGACCGCCTCGACGCTCGCCTTCACGTCGGCCGACGTGAGCGCCTTGCCGGAGTGGAAGGTGACGCCTTCGCGGAGGGTGATCGTGTAGGTGAGGCCGTCGTCGCTGACTTCTTCGCCCTCGGCGAGGAGGGGTTCGACCTGGCCGTCGTCCGTGAGCTTGTAGAGGCCCTCGTAGACGTTGCCGTTGAACGCCTCGGTGACGCCCTGGCCGCCGCCCTGGGTGTTGCTCAGGTTCTGCGGTTCGTACAGCGAGCCGATCGCGATGGTCGCGTCGTCGGAGCTCTCGGCGGTGGTGCCGCCGCCGGTCGAGCAGCCGGTGAGGACGAGCGCTGCGGCGAGGGCCGCGGACACGGCGATGAGGGGTCTTCTCATGGGGGGTACTCCAGGGTGCTTCGGGTGCTGTGGATGCGCGCGGCTCAGGCCGCGTAGATGTCGAAGCCGTCGCGGAAGACGACGGACTTCTCCCCGGCGCGGACCGGAACGGGGAACCGGTTCGAGGCGGGAGGCAGGGGGCAGTTGTACTGGGCCGAGAAGCCGCACGGCGGCACGAACGCACGGTTGAAGTCGAGCACCACCCGCTGCGGATCGTTCTCGTCGTGCTGTACGAAGAGGAAGCGGCCGGCGCCGTACGTCTCATCGCCGTTCGTCGGATCGCCGAAGACGAGCAGGAGCTTTCCGCCGTCGTCGAAGGCGGCGAGCGTGTAGTCGTGGCCGTCGAGGGTCAGAGCGATGTCGCCGGGAACGACCAGGTCGCGCGTGCCGCCGTTGTCGCGGATGTGCTCGAACGGCACGGTGCGGCCCTCCGCCACCGGGGTGAAGGTGCCCTCGAGCACCCACGCCGGGTCGTAGGGGTAGGCGTCGATGCGGTCGAACGCGCGGATCGCAGAGGCGTCGGCGTCCCAGAACCGCAGACCATGCTCGATCGCCCCGCTGCCGTCGATCGCGGTGCGCTGTATCGGCGTGACCTCGACGGTGTCGGATGCTGCGGATCGGGCGGCGTCGATGTCGGGGCGCTCGCCGGTCCAGCGGGTCTCCACGAGGGAGAGGTTGCCGGTCGGCGAGGCGACGGAGCGCTCTCGGGCGGCGCGCCAGCGGGCGTGGTCGTCGGATGCGGGCATGGTTCGAACATTCTCGATCGGGGGGAGGCGACGGACGAATCGACCGTCACGAAGAGCAATGCACGTCGACCGTGATGTATTCCCCCGCATGCACGGGCCGCCGGGGAGCCGACCCCGTCCCGCGCTCGACGACGCCGCCGTACCGGGCGACGCCGCCGTGTCAGCCCCTTGTGCGCGATGCGGCGATCCTCGTCGATATGCGATCGGCTGCCGTACGCATCCGCTCCACCAGGAGCTCGGAGGTCCGCTGCGACATCGAGTGCTGCCACCCGATCGCGTAGATGCTCAGCACCACGTCGCCCCCCTCGTCGAAGATCGGCACCTGCACGACGGCGACCTCGCCCCAGTGCACTCCGTGGTCGTCCTCCAGCCGTCGGCGACTGGCGGCGATCTCGGCCCAGACCCGGGCGTACGCGACACGGTCGGTGCGGTTGCCGCGGACCAGCCGGAGGAAGCGGTCGGTGAGGGCCTGATCTCCCGCGATCGCGTAGCCGCGTTCGCGCACGCCGCGCAGCTGGTCTTCGATGAGCGCGCGGTCGACCGACCCCGTCAGGTGGCGGGAGGCCTCCTCCCACGCATGCCGTCGTGCCGTCGGCGCCCACGCCGCGAACACCGGTGAGATGGGCGCCGCCCACGGGTGTGCCGCGCCGACGTTGTCGAACGTGCTCAGCGTCGAGTCGGGGGCGACGGAGGCGAGCGTGACGACGGAATCGCCGAGCTGGGTGTTGACGGCGACCTCGACCCCGAGCTCGGCCGAGAGGGATTCGATCTCGCGCTCCGCCATCGACGCCCAGCGCAGCCGCTCGATGAACGCTCTCGCGTCGTAGGTCTCGCCGGGGGCCGAGAACGACCCGTAGCCCGCGCGCCGGAACAGCAGAGGCATCTCCGCCCCGCCGGCGCCCGCTCCGAAATCGTGCACCCGTCCCACGACGAAGGTGTGGTCGCCGTATGTCCGGGTGGATTCGATGGAGGCGTCGAACCAGGCGACGGCGTCGGCGAGCCGCGGCGCGCCGTTCGGTGTGTCGACGAACGGCCTGCGGTCCCACCTGTCCGGCGCCTTGCTCGCGAACGCCCGGCAGAAGGTCTCGTCGTCGTCGCTCAGCACGCTGGCGCTGAAGCGTCCGCTCGAGACCAGCTCGGGCAACGTGCGCGAGTCCCGCCCCGCGAAGAAGCCGATGAGAGGGGGCTCTTCGCTGACGGCGACGAAGCTCCCGACCACCATCCCTATCGGCTCGTCATCGTCGCCGCGCGAGGCGACGAGGCAGACGCCGGTCGGATACTCGCCGAGCACGGCCCGCCACCAGACGGACTTCTCGTTAGCGCGCTGGGCGGAGGCGATCGCATCGGTCGTCATGACATCTCCTTCGACGGTGGTGACCACGGCCGTCTCATCCGGCCGGAGAGAATCCGGCGCCGTTGTAACCCATCACCTGCACGTCGCTCATCGCGGGCAGGCCGTCCTCGGTCGTGCTGATCGTCGCGCCGGGCAGGAGGAACGGTGCTTCGAAGTCGGAGATGTCGCGCAGTGCCGTCATGAACGACTCCCGCGTGGGCTCCTGCATGTGGGTGAACGCCTCCTCGAGGATCGACGCACCGATCCATCCCCACAGGCACTGCGGGAATCCGGGGGCGGCATCCTGGTTCGTGTACTCCGCGAGGGCGTCGAGGAACTCCGTGCCGTCCTCGCTCGTCGCGAAGTCGGGGGCGCTGGCCGACGCCGACGACGCCGTCGTGTAGATCGCGGGGAAGCGGTCGGCCACGCCGGAGGGCGTCAGCAGCGCCGCCGGGCTCGACGAGGTGGACGGGAGGAACACGCTCGGGGTCCAGTTCAGCGAGGCTGCCTGCTGCAGCGAACCGATCACCAGCGGCGCGAGCGACGACATGGCGTTGTAGAAGACGTCGGCGCCCGTGGATGCGAGATCGGTCACCTGTGCCGAGACGTCGGTCGCGGTCGCCTCGTAGCCGACCTCCTTCACGATCGTCACGTTCTCCGAGCCTTCGATGGCCCGCTTGAGCCCCTCGACGTAGCCCTCGCCGAAGTCGTCGTTCTGGAAGAGGACCGCCACTTCGTGCGTCTCCCCGCTGTCGACCAGCATCCTGCCGAAGGCCTCGCCCTCGAGCTGGTAGATCGGCAGGAGTCCGAGCTGCCAGGGGCTCTCCGCCCGGTCGCTGAAGATGGGGTCACCCGTCTGCAGCAGCACCTGGGGCACCTCCTCGGCGATGGCGGCCTCCCGCCAGGCGCGGTTCGTCGGCGTACCGAGACTCAGCGCGGCGCCGACGACGCCGTCCGAGACCATCTGCTGGAAGTTCGCCGCAGCCCGCTGCGGGTCGTATCCGTCGTCGTATGCGCGGAACTCGACGGTGCGCGTCTTGCCGTCGCCGAAGGCGATTCCGCCCTCGGCGTTGCGCATCTCGAAGTACGCCGTCGCACCGTCGATGGCGCAGTTGCCCACGCCCGCCGCAGGCCCCGTCAAGGGTGCGGTCGACCCGAAGGTGATGGTGGTGTCGGTGATCCCCGGCGACGAGGCGCTCGCGTCCGACGGGCTGTCGCCTCCTCGCGCGCAGGCGGCCAAGGATCCGGCCAACAGGGCCGCGGCCGCGATCGCGGCCCCGGCGCGGCGGGTGTGTGCGGAAATCTTCATCGATCGTCTGCCTCCAGGTAGCTGCGAGACGCAGGAAGCCATCGCCGCCTCGTCGCTGAGGCCGCGGGAACTCCGGTCCGTCTCGCCCGGTTCCGGTTGTCGGATCACGGGGTGGGTGGGTTCGCCCCCAGCCTGGGCGCGGGCTCTTCGTCGGTCAAACTCAACTAATCGCGGAAGAAAAGCGGTCTGACCGTGCAATCATCCCGCCATGGACAATCTCAGTGACGAGATGATCGACGCCGGGCTCTTCCGGGCGGAACTGACCTTCCGGCAGCTGGCGCACTTCGTGGCGGCTGCGGAGGAGGGGACCATCAGCGGGGCGGCCCGACGGCTGCAGTTCTCGGCGTCGGCGATCGCCGCGTCGATCACCGAACTGGAACGTGTCCTCGGGGCGGAGCTCTGCATCCGACGGCGCGCGCAGGGCATCACCCTCACCTCGACCGGTTCGCTCGTGCTGCCGAGAGCGCGGCGACTGCTGTCGGAGGTCGCCGAGCTCGGTTTCGCCGTCCGCGGGGATGGCGAGCAGCTCGTGGGTCCGTTGGTGGTCGGATGCTTCGTGACCCTGGCGCCCGCGATCCTCCCACGGGTGCTCGAGGAGTTCGAAGACCTGCACCCCCGCGTCTCGATCGACTTCACCGTCGATGCGCAGGACGAGCTGCGCGCCGCGCTGTTGGCCGGCTCGATCGACGCCGCCATCATGTACGCGATGGGCGACATGGACGACCTCGAGTCGTTCGTCCTCTACGAGGCGCGCGGCTATGCGCTCTTCGGGGAGTCGAACCCGTTGGCGCGGCAGGACACGGTCACCGTCCAGCAGCTCGCGGAGGCGCCCCTGGTGCTGTTCGATCAGACGCCCAGCACGCGCTACGCGATGTCGCTGTTCGACGGGCACGGCGTCGTGCCGCGCGTGCGGCACCGCACGCACGTGTTCGAGCTCACGCGCTCGATCGTGGCGCGGTCCGACTCGGCGTACGCGATCCTCGTCCAACGCCCCTCCAACAAGAGCAGCTACGAGGGCCTGCCCATCGTGGAGAAGGAGATCGAGCCCACTCCGCCGCCGGTCTCCGTGGTGTTCGCCTGGGCCCGCGGGACGTCGCCGTCGCAGCGCACCCTGGCTCTCGCCGAGCTCATGCGCGCCCAGTACCCGCGGGCGGCTTCCACGCTCTGAGCGTGCATATTGCGCGGAATGTTCTGTTTGACCGGTGATGAAGCCGCTCACACCATGGAGGGAGATCCCTTCCGAGCGACTGCGGCGACGACGCCGCAGGAGAGGCCCACCATGAACGCCATGACATCCGAAGCCAGCAGGGTCGCCGCAGCGCGGCCCGCCCCCTCTCCCGACCTCACGGCCGACGACATGGTCGCCGCCGCCCAGGCGATGATCCCCCTGCTGCGGGAACGGGCGGCCGACGTCGATGCGGATCGCCGCATCTCCGCCGACACCTATCGTCGTCTGGGGGACGCCGGGTTCTTCCACATGCTGAAGCCGAAGAAGTACGGCGGCCTCGAATTGAGCGAGCACGAGCACGCCCGGGTGGCCATGAACCTCGCGCGCGGCTGCACCTCGACGGCGTGGGTCTTCAGCATCCTGAGCTCCGACAACACCGCCATCCTGGCCTTCCCCGAAGAGGTCCAGGACGAGATCTGGGGCCCCGACACGTTCGCGACCCTGGCTGGCAACACCAACATGAACCCGAAGGCCGTCGCCGAGAAGGTGCGCGGCGGGTACCGTCTCACCGGGCAGTGGGGGTTCTGCAGCGGCTCGGACTTCTCGGAGTGGCTGATCTTCAACGCGCCCGCGGGCGACGACGGCGAGGGGCACATGTTCGTGCTCCCGCACTCCGACGCGGAGACCGTCGACGACTGGTACCCCACCGGGATGCGCGGCACGGGAAGCCGCACCATGTCGGTGAGCGACGTGTTCGTCCCCGAGCACCGGGTGCAGCTGGCGAAGGACACGGTCCACAAGCTCAAGGAGCGGCGTGCGCTCCACCCGACCTTCGACACGATGTGGGCGACATGGCCCTCGAACGGACGTTTCCCGTTCGCCTCGTGCGCGGTCGGGGCGGCCTGGGGGGCGGCCGAGCACTTCGCCGAGACGGTCGGTACCAGCACCCGTGTCGCGAACGCCCTCGGCGGGGCCGTGCGTCTGAGCGAATCGGACTACGTCGCCTCCGAGTTCGCCCAGGCGCAGGGGGACGCCGAGATGGCACGCCTCCTCATCGAGAAGCGCAGTCTGCAGGCCTCGGAGCGAGCGCGGGCCCGCGTCGAGTCCACCGAGGCGGAGGTGGCACGAGATCTGCGCGACAACGCCCTCTCCACCCGCACCGCGCTCCGCAGCGTTCAGCAGATCTTCTCCCTCGTCGGAGCGAAGGCGGGCAACGCGTCGCACCCGGTGTCCCGGGCGAAGCGAGACGTGGAGATGATCTCGCACCACGTCACGCTCAACTGGCGCCAGGGAGCGGTACGGTACCTCGCTGCCGTGTCCTGACGGCCCGTCCGTGGGCGAGGGGGCGACGGCGTTCGACGCCCCCTCGGTAGAATGAGCACGATCTGTGCCATCGACGCGAGGAGCGCCCATGCCTGGAATCGTCATCGTCGGAGTCCAGTGGGGCGACGAAGGCAAGGGGAAGGCGACCGACCTCCTCGGCGAACGCACCGACTGGGTCGTCAAGTTCAACGGCGGCAACAACGCCGGGCACACCGTCGTCATCGGCGACGAGAAGTACGCCCTGCACCTGCTGCCCTCGGGCATCCTCTCGCCCGGGGTCATCCCGGTCATCGGCAACGGCGTCGTGGTCGACCTCGAGGTGCTCTTCTACGAGCTCGAGGCCCTCAACGCCCGCGGCCTCGACACGTCGCGTCTGCGCGTCAGCGCCAACGCCCACGTCATCACCCAGTACCACCGCACGCTCGACAAGGTCACCGAGCGCTTCCTCGGCAAGCGGCAGATCGGTACGACCGGCCGCGGCATCGGTCCGGCATACGCCGACAAGATCAACCGCGTCGGCATCCGCGTGCAGGACCTCTTCGACGAGAACATCCTGCGCCAGAAGGTCGAGGGCGCCCTCGACGGCAAGAACCATCTGCTGGTGAAGGTCTTCAACCGTCGCTCTATCGCCGTCGACGAGATCGTCGAAGACCTTCTCTCCTACGCCGAGCGGCTGCGTCCGATGGTCGCCGACACCTCCCTCCTGCTGAACGAGGCGCTCGACGCGGGCGAGGTCGTCGTCTTCGAGGGCGGCCAGGCGACCATGCTCGACGTCGACCACGGCACCTACCCGTTCGTCACGTCGTCGTCGGCCACGGCCGGCGGCGCGGCGACCGGTGCCGGCGTAGGACCCAACCGACTCGACCGCATCGTCGGCATCGTGAAGGCTTACACGACCCGCGTCGGATCGGGCCCGTTCCCGACCGAGCTCTTCGACGAGCAGGGCGAATGGCTGCGCTCGCGCGGCTTCGAGTTCGGCACCACCACCGGTCGTCCTCGCCGGGTGGGCTGGTACGACGCCCCGATCACGCGCTACGCGACGCGCATCAACGGCATCACCGACCTCGTGCTGACGAAGCTCGACATCCTCTCGGGCCTCGAGCAGATCCCCGTATGCGTCGCCTACGACGTCGACGGGGTGCGCTTCGACGAGGTGCCGGTGAGCCAGACCGACTTCCACCACGCGAAGCCGATCCTGGAGTACTTCCCCGGATGGAAGAGCGACATCTCGGGCGCCCGCACCTTCGAGGACCTCCCGCGGGAGGCCCAGGACTACGTGCTCGCACTGGAGGGCATGAGCGGAACGCGCATCTCGGTCATCGGAGTCGGCGCCGCCCGCGACGCCGTGATCGTGCGCACGCCTCTGGTCGACTGATGCGCCTCTGGGTCGGCGGGTACTCCGCGAGCGGCAAGGGCGAGGCCGAGGGCATCGGACTGCTGCAGGCGGGCGAGGCCGACTCGCCCTGGGCCTCCGGTCCGCTCGGACTGGGTCCGACCGCGGTCATCGCCCCCGGATCGCCCTCCTGGATCGCCCGGCACCCCTCGCTCGACGTGCTCTACGCCGCCCTCGAGGCCGACGGCACGGTGCAGGCGTACCGCCTCACGGGTGAGACGACGCTCGCCCGCCACGGTCGTCCTGTCGAGGCGGGTTCGGCGGTCTGCCACGTCGGTGTCTCACCCGACGGCGCGTTCCTCATCGCGAGCTGCTGGAACGACGGGCGGGTCGTCCGCATGGCGCTGGACGCCGACGGTCGGCCCTCATCGCCGTGGATCGCTCCCGCCGCGAGCGATCCGTTCGGCCCCGACGGCCCCGCGAGCGTCGCCTCTTCGCCGGCGAGCGACCTCGCTGCCGCGACCCGCGCCCTGCGGGAGGCCGCGGGCGCGGAGTTCGCGCATCTCGTTCCGGATCACGACGAGCCGGATGCTGTGCAGCCTCCGCCGGCGCGCGGCGGCGCAGCATCCGACGACGCCGCATCCGAACCGCGCCCCTCCCGGGCGCACCAGAGCGTCTTCCTCGGCGGTGGTCTCGTCGCCACGACCGACATGGGGCTCGACCTCGTGCGCTTCTGGCGGGCGGCGACGGGCGGGCTCCGGCTGGTGCAGGAGGTCGTGCTGCCCCGCGGGAGCGGCCCCCGGCACACGGTGTGGCATCCGAGCGGCCATCTCTACGTGCTCACCGAGCTCAGCTGCGAGGTGTTCGCGCTGCGTGCCGGCGTCGACGGGGTCTGGCGCATCGTCTCGGGCGTCTCGCTGTCGCCCGACGTGCAGCTCGGGTCGGACACCGCGGCCGAGATCACCCCGAGTCACGACCGCGGAATGCTCTACGCGGGGGTGCGCGGGAGCGACGCGATCGGTGTCGTGCGCATCACCGGTGACGGCAGCGGTCTCACGTCGCTCGCGTTCGTGGAGGCGGGCACGCACTGGCCGCGCAACCACGTCGTGGTGCGCGACACGATCCTCGTCGCCGGCCAGCGCGCGAGCGAGGTCGTCTCGCTCCTCGTCGACGAGCGCACCGGCATCCCCGGGCGCGTGCGTCACCGCACCGCGGCTGCGACCCCGACCTGCCTCCTGCCGACGCGCTGACCGACGGCGGCGCGCTGAGCGCCTACTTCTTCTCGTCCTGGCGCGGCACGACGACCTGCTTGATGATGAGCAGGATCGATGCGGTGACGGGGATCGCGACGAGGGCTCCGAGCAGCCCGAGCAGCGTTCCGCCGACCAGCGCGCCGATGACGACGAGCGAGCCGGGCACCGAGATGGTGCGGTTCATCACGCGCGGCGTGAGCACATATGCCTCGAGCTGCATGTACACGAGGTAGACGCCGGCGAAGATCAGGGCATCGACCGGATCGACGAACAGGACGAGCACGGTGCCGATGGCCCAGAAGAGCACCGAGCCGACGAGCGGGATGAGCGTGATGCAGAACGCGACCACGGCCATGAGGGCGGGGAACGGGAAGCCGAGGAACAGGAGCAGGAAGAACGCGACGACCGCGTTGCAGAACGCCAGCACCACCATGCCCATGAGGTAGCCGCCGACGGAGTCGGTGATCTGCTCGGTCATGTCGGCGACGCCCGCCCGGTTGCGAGCCGGAACGAGGCGGACGAACGAGGTCTTCATGTTCGGGAGCGAAGCGAGGAAGTACAGGCTGAGGACGATCACGATGATGATGCCGGAGATGCCGGTGCCGATCGTGATGCCGACTTGGAGCACGCCGCCGCCGATCGCGGCGATGTTGCCGGGATCGGTGAGGAACTTCTGCACCTCGGCGACGATGTCGGTGACGCTGTCGCCGAAGTTGGCCTCGAGCCACTGGTAGACGTCGCTGCGCATGAAGTCGCTCACGAGCCCGGGTGCGTCGTTGATGAACTGCGTGATCTGCCGCACCACCGTCGGGATGATCAGCAGCAGCACCCCGATGAGAACCCCCGCGAAGGCGATGGACACCACGACGATCGACCACGCGCGCGACAGCCCTCGGCGCCCGAGGAACCGCACCAGCGGGTCGAGCCCGAGGGCGGCGAACAGCGCGAACGCGATGTAGATGATGACCGTCGAGAGGTTCGAGATGGCGATACCGAGCAGCACGGCGGCGAGACCGCCAAGCGTGATGAAGAAACCGACGCCGAAGGGGCTGGCGAGGTTCGCCCAGATCGGCTTGTTCGGAGAGCGCCCCTCGGAGTGCGCGCCGTCGGCGCCGGGGGAGGTCGGATCCGCGTCTGAGGCGGACTTCTTGGGGGTGACGCGCATGGGTCACACTCTAGGGCTGCGGCGGCGCGACCACAGGGAACGCGGCACTGCGGTATGCGCGCGACCTACCGGTATCGTCGGAGCCGGAGGAAGCCATGACCGAACCCACACCGACCGAGTCCGACCCCGCCGTGGTTCTCGCCGGGCTCCGGGGGAGCATCGACAACATCGACGCGGCGCTGATCTTCCTGCTCGCCGAGCGCTTCCGCTGCACCAAGCAGGTGGGCGTACTCAAAGCCAAGCACGACATGCCGGCGTCGGATCCGACCCGCGAGGAGCAGCAGATCGCGCGCCTCAAGCGACTCGCCGAAGACGCCGACCTCGACCCCGCGTTCGCCGAGAAGTGGTTCAACTTCGTCGTCGCCGAGGTGATCCGCCACCACCGCAACGAGGCGGCTGCCCAGCAGTCCTGACGTCGGGGTCGGGCGCTATCGGACGAACGCGATGGTGCCGCCGGTCGCGGGCCAGATTCCGTAACGGATCGGTCACGATCCTCGCCGCGTCCCGGGCTGAAGGCGCCGCGGTGAGTGCGGTCCGCTCTGCGCAGTCGCGAGGCGACGACGGCCCGACCTCATCGCGGTGAACAGGTACGGGAACCTATGTGTCGTATGGGGCGACGGACGCCCTGCCAGACCGCTTGCGGACGGTTGCTACGCCTGGTATCACGCGGCCGCGGGCGCCGCACGACCCGACGCCGGAGCCGGGGTCGCGGCGATTTGCCAACGCCCCCGAGGCCGTGAAACGTTGAGATGTGCCCGTTGTCGGGCCACCCGACCAGTCCGCGGTCGCGGTGACATCTCCCGAGGGTGTCAGACCGCGATCGTACGGTCGGCGGTCTTTGCGCGCGGGTCCGACACCCGCCGCCCGGCCGCGCCTCGACCCGAGGTGCGCGTCTGCGACCGCCACCCGGGCGTGACCGATGCCGTCCCCGTGCGGGGCAGCCGAGGTGCACACTGTGACCGTTCTTCCGCCTGCCCTCGAGGCGCGCAATCTCTTCAAGGTCTTCGGACGCAACCCCCAGAAGGCCGTTCAACGCCTGAAAGCCGGTGAGAGCCGCACCGACGTCGCCGACGCGGGAACCGCCGCCGTCATCGATGCGAGCTTCGACGTCGCCGAGGGCGAGATCTTCGTCATCATGGGCCTGTCGGGTTCCGGCAAGTCGACGATCATCCGCATGCTCAACGGTCTGCACGATGCGACCGCGGGGTCGGTGCTCGTCCACGGCGAGCCGGTGACCGGAACGACCGCGTCGAAGCTGCGCGGCCTCCGTCGTGATCGCGTGTCGATGGTGTTCCAGCACTTCGCGCTGCTTCCGCATCGCACCGTCGCCGAGAACGTCGCGTACCCGCTCGAGCTGCGGGGCACCGCCAAGGCCGAGAGGCTCGCGAGAGCCGAGGAGATCCTCACACTGGTCGGACTCGAAGGATGGGGCGACAAGCCCCCGTCGGCCCTGTCGGGCGGAATGCAGCAGCGCGTCGGCATCGCCCGGGCTCTCGCCGCCGACCCCGACGTCCTGCTCATGGACGAGGCCTTCAGCGCACTCGATCCGCTCATCCGACGCGAGATGCAGGAGCAGCTGCTCTCGCTCCAGCAGAAGCTGCAGAAGACCATCGTCTTCATCACGCACGACCTGAACGAGGCCATGTTCCTGGGTGACCGCATCGCCGTGATGCGCGACGGGCGCATCGTGCAGATCGGGACACCGGAAGACATCCTCACCGACCCCGCCAACGACTACGTCGAGCAGTTCGTGCAGGACGTCGATCGTGCGCGCGTGCTGACCGCCGCGAACGTCATGGAGCGGCCGCGCCCGGTCGTCTCGTCGTCGGCCGGTCCGCGCACGGCGCTGCGCCAGATGCGGGATGCCTACATGTCGGCCGCGTACGTCACCGGCCGCGATCGGACGCTGCGGGGAATCGTCTCCGACCGCGATGCCGTGAAGCTGGTGCGTGCGGGAACGACCTCGCTCGAATCGGTGCTCAAGCCCGTGCCCCAGAGCGTGCGCGAGGACGAGGTGCTCATGAACCTGTTCGTGCCCGCCGTCGAGTCGCAGCTGCCGCTCGCGGTGGTCGACGCCGAGGGCCGTCTGACCGGTGTCATCCCCCGTGTGACTCTCCTCGCCGCCCTCGGGCCCGCTCATTCGGCCACGTCGGAGATCCCGCTGCCGCCGCAGCCGGTCTCGGCCGAGGTCATCGACCGGATCCTCGAGACGAGCCCCGATGCCGACGGTGTCAGCGCCGACGACGTGGAGGTGGTGCGCTGATGGAGGGCTTCCGCATCCCCGTAGGAACCTGGGTCGCCGAGGGCATCGATTGGATCCGCGACAATCTCCGCGGCGTCCTCGACGTCATCGCCTTCCTCGCCCGGTGGATGGTCGAGTCGCTGACCGACGTGCTCCTGGCCGCCCCGATCGCCGGGGTCATCGTCGTCGCGGCGCTCCTCGGCTGGCTCGTGCGCTCGTGGCAGCTCGCCCTGGGCACCGCCGTCTCGTTCGTCTTCGTGCTCGCGATGGGCCAGTGGGTCACGACCATGCAGACGCTGGCCCTGGTGCTCGTCGCGACGGCCATCGCGGTCGCGATCGGCATCCCGGTCGGCATCTGGTCGGCCCGGAACCCGCGCGTGCGCTCCGTGGTCAAGCCGGTGCTCGACTTCATGCAGACCATGCCGGCGCTGGTGTACCTCATCCCGGCGATCGTGTTCTTCAGCATCGGCGTCGTGCCGGGCCTCGTCGCCACGGTGATCTTCGCGCTCCCTCCCGGCGTGCGCTTCGCCGAGCTCGGCATCCGCGGCGTCGATTCCGAGACGGTGGAGGCCGGGCAGGCCTTCGGTGCGACCCCCGGCCAGATCCTCCGCGGCATCCAGCTCCCTCTAGCGATGCCCACCATCATGGCCGGCGTCAACCAGGTCATCATGCTGGCCCTGTCGATGGCCGTCATCGCCGGAATGGCGGGAGCGGACGGCCTCGGCAAGGAGGTCGTGCAGGCGCTGTCGACGGTGAACCTCGCCAAGGGCGTGGAAGCCGGGCTCAGCGTCGTGATCATCGCCGTCTTCCTCGACCGCATGACCGCCGCGCTCGGAACCCCCGGAGAGCACCCCTCATCGCTCCTCGGCCTGCTCGCGCGGCGCCGTTCCGCTGCGGCGCGGTCCGCCGCATCCGGCTCGTCGTCGGATGCACGCGAGCCCGCTCGCGTCTGACTCACCCCTACCCATACGAAACCTGCGATCACATACGAAAAGGACCCCGCACATGACCAAGCGACACCTCACCACAGCCCTCGCCCTCGGCGCCGTCGCGGCGCTCACCCTCGCCGGATGCGCCAGCGGCAACGCGGCCGACGGCGGATCGGGCGAAGGAGGAGACAAGGGCACCATCACCCTCGGCTTCCTCCCCTCGTGGACCGACGGCCTCAGCACCGCCTACCTCCTCCAGAACCAGCTCGAGGAGCTCGGCTACACCGTCGAGATGGAGACGCTCACCGAGGCGGGCCCGCTCTACACCGCCCTCGCCCAGGGCGACATCGACATCTACCCCTCGGCATGGCCCGAGCTGACCCACGCCTCGTACATGGAGCAGTACGGCGACTCGATCGACGACCTCGGCGCCTACTACGACAACGCGAAGCTCACCCTCGCGGTGCCGAGCTACTCCGACATCGACTCGATCGAAGACCTGGCCGGCCAGGCCGACCGCTTCGACGGCAAGATCTACGGCATCGAGCCCGGCGCGGGCCTGACCAAGCAGACCCAGGAGACCGCGCTCCCCGGTTACGGTCTCGACGGCGAGTTCGAGCTCGTCACCTCGTCGACCGCGGCGATGCTCACCGAGCTCGACAACGCGATCTCCGCGCAGGACGACATCGTCGTGACGCTGTGGCGTCCGTTCTGGGCCAACGACGCGTTCGACATCAAGGACCTCGCCGACCCGCAGGGCCTCATGGGCGACCCCGAGGCGCTGCACTTCCTCGGCGCGTCGGGCTTCGCCGAGAAGTACCCGGATGCTGCGGAGCTGATCTCCGGCATCAAGCTCGACGACGAGCAGTACGGCGCCCTGGAGGACATGGTCGTCAACGAGTACGGCGAGGGCCGCGAGGCCGAGGCCATCACCGCGTGGCTCGAGCAGTACCCCGACGTGATCCCCACGGTCGCGGCGCGCTGATCCGAGTTCGATGAGCGGGCGGGTTCCTTCCGGGGAGCCCGCCCGCTCTCTCGTCCGTGCGGGTTTTGCGCGGTCGCGGTCACGAGCGGACGAGACCTCACGAGCGGAGGACCATCAGGAGCCCGGCGGTCAGCCGCTCGTGAGATCTCCTCCCGCGGTGACGGCGGTCGCGGTCAGATGCGGACGGGCGCACCGAAGCGGGTGAGAAATCCCGGATGCTGCGACGGCATCGCGAGCACGGAGTCGGGCGGGCGCGCCGCGAGGTCGGGGAAGCCGCTGTCGCCGAGCAGCTCGTCGTCGAGTGCGATGAGCTCGCCGTCGACGAGCGGCCATGGCTCGTGCTCGTTCGCGGCCCAGATCGTGCGGCCGAGGTGGGACTGATAGAACCCCCACCGCGCCGTCAGGAAGCGTGACAGATCGGTGTCGACGGGGCTCGCGCCGGGAGCGACACGGATGCGCGTGCGGGGTCTCGGGCCGGGTCCATGCCGACGTGAGCGGTACGCGATCGCCCGCTCGTCGACGCGGAGACCAGCCCTCGCCCAGCGATAGGGGAGACCGAAGAGCGTCCGCGCGCCGAGCACGGGGAGCAGGTGCTCGGCCTCCAGGGTGAGGAAGACCACCCCACGGCGCCCGTGCCCGTCGACGGCGTACGTGCGCACGTTGATCTCGACGAACGATCCGACCACGGGCACCGGTGGCAGCGGCAGGAAGCGGAAGTCGCCGAGCACGAAGGGGATCAGCCCCACCCAGGCCGACCCGTCGAAGAGATCGGGGCGCGTGCCGGGCGGCAGGCGGTCGGCGATCGCCGCGGGCTCGATCCGCCAGTGCAGGAAGAGCGCCGTGCTCCAGCGCTGCTCGATGATCGCGCGTCCGTCGAGCGGCGGGGCGGCGTCGTCGATGGTCACCCCGGCACTAGGGCCGGTCGCGGCCCGGGACGGGCCACACGGGATCGCCCGGGGGCGTCGGGTCGTCTCCGTCGGTGGGGCGACGGGGCGCGTCGTCGGATGAGGCGCGCGACGATCGGGCGCGGTCGAAGCGGTCCTTCGCCGCGCGGCTCATCGCGCGCACGGAGTCGGAGACGGCGCGCTGCGCGTTGTCGCCGAGGGTCTGGGCCATCTGCGACCACATCTCCGACGCGGCATCCGTCGGTCGAGGGGGCGCCTCGCCGGCCTGCCGACGCGCCTCGCGCTCGGCGTCGTCGAACGCGTGCCCCGCCCGACGCACCGCGTCCCGGTAGGCGAGGAACTCCGCCGGCGAGACGCGCACACTGCTCGAGGCGGGGCGCAGCCACTGCGCCTGCGACTGCTCGCGCAGGAAGACCGCGAGGAGGGGCGAGCGGGCGTCGCTCATCGCGGGGTAGGCGAGCTGCAGGTCGATGTCGGTCTCGTAGGCGAGCCAGCGGGCGTTGAGGGCGTCGTGCTGGGCCATGAGCCGGTCGAGCGGCAGCATGGCGCGCCCCGCGCGGATGGCGGGCAACGTGGCCTTGGCGGCCTTCAAGCCGGCGCGTCGTGCGCGCAGGTCGGCGCCCGCGGCGCGCACCTGCCGCTGTGCGGCCTGCAGGCGCGCCCGGGCGGCGGCGATCGCGCCGGGAGCGACGCGGGATGCTGCGCTGTCGGCCTGTACGCGCGCGAGCTCGGCCTGCGCCACCTGCACCTCGGCGCGGCTGCGCGTGACGGCATCGCGCGAGGACTGCAGATCGAGCACGGCGGCGTCGAGTTCGAGCCGACGCGCGGCACCCTTGCTCATGGTCTTCCGGCCGAGGCCGCCCGCCACCGCCGGGCGCTTCGCCCGCTCCCGTTGTGTGAGCACGCCGATCCAGCCGAGAGTGGCTGTGCCGGCCGCTGCGGGACCGATCCACCACCAGTCGGCCACGAACAGCCAGAGCGGATCCACTCCTTCATGCTACGTGGCTCGTCGGCGGGACGTTCAGGATCGGGCATCGGGCCGCTCGGTCGCGTGGCTGGGAAGCTCCAGCGCCACGCGTCGTTCGAGTGTGTCGATGGCCTCGTCGGAGATCGAGAGGAGTCCGTCGAGCTCCTCGCGAACCCGTCGATACGCGAGCTGGCGCTCGGCGGGGGTTGCCGCGGTGTCGACGGCCGTTCGAAGCAGCTGCTGTGCGGTATCGAGGCGCCTGCGCTCCGCGTCGGTGAAACCGGAATCCTTGAGGCGCCGTGCGTCGCGCTCGGCGACATCGAACGCGGCTTCGTAGTCGATGACGGCCTCACGGTACTCACGCAGCTGCTCGGGTGTGAGTACCGCGGTCGAGGAATCGGGCCGCAGGCCGTCGGCGGCGCGCTTCGCTCGGAGGAACGCGGCGGTCAGCGGTTGACGTCCGTCGCTCATGGCGGGGTAAGCGATCATCTTGCCCACGTCGAGTTCGTACTCGAGCCAGCGCGCGGTGATGTCGTCGTGGGACTGCAGGACGCGGGCAAGCGGCGATGAGCCGGCCGTAGCATCCGACGCCTGCGGGGAGATCGCGGCGGCCCCGGTCTTCGCGGCCTTCAGCTCGCTCTTGGCCTGGAGGATCTCGAGGCGGCGCTTGTGGCGACCGCGTGCGTTCTTCTCCCAGGCGCGCGCCGCGCCGCCCGCCACGCCCATCAGCGGGAACGCCAGCCACCAGTAGTGGCTGAGAAAGGTGAAGAACGGTTCCACCTCGTCATGCTAGCCCCGCGACCGGAGCTCGAGCCTGGGTCTCAGCGCTGCACGAGCAGGGCGAACACCGTGGCACCGCCGCCGGTGATGATGAGCGCGGCGATCACGACCCACGCGATCACCTTCACGCGTCGCTGACGGATGCCTACAAGATCGCCGTAGTCCTCGTCGTTGCTCATGGCATCAACCCTAAGCGGCGGGCTCGGTGACGGTCGCGCCGAACGCGGCGGGCAGCGTCGCGGTCGACACGGCACGGAGCTCCGAGATCGGCAGCGTGAAGACGCCCTGCACCTCGAGCGCCGCCTCCTCGCCTTCCGCGGCCGGGTCCGTCACGCCGATGCGCAGCACGGGGTAGTCGCGGCCCGCGCAGAGCCCGCGGAATTTCACGTCCTCCTCGCGCGGCACCGACACGATGACGCGGCCGGTCGACTCCGAGAAGAGGGCGGTGGCAGCATCCACCCCGTCGCGCTCCATGATCTCGGTGAGCCACACGCGGGCGCCGACGCCGAAGCGCATCACGCCCTCGGCGAGGGCTTGACCGAGTCCGCCGGCGGAGAGGTCGTGCGCGCTCGAGACGAGGGACTGGTCGGATGCTGCGCGCAGCAGCTCGCCCAGCCGCTTCTCGCCGGCGAGGTCGACCTGCGGCGGGCGTCCGCCGAGGTGGTCGTGGATCGTGTCGGCCCAGGCCGAGCCGTCGAGCTCCTCGCGCGTGATGCCGAGCAGGTAGAGGTTCTCGCCGGCGTCCTGCCAACCGCTCGGGATGCGCGCGGCGACGTCGTCGATGATGCCGAGCACACCGACGACCGGGGTCGGGAAGATCGGGGCGTCACCCGTCTGGTTGTAGAACGACACGTTGCCGCCCGTGACCGGGATGCCGATCTCGAGGCATGCGTCGGCGAGGCCCTCGACGGCCTGCGAGAACTGCCACATGACCTCGGGGTTCTCGGGGCTGCCGAAGTTCAGGCAGTCGGTGACCGCCGTCGGGGCGGCACCGGTGACGGCCACGTTGCGGTAGGCCTCTGCCAGGGCGAGACGCGCTCCCTGGTAGGGGTCGAGCTGGCAGTAGCGGCCGTTGCAGTCGGTGGCGATCGAGAAGCCGAGACCCGACTCCTCGTCGACGCGGATCATGCCGGCGTCGTCGGGGAACGACAGGGCGGTGTTGCCGAGCACGAAGTAGTCGTACTGGTTCGTGATCCACGAGGTGTCGGCGAGGTTGGGGCTTCCGAGCAGGCGCGTGAACTGCTCGCGCAGCGTGTCGGGATCGCTCGAGCGGGGGAGGGCGCTCGCCGAGTCGGCCTGCAGCGCGTCGATCCATGTCGGATAGGCGACGGGACGCTCGTAGACGGGCCCGTCGACCGCGACGGTGGAGGGGTCGACGTCGACGATGCGCTCGCCGTGCCAGTCGATGACGAGGCGGCCGTCTCCGGTGACCTCGCCCAGCACGCTGGTCTCGACGTCCCACTTCGCGACGACCGCGAGGAACGCGTCGAGCTTCTCGGGAGCGACGATCGCCATCATGCGCTCCTGGCTCTCGCTCATGAGGATCTCCTCGGGCGTGAGCGACGGGTCGCGCAGCAGCACCTTCGACAGCTCGACCTTCATGCCGCTGTTGCCGTTGGCGGCCAGCTCGCTCGTCGCGCAGGAGATGCCGGCGGCGCCGAGGTCTTGGATCGCCTCGACGAGCTCGGCCTTGTAGAGCTCGAGGCAGCACTCGATGAGCACCTTCTCGGCGAAGGGGTCGCCGACCTGCACCGCGGGGCGCTTGGTGGGTCCGCCGTCGGCGAAGGTGTCGGAGGCGAGGATGGATGCTCCGCCGATGCCGTCGCCCCCGGTGCGGGCACCGAACAGCACGACCTTGTTGCCGACGCCCGACGCGTTCGCGAGCTTGAGGTCTTCGTGACGGAGCACGCCCACCGCGAGCGCGTTGACCAGGGGGTTGCCCTGGTACACGGCGTCGAAGACGGTCTCGCCGCCGATGTTCGGCAGCCCCAGGCAGTTCGCGTAGAACGAGATGCCGCTGGTGACGCCGTGGACGACGCGTGCGGTATCGGGGTGGTCGATGGCGCCGAAGCGCAGCTGGTCCATGACGGCGACCGGGCGCGCGCCCATCGAGATGATGTCGCGCACGATGCCGCCGACGCCGGTCGCGGCGCCCTGGAACGGCTCGATGTAGCTCGGGTGGTTGTGCGACTCGACCTTGAAGGTCACCGCCCAGCCCTGCCCGACGTCGACGACGCCCGCGTTCTGCCCCATGCCCACCATGAGGCGGGTCTTCATCTCGTCGGAGACCTTCTGGCCGAACTGGCGCAGGTAGATCTTGCTCGACTTGTAGGAGCAGTGCTCCGACCACATCACGGAGTACATCGCCAGCTCGCCGCTGGTGGGGCGGCGGCCGAGGATCTCGCGGATCTGCGCGTACTCGTCGGGCTTGAGGCCGAGCGCGCCGTACGGCTGCTCCTTCTCGGGCGTCGACGCGGCGTTCTGCACGGTGTCGGCGAGGGATGCTGCGGGGCTGGTCACGCGGCTGAACTCCAGAGATCGCGGGGATCGGGGATAGCGCCCATCCTATCGGCGCGTGTGGACGCAGCCCGGTCGGCGCTCTAGCCGCGCGGGGAGTACGCGCGCCAGAGCAGCTTGGCGTGCTCGGACTTCGCCCGGCCCACGCCGCGCTCGTCGCCGCGGAGCGCGCTGATCCACTCCGCGACGCGCGAGGCGAGTGCCGCGACGAACATGCGGATGTCGGCGTGCCGGGCGGGAGGCACTTCGGCCTCGTCCGAGGGCATCTGTCCCCGGCGCGGCAGGTCGTCGTCGAGGTGTCGGAGCACGAGCTTGGCAACGCCGACGGCGTGACCGTTGATGATCGAGTGGGCCGCCCCCTTCATCTCCCAGCGCCAGACGTCGGGGAGGGCGTCGGCGAGTCGGGAGTGGAAGCGGCGGGGCGACGATCGATCGAACTCCCCGCGGATGAGGAGGGTGCGCGCCGTCACGAGACGCACGCGGTCGGTGATGCGGTAGCGGAGCATGTGCGGCAGCACCGTGAGGAAGTAGACCATCCCGCAGAGGATGTAGGCCGACAGGGCGGTCATGGCGAGGTGGAACGACTCGCGTGCGGCCGACTGGGCGAACCGCACGCCCTGGAGGAGGGGGGCCGATTCGGCCTCGTTGACGACGGGGCTGACGAGCACGCTGCGGCTGAGGTCGGCGCGGCGTACAAGCAACTCGGTGACGACCTGGGTGCCCATCGAGTGACCGATCAGCACCGGATCGCGCAGGTCGAAACGGTCGAGCACGGCCTCGACCTGGTCGGCGAAGAACGCGGCGGTGGGGGCCTCGTCGGGACGCCGGACCCCCGCGAACCCCGGGAGGTCGAGGGCGTAGACCGCGCCCCTGCGAGCGAGGAGCGGGGCGAGGAACTCGAAGTAGGTCGCGGCCACCCCGATCCCGGCGACGAGCACGAAGGCGGTGGCGGCGTCGCCGCCGTCGGTGGTCATGCGGGTGACGCGCGTGACCACGTCGCCGTTGTGCACGTGCTCGACGGAGACGTCGATCGGGGCGTCGTCTTCGCTCATCGGTACAGCCTGCCAGGCCGCGGCGGGCCCAGCATCCATGCCCTCACGTCCGTCGGGGCAGCGAGACTCGTGCGCCGGACTCTTGACGGGTGGACGAGGCGGGGCTAACGTACAACCAAATGGTTGTAGAAATGGAAACCCAGAACGCGCAGCTCGACCGGATCTTCCGGGCGCTGGCAGACACGACGCGACGCGACATCGTGCAGCGCACCATCCGCGGCGAGCAGTCGGTGTCGGCGCTCGCCGCCGACTACGACATGAGCTTCGCCGCCGTGCAGAAGCACGTGGCCGTGCTCGAGGCGGCCGAGCTCATCGTCAAGCGCGCCGACGGGCGCGAGCGCCTCGTGCGGGCCAACCCCGCCACGATCGCCCGCGTCCGCGAGCTCATGACGCGCTACGAAGCCCTGTGGCGCGCCCGCATCGACCGGCTCGACGCGTTCCTCGCAGAGCCCGAACGACTGCCCGAGAAGCAGCAAGACCCAGAGAACTGAGGAGAACACCATGCCCGTCACCGCCGTCACCACCGATCCCGAGTCGCTCACGATGACGCTCGTCGCCGAGGTCGAGGCCTCGCCGTCGCGCGTCTGGCGCGCCTTCACCGAGCCCGAGCAGCTCGGGCGCTTCTGGGGCCCTCCCGGCTGGCCCGCCACCTTCGAGACGTTCGACTTCACCGTCGGCGGACGCGCCCAGTACGCCATGACGAGCCCCCGGGGCGAGAAGTCGCGCGGCGCCTGGGAGTTCCTGCGCATCGACCCGACGAGCGGCTACGAGGTCATCGACTCGTTCGTCGACGAGGAGGGGCGTACGGCGGAGGGGATGCCGTCGATGCGCATGACCTTCGCCTTCGACGGCACCGACACGGGGGCACGCGTCACCAGCGTCACGTACTTCCCCTCGGCCGAGGCGCTGGAGCAGCTCACCTCGATGGGGATGGTCGAGGGCTCCACGCTGGCGATCGGACAGCTCGACCGGGTCGTGGCCGACCTCCGCGACTACGCGATGGGCAAAGGCACGCAGACCGAGCTGCTCGACGACACCCACGTGCGCATCACCCGGGTGATCGACGGGCCCCGCGACCTGGTCTGGCGTGCTCACCACGATCCCGAACTGATGAAGAAGTGGTTGCTGGGCCCCGACGGCTGGCGCATGACCGTCTGCGAGCCCAGCGCGGAGGCGGGTGGCCGCTACCGCTACGCGTGGGCGCCGGAGGAGGGCACCGAGGGGGAGCCCTTCGGGTTCGACGGCGACGTGCTCCTGTCGGAGGCTCCCGTGCGATCGGTCACGACCGAGCACATGACCGGCACCGACTACCCGTCGACGACGAACGACATGTCGCTCTATGAGGAGGACGGCGTGACCCTCCTCACGCTCCTCATCGAGTACCCGAACAAGGAGACCCGCGACATGGTGCTCGCCACGGGGATGACCGACGGCATGGAGGCCAGCTACGCCCGCCTCGAAGGAGTGCTCGCCGACGCCTGATTGGAACCGGACCACACCCCTCGCGTGCGTGTCCGCG
Source organism: Microbacterium hatanonis (assembly GCF_008017415.1). Lineage (NCBI taxonomy): Bacteria > Bacillati > Actinomycetota > Actinomycetes > Micrococcales > Microbacteriaceae > Microbacterium > Microbacterium hatanonis. Next base: position 251,704 of record NZ_VRSV01000002.1, on the reverse strand, counting down.
CGCAAGGGGTCTACTCTGGCAATCGGGGCGGTAGGGATGGGATCCATGGATGCGGCGCGCGCCATGACGGGGTTCTTCGACGCGCCCGTGCGCGGCAAGAACCTCGACGACCTGCGGCGCGCGAACCTGTCGACCGCGCTCGGGCTGATCCACGCCGCGGGGTCGATCTCGCGGGCCGACCTGACACGCTCCATGGGGCTCAACCGCTCGACGATCGCGACGATCGTGGCCGACCTCGAGGCGCGCGATCTGATCGTGGTCGGCGAGGCCCGCGACACCAAGCGCATCGGTCGCCCGAGCCTCGAGATCTCGACATCCGTGCGGCACGTGGTGATCGCCGTGAACCCCGAGCTCGACGCGACGACGCTCGGCATCGTGGCGATGGGCGGCCGAGTGCTCCGCGAGGTGCGCATGGAGCACGAGCGGCCGCCGACCGCCCGTGAGGTCGTGAACTCGGTGAGGGCGCTCGTCGCCGGCATGCAGCCCGAACTGGGCGAGCGCCACGTCGTGATCGGGGTGGCACTCGCCGTTCCTGGACTGGTGTCGGCGGTCGACGGGTCCGTGCGCCTCGCGCCCCACCTCGGCTGGGTCGACGAACCGATCTCGGCGATGCTCGCCGACGCGCTCGGCGTGCCCGCGTGGGCGGCCAACGACGCGAGCTGCGGCGTCGTCGCCGAGGTGCTCTTCGGGGCCGGAACCGGCAGCGGGAACGTGGTGTTCCTGAACGGCGGGGCGAGCGGGATCGGCGGCGGGATCGTCGCCGAAGCCCGCCTGATCCAGGGCCGAGGGGGGTTCGGCGGGGAGATCGGACATACTCTCGTCCGCACCGACGGTGCGGCGTGCCGGTGCGGATCGCAGGGCTGCCTCGAGGCCGAGGTCACCCGTCGCGCGCTCCTCGAGGCGGTCGACCTCGGGGTCGAGCGCTCGCATGAACTCGAGGCGCTCCTGGCCGAGGCCTATGTCGACCGGGACGACGTGCGCGCCCTCCTTGACGCGCAGCTCGCCTCCCTGGCCGTCGCGCTGCGGACGATCATCAACACGCTGAATCCCGAGGTGGTCGTCCTCGGCGGTTTCCTTGAAATCCTGGGCCGGATCGGGGGTGAGCGGCTCGAGCGGATGCTGCGCGCCGACGCTCTTCCGGGCCCCGCCGAGCAGGTTCGCCTCCAGGGCGCGCGCCTCGGGCGCATGAGCCTGCTCATCGGCGCCGCGGAGCTCGCGTTCCGTCCGTTCCTCAGCGATCCGATCGCGGTACCGGTCGCCGCCGGTCGCGCGTCGCTCGCCGATCTCGGATAGGGCTCCGGGCGCGGCATCCGTCCTCCACCCGCCGCGTGTCGCCCGCGGCGGCCGTCGGCGCGCCCTCAGGCCGCGGCTTCGGGTGAGTATGTCTTGACAGACAACAAATGCGCCTCATAGGATCGCCGCAACCCCCCGGAAGCACCGTCGCTCCATCGGGACCCGCCTGCCGCGGGAAGCGCGACCACATCGACGGTGGCTCGGCTCGAGAGGAACACCCCTTGTACACAGCTGTACGAAATCGCCGTTCACGCGTCTTGGCGGGCCTCACGGCCGCCGCTCTCGCGATCCCCCTCGCACTGATGAGCGCACCGGCCGCATCCGCCGTTCCCACGGCCCCGGCCGCCGCCCCCGTTCAGGCCGCGGCCGAGGAGGCGGGCGAGTTCCGCGCCCTCGTCTTCTCCAAGACCGCCGGCTTCCGGCACGACTCCATCCCCGCGGGGATCGCGTCGATCGAGAAGCTCGGTGCCGACAACGGCTTCGACGTCGACACGACGGAGGACGCCGCCGCGTTCACCGACGAGAACCTCGCCGCCTACGACGTCGTCATCTGGCTGTCGACGACCGGCGACGTGCTCAACGCCGACCAGCAGGCGGCGTTCGAGCGCTACATCCAGGCCGGCGGCGGCTACGCCGGCGTGCACGCGGCCTCCGACACCGAGTACGACTGGCCCTGGTACAACCAGCTGGTCGGTGCTTACTTCCAGGGCCACCCCGCACCGCAGAACGCGGAGGTCAAGGTCGAAGACCACGCGCACCCCTCGACCGCGCACCTCCCCGAGGTCTGGCCGCGCTACGACGAGTGGTACGACTTCCGCACGAACCCCCGCGACGACGTGCACGTGCTCATGTCGCTCGACGAGTCGACCTACACCGGCGGCGGCATGGGCGTGGACCACCCGCTGGCCTGGTGCCAGACCTACGACGGCGGCCGCGCCTGGTACACCGGCGGCGGGCACACGAACGAGTCGTTCGAAGACGCCGCGTTCGTCGAGCACCTCCTCGGCGGCATCCGCACCGCGGCGGGCGTCGAAGACGCCGACTGCAATGCGACGCAGAGCGAGAGCTTCGAGCTCGTCGCCCTCGACACGAACACCGGCAACCCGATGGCACTCGAAGTGGCCGACGACACCACGGTGTTCTACGCCGAGCGCAACGGCCGCGTCCAGCGCATCGACCCCGAGACCCAGCAGGTGAGCACCGCACTGAACCTGCCGGTCACCCTCGGCAACGAAGACGGTCTGCTCGGCCTCGTGCTCGATCCCGACTTCACCACGAACAACTGGCTCTACGTGTACTGGGCGCCCGCGACCGTCACCCCGGAGGACGGCCCCCACAACCGCATCTCGCGCTTCACGTACGACCCCGCCACCCAGACCTTCGACGCGGCGTCCGAGAAGGCGCTGCTGAAGGTGAAGACCCAGCGCAACACCTGCTGCCACGCCGGCGGCGACATGGTGTTCGATCTCGACGGCAACCTGATCCTCGCCACCGGAGACAACACCAACCCGTTCGAGTCCGACGGCTACACGCCGATCGACGAGCGCAGCGGGCGCAGCGACTACGACGCTCAGGGCACCGCGGGCAACACGAACGACCTGCGCGGCAAGATCATCCGCATCACCCCGCAGGACGACGGCACCTACACCGTCCCCGAGGGCAACCTCTTCGCCGAGGGCACCGCCCAGACGCGCGCCGAGGTCTACGCCATGGGCTTCCGCAACCCGTTCCGCATCGGTCTCGACCCGTACACCGGCAACGTCCTCGTGGGCGACTACGGCCCCGACGCCGGCTCCGCGAACCCGTCGCGCGGCCCCGCCGCGACCACCGAGTGGAACATCGTCGACGAGCCCGGCAACTACGGCTGGCCGTACTGCGCCGGTGTCACCTGCTACAACGACTACAACTTCGGCACGCGCGTCTCCGGCGCCGTGTTCGACCCGCAGAACCTCGTCAACAACAGCCCGAACAACACCGGTCTGACGAACCTGCCCCCCGTCATCGAGCCCGAGTACTGGGGTTCGAGCGGCGCCGACAACCCCTTCAAGGAGATCGGCAACGGCTCGGGCTACAGCGGCGCGCCGATGGGCGGACCCGTCTACCAGTTCGACCCCGAGCTCGACTCCGACGTGAAGTGGCCCGCCTACTGGGACAACAAGGCCATCTTCGGAGACTGGAACGCCGGTCAGGTCTTCAGCATGCAGCTGAACACCGACACGACGGATGCGCCGCGCAACACCGAGATCGTCGACGTGAACCGCGTCCTCCCCGGCATCCTCGACCCGGCTCAGGGCTTCTACCGGGCCATGGACATGACGTGGGGCCCGGAAGGCGCCCTCTACGTCATCGACTGGGGCCAGGGCTTCGGCGGCGACAACGCCAGCTCGGGCATCTACCGGATCGACTACGTGCAGGCCAACCCCTCGCCGCTCGCACGGGCGAGCTCCGACGTCACCAACGGCGCCGGCGACACCCTCGCGGTGAACTTCTCCTCCGAGGGCACGCGCCACCCGGCGGGCAAGCCCTTCACCCTCGAGTGGGACTTCGGCGACGGATCGCCGAAGACCAGCGAGGCCGATCCGGCGCACACCTATGAGGGCGTCGGCCAGTACACGGCCACCCTCACGGTGACCGACGAGGACGGACGCACCTCGATCGCGACCATCAACCTCGTCGTCGGCAACGCCGAGCCCAAGGTGGAGATCGTCTTCCCGCAGTCGGGCGGATTCTTCAACTGGGGCGACGAGGTCGCGTACGAGGTCGTCATCACCGACCCGGATGCATCGGAGCCGATCGACTGCGCCAAGGTGCAGGTGCTCCCCGCCCTCGGCCACGACTCGCACCAGCACCCGTGGGGTGAGCTGAGCGGCTGCTCGGGCAGCATCCCCACCGGCCGCGACGGCGGGCACGGCATCACCTCGAACATCTTCTGGGTGGTCGACGTGCGCTACACCGACGACGGCGGAGCCGCGGGCGTGCCCCTCACCGGCTACGGCACCAACATCCTGAACCCGAAGCACTTCGAGGCCGAGTTCTTCACCGCGACCGGGAACGTCGACGGACCCGGTGGAGTGCAGACCGAGACCACGGGCGACGCGGGCGGCGGATCGAACCTGTCGTACGTCGAGCCCGGCGACTGGTGGTCGTACGAGCCGATCAACTTCACCGGCATCGACGGGCTGCGCGCCCGTCTCGCCTCGCCCGACGCGGGCGGCTCCATCTCGATGCGCTGGGATTCGCCGACCGGGCCGGAGATCGGCACGATCGACTTCACCGCGACCGGAGCCTGGCAGACCTACCAGTACTTCGACGCCGAGCTGGGCGACCTTCCCCAGGAGACCGGCACGCTGTACTTCGTCCTGATCTCGGGCGGCGTCAACGTGAACTACTTCGACTGGCTCGGCGACGGCGTGGAGAGCAACGGACTCCCTGTCGTCACCCTGAACGTCGACACGCGATCGGGCGCAGCGCCGCTCGTCGTGAACGCGACGGCAGCGGCGACCGACCCCGAGGGAGGCCCGGTGACCCTGCAGTGGGACCAGGGCACGGGTGACGGCTTCGCGCCGGGCGAGGGTGAGCAGCAGTTCATCTACGAGACGCCGGGCACCTACCTGCTGACGGTGCGCGCCACCGACGAGCAGGGCGCCTACCGCGACGAGGTCGTGCAGATCACCGTGTCGACGCCGGGCGGTGAGACCTGCCTGTCGGGCCGCTCCGACGGGTTCGACGGCGACGCGCTCGACACCGAGCGGTGGAACGGCAACGTGCGGGTGAACCAGGACCTCCGCCTCGAGAACGGCAGCCTCGTGATCCCCGCGAGCAAGACCGACATCTACGGGGCCGGTGGTGACACGCCGAACATCGTGCTGCAGGACCTCCCGGACGGCGCCTGGCAGGCCACCGCGAAGGTGACCCTGCCGGCGCGGGCGACCTACCAGCAGGCCGGTCTGCTCGTGTACGGCGACGACGACAACTACGCCAAGATGGTGCTCCAGGCGCGTGACGCCAGCGCCGCCGGACGCGTGTTCCAGTTCATCCGCGAGGAGAACGGCACCCCGAACGAGGTCGCGGCCTCGAACACGTCGCCCCTGGGCGAGGCGTTCCCCGACACCTACTTCGTGCGGTTGACGAGCGACGGCAGCAACCTGCAGGCGTCGTACTCCGCCGACGGATCGACCTACACGTCGATGCCCGAGACGAAGCAGCTGGCCGGTATCTCGAACCCGCGCATCGGACTCGCGGCCTTCTCGAACAGCGGTTCGGCGCCCAGCGTGATCGACGCCAGGTTCGACTGGTTCCACATCACGCCGGACGACACGGCCTCGGCCGCCACCCCCGACGACGAATTCGACGGCACGTCGCTCGACGCCTGCCGCTGGACCGTCGAGAACCCGCAGCCCGAGGGCTACCGGGTCGCCGGGGGCGAGCTGCAGATCGACACCACGCCGAACGACATCTACGGTGCCGACACCGGTGTGCCGAACTTCGTGACGCAGGCGCAGCCCGACGGTGACTGGGTCGTCGAGACGAAGGTCGACGCCTCGCGCCTCGACCGGGCCTACCAGCAGGGCGGCCTGATCCTTCGGGCCGACGACGACAACTACGTCAAGATCGACATCCTGGCGACCGGTTCGGGCGGCGAGAACCCGCCGCGCAACCTCGAGATCCGCAGCGAGATCGGCGGCGTGGTCCAGAACCCGCAGCCGAACGCGGCGGCGCCGTCGAACGGCATAGTCTGGCTGCGACTGGCCAAGACCGGCACGACCATCTCCGGGTCGTACAGCGCCGACCGCACCACGTGGACCGCGTTCGCCGAGACGTTCGAGAACGAGCCGGCGGCAGCCGGTCGGATCGGTCTCTACGCGCTGGGCAACTCCGCGCAGGGCCAGGTCTCGAAGACCGCGCACTTTGACTACTTCCGGGTGATCGACACCGCCGCCGAGCCGATCTCGGTGAGCGCGGCGCTCGACCCGGCGGAGCCGACGGGCGAGAACGGCTGGTACACGGATGCTGTGGAGGTCACGGTCACCACGACCGGCGGCGGCGAGAGCACGGTGTACCGAGAGATCAACGTCGACGGCGCCGGCTGGGTCGAGTACACCTCGGCCGTGCGGGTGACCGGAGACGGCGAGCACACGGTGCAGTTCCGAGCGTCGGCTCCGAACCAGGAGCCGGTCACCGACGAGGTGTCGTTCAAGATCGACGCGCTCGCTCCGGTGAGCACGGCCGTCGTCGACGTCGTCGCCAGCCCGCGGACGCTCACCCTCGCGGCGACGGACGCCACGAGCGGCGTGGAGTCGATCGAGTACCGCATCGGCGAGGGAGCGTGGACCGGCTACGAGTCGGTCGTCTCCCTGACCGACGAGGCGCAGACCGTCTGGCACCGCGCCACCGATGAGGCAGGCAACACGTCGGAGGCCGTGAGCGTCGAGGTGCCCGCAGTCTCGGACGAGACTCCGGTGATCGGTCTCGACGTCACGATCGACCCGTCGCAGCCCACCGGCGAGAACGGGTGGTACGTCGACGAGGTCGAGGTCACCGCGACGGGCACGACCACGGGTGAGGAGCCCGTCTCGGTGGAGTACTCCACCGACGGCGAGACGTTCACCGCCCTGGGCGCGTCGCTCGTGATCGACGACGAGGGCACGACCACCCTGTGGATCCGTGCGACCGACGGCGAGAACGTCTCGGTGACCGAGCAGCGGGTCATCCGCATCGACACGGTCGTCCCGACCGCGTCTGCCACGGTCGCGGCGCGCACCGTCACCCTCACGGCGACGGACGCGACGAGCGGGATCGACCGGATCGAGTACCGCCTGACCGCCGATGGCGCGTGGGTCTCGTACGCCGAGCCGATCGTCGTCCCCGGCACCGCGGCCGCCACGGTCGCGTTCCGGGCGGTGGACGCGGCGGGCAACGTCGGCGCCGACGAGGCGGCCCAGGTCGCCGAGGTGATCGTCGATCCCGAGCCGCAGCCCGACCCGTCGGTCGTGGTGAACCCCACCGGGGTCGCCGTGGGCGGACAGGTCTCGGTCACCGGCGCTCATCTGCCCGCCGACACCGCGGTGGAGATCTGGATCCTCTCCGACCCGCTGCGGTTGGCGACGGTGCAGACGAGCGCCAGCGGCACCTTCTCGGTGAACGTCACCATCCCGGCCGGCGTCGACCCGGGCGTGCACCACATCGCACTCCGCATCGACGGCGTCGAGGTCGCCCGCAGCGGTGAGCTGACGGTCACCGCGGCACCCGGCGGCGGCGGCACCGATCCGGGCACCGATCCGGGCACCGACCCCGGCACCGACCCCGGCACAGGCCCGGGCACGGGCCCCGGCACAGGCCCCGGCACCGGGCCGGGTACGGGCACCGGTGCGGGTTCGGGCAGCGGTGGCGGCACGGGCGGCGGAAGCCTCCCGGCGACAGGTTCGGACGCCTGGCAGCTGCAGCTCCCCTTCGGAGCGGGCCTGCTGCTCCTGGGAGCCCTGGTCTACCTGGTCACGCGCCGCCGCCGCGGAGCGCAGGACTGATCCCCCCACCGGAGAAGCCCCGGGCGCGATGCGTCCGGGGCTTCCCCGGGTCTAGCCTTCCCCGTCGATCACGAGAGAAGATGACACCATGACGAAGACTGTCCTTCGCCCATTCGGTGCGGCCCTCGCCCTCCTGTTGGCCGCCGCTTTCGTCCTCTTGGCGCCCGGTGCCGCACGCGCGCACGGCGGTCCGATCCAGCTGACCATCGGTCCTGACGGCATCGGAGGCGTGTCGCTCTACGCCCAATACGTGCGGGACGGCCACATGGTCAACGAGATCATCGACCCGCTCGTGACGGCGAAGGCCGATGACGGGCGCACGGCCGGGCCGGTCTCGCTCGTCTCGTCATCGGAGGGGCAGGGGCGCTGGGTGAGCGAGCAGCCCTTCCTCGGCGAGGGGCGATGGACGGTCACGGTGCGCACGACCACGCCCGACGTCGCGGAGACGACCGCCGTCTTCACCGTGACCGAACTGGACGAGCCGATCAGCGCTCAGACGACCTCCGCAGCGGTGGACGACGACGCATCCTCGGCTCTCGGCGTCGGAATCGTCGGACTCGGTGCGGGTGTCCTCCTCGTCGGAGGCGTGGTGGGGGCGATCGTGCTCCGCCGCCGTACGAAGGATCGAGCGGTCTGAGATGAGCGCGGCGAGCATCGAGTCCCCCGTCCGGTCGGCCGTACGTCGGAGAACCGGAGCCGTAGCCGTCGAATCGAAGGTGATCTTCGTATCGTTCGCCGTCGAGGACGAGCATCGCGAAGCATCCTTCCGGGCGCAGTCGTTCCGCACACGCGATCCCTTCGTCCTCGTCGACCTGGCGGTCAAGCGCCCCGACGACCGCACTTGGGTGCGTCGCGCGCGTCACCGCATCGAAGGGTGCGACGCGGTCATCGCACTGGTGAGCCGGCACACCCGGTCGTCGGAGGGGCAGTCCTGGGAGCTGCGCCGTGCGCGGGAGGAGGGCAAGCCGATCCTCGGCGTGTGGGCCGACCCCGATCATCGGCCACCCTTCGCCGGCCTGACGATGGCCGAGTGGGGGTCGCCCGAGATCGCCGCCTTCATCGATGCGATCGAGTGCTGCAAGCCCGAATGGGGCGCCCGTCTGCCGTGATCGGTGACTGCGCGGGCGACCGATAGCGTGTGGGATATGGCGCACACGGCATCTCGCACCCGTTCCCTGGCCCTCGCCGGAACACTCGTCGGGCTCGTCCTCCTCGCCGGCTGCTCCGCTGCCGCGGAGCCTGCGCCCGCGAGTCCGGTGGCGGAGACGGATGCGGCGGGGCCGGTCGACGCCGGATCATCGGCGCTCGTCATCACGTGCGACCAGGTCGCCGCGGTCGCCGCGCCGATCACGGCGGGCATGATCTTCTCGCCCGACGATTCGTCGGAGGATTCCTCGGCCACGTCGTGCGTGTGGATCACCGATGACGTCGACCAGGGGACGACCGACCTCGAGGGGTACGGGGCGATCGCGATCGGCGTCGACGGCACGGGCTGGACCGCCGACGACATGGAGATGCTCTCGGCCACCGGCACCGTGATCGACGACCCGCGGGCCGCCGCCGTCGACGGCCGCGTCTATCTGCTGGCCGAGGGGGAGACGCTCGCCGACGTCGGCAGTGTGCAGCTGCTCTTCCCCGAGGGCACGGTCACCGTCGTCACGACGGGTGCCGCGCTGAGCGCGACCGCCGAGGAGACGGCCGTGCCGGTCGACGACGTGATCGGCGTCGCCGCCGACGTCGCCGCGCTCCGCCGCTAGCGGACGGGGCCGGGGGTCCCGCTCAGGATCGGCGCAGGGCGTCTTCGAACGCGACCCACGAGAGCATCGCGCACTTGACCCGGGCCGTGTACTTCGACACTCCTGACAGGGCGGTGGCGTCGCCGAACTCGTCCTCGTCGAGTTCGAGGGTGCCCTTCGAGCGCATCGCCTCGCGGAAGCCCTCGATGAGGTGCTCGGCGCCGGCGCGATCGAGGTCGGTCGAGAGCTCGGCGAGCATCGAGGCGGAGGCCTGCGAGATCGAGCACCCCGCGCCCTCCCAAGTGAGGGATGCGACGCGATCGCCCTCCATGTGCACACGCACCGTGATCTCGTCTCCGCAGATCGGGTTGCGCTGGTGGCTCGTCGCATCCGTATCCGACCCGGCCAGACCGAAGCCGCGCCGGTTCTTCGCGTGGTCGAGGATGAGCTCCTGGTAGAGCGACTCGAGCCCGCTCATGCGTCGGCTCCGAAGAAGGGGCGCACGCCCGAGAGCGCGTCGAGGAACACGTCGATCTCGTCCTCCGTGTTGTAGAGCGCGGCGCTCGCGCGCACCGACGCGGTGATCCCGAATCGGCGGTGCAGCGGCTGCGCGCAGTGGTGGCCGACGCGCACGGCCACGCCGCGTGCGTCGAGGAATTGGCCGACGTCGTGCGCGTGCACGCCGGCGACGTCGAACGCCCACAGCGCGACGCGCTCGACGCCGTCGGCATCGCCGAGCAGGCGGATGCCGGGGATCTGGCGGAGTCCGCGCAGCATCCGCTGCTCGAGCGCCGTCTCGTGAGCGTGGACGGCCGCCATGTCGAGCCCGCCGAGGTAGCGCACGGCGGCGGCGAGGGCGATGGCCTGCGACACGGGCTGCGTGCCGGCTTCGAACCGCTGCGGCGGCGGCAGGTACTCGGCGCGATCGAGCGTCACGGTGGTGATCATCGACCCGCCGGTGAGGAAGGGCGGCAGCGCCTCGAGCACGTCGCTGCGGCCGTAGAGTGCACCGATGCCGTAGGGGCCGAGCATCTTGTGGCCCGAGAACACGGCGAGGTCGACCCCGAGCGTCGGCAGGTCGAGCGGCAGGTGCGGCGCCGACTGGCACGCGTCGAGCACGGTCAGCGCCCCCGCAGCGCGGGCAAGGCTCACAAGGTCGGCGACCGGGTTCACGATGCCGAGCACGTTCGAGACGTGGGGGAAGGCGACGACGCGGGTGCGCTCGCCGATGACCGACGCTGCGACCCCGAGGTCGAGACGTCCGTCGTCGAGGACGGGGATGTGACGGAGGAGGGCGCCGGTGCGGGCGGCCAGCTCCTGCCAGGGGATGAGATTCGCGTGGTGCTCCGACTCGGTGACGACGATCTCGTCGCCGGGGGCGAGGGAGAATCTCCGTGCCGCCGGTCCGCCGCGCCCGATCGACGCGTTTCCGAGGGCGTAGGCGACGAGGTTGAGGCCCGCGGTCGCCCCGCTCGTCCACACGAGCTGCTCGGGACGCGCTCCCACGAAGGCCGCGACCGTCTCGCGCGCGTCTTCGAACAGCTCGGTGGCTTCGGCGGCGAGGGTGTGCGCGCCGCGGTGCACAGCCGCGTTCGCGCCGGCGAGGAAGGCGACCTCCGCGTCGATGACCGCGCGGGGCTTCTGGCTCGTCGCGGCCGAATCGAGGTACACCAGCGGGGCGCCGTCGATGTCGCGCGCGAGGATCGGGAAGTCGCCGCGGACGGCGACCGGGTCGAAACCGGCGGCCAGGATCGCACCGTCAGGAGAGCTCATCGTTCCAGGCTATGCCGAAGCATCCGTCCCGGGGTCGTCCGTCCCGGTCGTGGGGGCTGAAGGTGTCGCGCTCAGGCGCTCTCCGCCCGCCGGCGGCGCAGCACCACGATCGCGGCGCCCGCCGCGACCAGCAGCGCGGCTGCGAAGGCCGCGGCGCCGAGCGGGACGGCGTCGCCACCGGTGGCAGCGAGCCCCGGCGGCGCGGGGGCCGCTGTCGGGGTCGTCGTCGGGAGCGGGACCGCCGCGGCGGTGACGAACGCGGTCGGCGCGCTGAGCGACGACACCGCGCCGTAGCCCTCGAGCGTGCCGGTGACGACCACGAGGAACGCGTAACCGGCGTCGCCGGGCTGAAGGGTGTAGGTCGAGCCGGTGGCTCCCGCCACGGGCTGGCCGACGAATCCGGGGTCGACCGGCTGGCCGGTCATCTCCTCGTACTCGCGAGCGTCGTCGGCGGTGAAGCGGAGCCACTCGTACGTCAGCGAGGTGCCCTCGGCCCAGACGCCGGGGTCGGCGGTGAGGGTCTGACCGACGATCGGCGCGCCCGAGACGGTCGCGATACCGAACGGATCGATCGGCTGCACGACTCCGATGCTCGATTCGCACAGCAGGCAGTCGGCGCCGAAGTCGACGGCCGAGACCGAGACGTTCAGCTGCCCCGTCGTGGCATCGTCGTCGACGGTCGCGGTGAAGGAGACGGATGCTGCCGGCGCCCCCTGCGCGACGGTGGGAACGGCCCAGGTGAGGATGTCGCCGCTCCGGGTCAGGCCCGCCGCGAGCGGCTCGAGCACGCTCGCCGAGCCGACGAGACCGGTCAGGTCGATCTCGACCGTGCCTCCCTGCAGGTCGGTGGGTCCGACGTTGCCCACCTCGACGGTGTACTGCACCCCCTGGCCGCGCTCGAGCTGCACCCCGGAGCGCGTGCTCGGCGAGATCTCCAGTGTGCGGGTGAGCGGCCAGGTGGGTTTGTCGAGGTCGAAGAGCCAGTCCTGGAAGAAGGCCTGGAGGTCGAGGCCGGAGATATCCTCCGACAGCGCGATGAAATCGGCGGTCGATCCGTCTCCGCCGTTCAGGCGCAGGTACCACTGGCGGAAGATCTCGTCGAACTCGTCGTCGCCGATCGTGAGGCGCAACGCCTCGAGTGCCATCGCCGAGCGCGAGTAGGCCTGGAAGCCGAAGAGCTCGGCGGGGTCGTCGAAGCCGGCGACGGGTGTCAGCCACGCCGCGTCATCGGCGGCCGTGTCGTTCCAGGCGGAGTACCAGACCGTCTCGATCGCGTCGCCGTCGTAGAGCGACGCCTCGACCTGGGAGGTGATGTGCTCGGCCGGCCCCTCGTTCAGCCAGATGTCGCTCCAGTCCGAGAGCGTCACGGCGTCGCCGAACCACTGGTGCACGAGCTCGTGGATGAGGGTGCCACGACTCGCGGAGCGGTCGAAGAAGGAGCGGTCCTGGGTCTCGAGCGCGTAACCGACGCCCGCGTTGTCGACCACGATGCCCGTGCTGTTGCCGGGGTAGGGGCCGTAAGCGGTCTCGAGCCACCCGAGCACCGCTCCGATCTCGGCCCGAGACGCGAGCGACGTCGTCTTGCGCGCGTCGGAGAGGTCGGAGTCGATGAAGCTCCATTCGGGGATCGTTCGACCGCTCGGCAGCGTGATCGTCGACTCGTGCACGTCGTACTTGCCGATGGACGCGAGGGAGAGATACGTCGTCATCTGTTCGCGCTGCTGCCAGACCCACGTCGTCGTGTCGTCGGCGTTGACCGTGCGCGAGATCAGCTCGCCGTTGCTCACGGCGGCCGCCGGGCCCGTGCCGGTCGATGTCGTGATCGCGGTGGGGATCGTGAAGGAGAAGTCGAAGGTCGCCTTGTCGAGCGGGGTGTTGTTGCTCGGGAACCAGGTCATGGCGCCCACCGGCTCGCTCACCGCGGTCGCGCCGTCGGCGGTCGCGACCCAGCCCTCGTAGCTCCCGTCGGGGTCGGTGTGGCGGGTCGGCACACCCGAGTACTCGACGACGGTGGTGAACGTGCCGGTCACCGGCGCCGCCGGGGTGACGATCAGCTTGTGGGTGGTGGAGGGGAGGTCGGAGACGCGGCTGAAGGTCGCCGCAGCGCCGTCGATGGTCACCGAGCCGACGGTGAGCCCCTCGAGGTCGAGGCTGAACGACGACAGCTCGACGTCTGCCTCGGCCGTGATCTCGGCGGTCGCCGCGATCGCCGTGGTCGCGTGGTCGTACGCGAGGTCGATGTCGTAGTGCTGCACGTCGTAGCCCGTGTTCCCGACGTTCGGGAAGAGGGAGTCGGCCGTACCCTGCCCGCCGGGCTCGGCGGCGTGAGCGGGCGCGGCGCCCAGCGCACCCGCACCGACGAGGCTCAGAGCGACGGCGCCTGCGGCGAAGCGGGAGGCGCGGCGACGGGTGGGATGAGCTGCGGTGCTGATCGGCGACATGACGCCCCTTCGTGCGACGGTGAGAAGGATGCTGACCGCGCGGCGACGCGAGCGATCGGGTCGACTGTAGGAGACGCGGGTTTCCGCGACGTTTCCCCCGTCGTCCTCGTGCGTCACGCTCGCGGGCACCGCGCGGCATCCGTCGCGTTCGAAGGGGGCGCCGGCTCAGGCGATGCGGGTTCCCGGGGGCATGCGCTTCGCGGGGGTGCGGGTGCGCACCGCGGCGCGCCACAGCAGCAGCGCGGCGAGGGCGACCTGCACCGCGAGTCCGACGAACCAGCTCGGGGTGGTGCCCTCGATGCGCTCCTCGGACGGGGTGTAGCCGAAGGCGCCGGACTGCGTGGCGCATCCGTCGTACTCCGACGCGGCTTCCGGTGACAGCTGCGCGGAGCGGATGAAGACCTTGAGCGAACCGAACATGTCGCGGGGCTCCCCGTCGACGAACGGCGACGGCGTGGCGTCGGCGAGCACGATGAACGGGTTCGCGGCCAGCAGCCACCACACGTGGTCGCTGCGCGTGGTCTGGTACTCGCTCGTCGTCCACTCGCCGCACACGTACTGCGGCTCGACGAACCCCGACCCGCTGCCGGTGCACTGGGGCAGCGGTTCGGTCTGCCCGGGGGCGGCGGTCATGCACTCCGGGGCGACCGTGGGCACATCCGTCGGATAGACGGGTTCGAGGTTTCGCGACCTCGACTCGACGGTGGTGTAGCTGGCGGCGGTGGCGAGCCCGAACGCGATCGGCGTGCCCAGCACGAGGGCGGCGACCGTCAGGTAGGTCACGGCCACCGAGAACAGGGGGCGGGCGAGGATGCCGCTGAGTCCGACGCCGATCGCCGCGACCACGCCGACCTCCACGACGAGCACTACGAGCGAGACGAGCAGCACCCCGATCGACACCCCGCCCGAGACGGTGGCGAGCACGAGGAACGGAACCGCGACCGCGAGGAACGCCAGGCCCGTCACCCACGCGGCGAGCAGTTTGCCGACCAGGATGTCGCCGGTGGTGGCGAGGGTGACCTGCACGGGGGCGAGGGTCGCTGCATCCCGATCGCCGTTGATCGCGTTGCCGCTCAGGGTCGGCGAGACCAGCACGACCAGCAGCAGCACGAAGTAGACGACGATCGAGAACACGGTCGCGCCGGCGGTGTCACCCGACGCCATCCCCGTCGCCCCGAACGACAGGGCCGTGACCGCCACGAGGAGGACGGCGAAGACGCCGAGCAGCACGTACCAGGCGACGCTGCGCACGCGCTGCGTCAGTTCGAGTCGGGCGATGACCCCGATACGGGCGGCGTTCACGTCGGGCTCCCGTCGCGGAGGTCGAGCAGGGTGTGTTCGAGAGTGCCGGTCGCCGGAGCGAACTCCACGACGGGAAGACCCGCTTCCACGAGCGCGCGCAGTGCGGACGCCGCCTCGTCGTCGGATCCGACCGGCACCATCACGCCGAGGCGCTCGACGGCGAGGGTCCACGCCTCGAGGCGCAGCGCCGAGGCGATGGATTCGACGGATGCTGCGGCCGGCGTGTTCGCGAGGCGCACACGCCACGCGCGCCGACGGCTCGTGGCGGCGGCCACGCGGTCGGGGGCGACCGTCGCGCCGTCCAGGAGGAAGACCGCGTCGTCGACGACCTCCTCGAGCTCGGAGAGCACGTGGCTGGAGACGAGAACTGCGCGCCCCTCGTCGGCGAACCGGCGCAGCAGCACGCGCAGGGCGATCCGGGCCTCGGGGTCGAGGCCGGAGGCGGGCTCGTCGAGGAGGAGGGCCTGGGGGTCGTGCACGAGGGCGCGGGCGAGCCCGAGGCGCTGCTTCTGTCCGCGGGAGAGCACCCTCGCGGGCGCCTCGGCGAGGGAGGCGAGGTCGACGAGCTGCAGCAGCTCCTCGGCCCGCTCGTGCGCGTCCTCGCGCGTGGCGTCGTAGAGACGGCCGGTCACGACGAGCGTCTCGCGGGCGGAGAGCGAGCCCCACGCGCCGAGCGTGTCGGGCATCCAGCCGAGCAGCCGCCGCACCTCGTGAGGTTCGGTGACGGGGTCGAATCCGCCGACGCTGATCTCGCCCGCATCCGGCGCCAGCAGCGACGACAGCATCAGCATGAGCGTCGTCTTGCCCGATCCGTTGGGTCCGACGAGGCCGGTGACGCGCCCCGCCTCGGCCCGCAGGCTGACGTCCCGCACCGCGGGCACGGTGCCGAACGAACGACGGACTCCGGCCGCGACGATGGTGGCGCTCATCGTTCGACCCTATCGGGACGGGTTCTTTCGTCCCCGGCCTCGCCGAGGCGGCGAGACTCCATCCCAGGCTCGAGACTTCCTCCGACGCGCGCAGTCTCGTGCGTGGGATGAAGTCTCGCGGTCAGGGGCGGGCGGCGCACGGGAGGCGTGAGGAACGGGGGAGGGCGCGCACGGATTGCGTGAGGACCGCGGGCGGGCCGGGTGAGCGGGCGTAGACCGGACGACATGACCCTCACGTCGATCCTCCCCACGCTCCGCGACAGCCTTCCCTCGCCCTTCGACCGGGAGGTCTGGCCGGCGCGCACGACCCCCACCCTCGACGACGTCGTGGTCGCGGGGGTGTCGCTCCTGCGCATCGTCGACCTCTGCGCGACGCCCTGCGTCTACACCGGCGCGGCCGTGATCCCGATGTCGGGGGGCGTCGTGTCGTCGACCGACTCGACCACGGTCGTGGTCGCCCGCATCGCCGAGACGGATGCGGGCAGCATCCGCCTCGACGCGACGTTCCGCCTCCACGCTCCGCTGTGGCGGGAGGCGCGGCTCCTCGGCCGCGTCTCTCACGCGTACGAGCAGCCGTTCTCGGTGCTCGACGCCAACTCGGGCGCGGTGTCGGGTGTGGTGCGCATTCCGGGCGACCCGCGCGTCGGCGACCTCGTCGCCGTGCCCTGCCCGGGATGCTTCAGCGTGGGCGATGTGCGCCCCTCCCGCGGGCGCTGACCGTGCTGCTCCACACGATCCTCCACGCCGTGCGCTGCGCCCGTGTCGAGGCCACCGCGTCGTCTCCCGAGCCGCCCGACGACGACCCCGCCTGACGCGCGTCGCGCCCGAGTCGTCGAAACCTCAATCCGGATACGAGACTGCGACCTACGCCTGCAGTCTCGTATCCGGGATGACGTCTCGCGGTCAGAGGTTCGGCGAGCGGCGGCCGTAGCGCGGGGTCAGTCGGTGACGAGGCGGTAGCCCATGCCCGACTCGGTCAGGAGGTGCACGGGGTGCGCGGGGTCGCGTTCGAGCTTCTTGCGCAGCTGCGAGATGTACAGGCGCAGGTAGCCCGAGTCGCTCACCTGCTCGCTGGCCCAGATCTCCTTCAGCAGGGTCTGGCGGGTGACGAGTGCGCCGGGGTTCCGGGCGAGGAACTCCAGCATCCGCCACTCCGTCGGCGTCAGGTGCACGGTGGTGCCGGCCCGGGTGACCGACTTCGCCGCGAGGTCGACGACGACGTCGCCGAAGCGCACGGTCGGTTCGTCGGTCGCCGCGCCCTGTCGCCGCGAGAGCGCACGCAGCCGTGCGAGCAGCTCGTCGATCTGGAACGGCTTGGTGACGTAGTCGTCGGCACCGGCGTCGAGCGCGTCGACCTTGTCGGCCGACCCCGTGCGCCCCGAGACGACCAGGATCGGCACGCTCGACCACCCGCGGATCGCCTCGATCACCTGCACCCCGTCGAGCCGGGGCATCCCGAGGTCGAGCAGTACCAGATCGGGGTGCGCCTGCGCGGCCGCGGCGATGGCCGCTGCTCCGTCGGAGGCGGCCACGACGTCGTAGCCGTGCGCGGCGAGGGTGATGCGCAGCGCCCGCACCAGCTGCGGGTCGTCGTCGGCGATCAGCACCTTCACGGCGCGACCGCCTCGGGCGATGCCACGGGGAGCGCGATCACCATCGTGAGCCCTCCTCCGGGTGTGTCCTCGGGCGTGAGCGTACCGCCCATGCCCTCGGCGAAGCCTTTCGACAGGGCCAGGCCCAGCCCGAGACCCGTGCTGTTGTCGGTGTCGCCGAAGCGCTGGAAGGGGGCGAACATGTCGCTGCGGCGATCGGGCTCGACCCCGGGCCCGTGGTCGACGACGCGGATCTCCGCGGTTCCGGCGAGACGGCTCGTCGCCACGCGCACGCGCGTGCCGGCGGGCGAGTGCCGGGCGGCGTTCGCCAGCACGTTGACGAGCACGCGTTGCAGCAGCACGGGATCGGCCGAGACTGCGGGCAGGTCGGGATCGAGGGCCAGCTCGACGCTGTCGGGGCCGAGGCCGAGCTCGTCGACCGCGGCCAGCACGACGTCGGCGGCGTCGACCGGGGCGAGCGAGACGGCGAGCACCCCCGCCTGGACGCGACTCACGTCGAGGAGATCGGTGACCAGCGCCGTGAGCGTGTGCAGGCTCTCGTCGGCGGTGGCGAGCAGTTCGGCGCGGTCGGATTCGGACAGCCGCACGTCGGTGGCCCGGAGGCCCCCGACCGAGGCGACCGCCGCGGCGAGCGGGCGTCGGAGGTCGTGGCTGACGGCCGAGAGGAGGGCGGTGCGCACGTAGTCGGTCTCGGCGAGGATCCCCGCCTCGCGAGCGGTCTCGGTGAGGTCGGTGTGCTCGATCGCCGCCCCGAGCTGGGCGACGATGACGTCGAGGAGGCGGCGTTCGGCAGCATCCAGGTCTCCGCCGTGCAGCTCGAGCGTCGCGCGGCCCGCACCGACCGGGATCGCCACGGCCGCGTCGCCGCGCAACGGCTCGCCGTCGGTCGCGAGCACGTCGCCCGACGCATCGACCAGACGCACCCCGGCCATGCCGAACGCCTCGCGCGTGCGGCTGACGAGGGCGGGCACGGCGCTCTCGCCGCGCAGGATGCTGCCGGCCACGGTGGCGAGCAGTTCGGACTCCGCCAGCGCCCGCCGCGCCGCCCGCGCCCGGCGGGCCGCCTGGTCGACGATGTAGCTGACCAGGATCGCGATCACGACGTACAGGACGAGCGACAGGGCGTGCGCCGGGTCGTCGATCGTCACCGTGAACAGTGGGTCGACGAACAGGAAGTCGAGCGTGAAGCCCGACAGCACGGCCGCGAACAGCGCCGGCCAGATGCCGCCCACGAGCGCGACGATCACGACGAGCAGCTGGTAGGCGAGCACGTCGGACGTGATCGACTCGTCGGAACTGGTGGCGAAGAGCAGCCACGACAGGAGCGGCCCTCCGGTGACGGCCACGACGAAGCCGAGCACGCGGCGCTTCAGGCTGAGGGCGCCGCCGGTGAGCCGGGGGAGCGCGAAGCGTCCGCCGGCAGCCGCGTGCGTGACGATGTGCACGTCGATGTCGCCCGACTCGCGGATCACGGTCGCGCCGATACCGGGCCCGGTGAGGGCGGCGGCGAGCCGACCGCGACGGCTGACACCGACGACCAGCTGCGAGGCGTTGACCGATCGCGCGAACTCGACGAGCGTGCGGGCGACGTCGTCGCCGACGACCTGGTGGTATGTGCCGCCGAGCGATTCGACGAGAGCACGCTGCGCCGCGAGTGCCCCGGGTGCCGCCTGCCGGAGGCCGTCCTGGCTCGTGACGTGCACGGCGAGCAGTTCGCCTCCCGCCGAGCGCGCGGCGATCCGGGCGCCCCGCCGCAGGAGCGTCTCGCCCTCGGGCCCGCCGGTCAGGGTCACGACGACGCGTTCGCGCGCCTGCCACGCCCCCTCGATGCCGTGCTCGGCGCGATAGGTCTTCAGCGCGCTGTCGACCTCGTCGGCGAGCCACAGCAGCGCGAGCTCGCGCAGCGCCGTGAGGTTGCCGAGGCGGAAGTAGTTCGACAGGGCGGCGTCGATCCGCTCCGCCGGGTAGACGTGGCCCGCAGCCAGGCGGTCGCGCAGGGATGCGGGGGCGAGGTCGACGACCTCGATCTGATCCGCGCCGCGGACCACCGCATCCGGCACCGTCTCCCGCTGCTCGACGCCCGTGATCTTCTGTACGACGTCGTTGAGCGATTCGATGTGCTGCACGTTGACGGTCGTGATGACGTCGATCCCGGCGGCGAGCAGGTCGTCGACGTCCTGCCAGCGCTTCTCGTGCCGGGATCCGGGGGCGTTCGTGTGCGCGAGCTCGTCGACGAGGGCGAGCGAGGGGCGCCGCTCGAGGACGGCGTCGAGGTCCATCTCGGTCAGCTCGACCCCGCGGTGCATCACCGTGCGCCGGGGGACCTCGGGAAGGCCGGCGGTCTGCGCGGCGGTCGCCGCCCGGCCGTGCGTCTCGACGACGGCGATGACGACGTCGCGCCCGTCGCCCTGCAGGCGCCTGCCCTCCTCGAGCATCTCGTACGTCTTGCCGACGCCGGGCGCTGCCCCGAGCAGCACCCGCAACCGCCCGCGTTTCATGTCGTCACCCTAATCTCTGCCGTTCGTGCGGTGCGCGGGCGCGCAGCATCCGTTCCCCTGTCGCAGATGTCGCCGGCGACCCGCCCTGCGCGACAGGGAGCGGGATGCGTGCGGCACATCAGCGCGCGTCGAGCGCGAGGTTGAGCTCGAGCACGTTCACGCGCGGCTCGCCGAGGAACCCGAGGTCGCGGGGGCGGATGCTGCGCTCCACGAGTTCGCGTACCTCTCCCGCGTCGAGATCGCGGGCCTCGGCCACGCGGTCGACCTGGAGGAGGGCGTACGCGACGCTGATGTCGGGGTCGAGACCGGAGCCGGAGGCGGTGACCGCATCGGCGGGGATCCCGGCCGCAGCGACCCCGTCGAGGTCGGCGATCGTCGCCTGGCGCTCGCCGATCGCGGCGATGAGGTCGTCGTTCTCGGGGCCGTAGTTCGACCCGCTCGAGGCCCCGCCGTCGTAGCCGTCGCCCGCCGCGGACGGCCGCGACTGGAAGTACTCCGGCAGCGGGGCGCCGTCGGCGTCGGTGAACGACTGGCCGATCAACGACGAGCCGACGACCTGGCCGTCGGCGTCCCGGACGAGCGAGCCGTTGGCCTGGCCGGGGAGGGCGAGCTGACCGATCGCGGTGATCAGCAGCATGTAGCCGAGGCCGAGAACGACCGTGAAGACGAGCATCGCGCGGACGGCGACGCCGGTGGTGCGGACAATGGTACGCATGGCTGGACCTTTCAGAAGCCCGGGATGAGACTCACGACGAGGTCGATGAGCTTGATGCCGATGAAGGGCGCGATCACGCCGCCGAGGCCGTAGATCACGAGGTTGCGACTGAGGGTCGCCGAGGCGCTCGCCGCGCGGTACCGCACGCCCCGCAGCGCCAGCGGGATCAGCACGATGATGACCAGCGCGTTGAAGATGATCGCGCTCGTCACCGCCGAAGCCGGTGAGCTGAGCTGCATCACGTTGAGCGCGGCGAGACCGGGGAAGACCCCCATGAACATCGCCGGGATGATCGCGAAGTACTTCGCGATGTCGTTGGCGAGGGAGAACGTCGTGAGCGCGCCGCGCGTGATGAGCAGCTGCTTGCCGATCCGCACGATGTCGATCAGCTTGGTCGGGTCGGAGTCGAGGTCCACCATGTTGCCGGCCTCCTTCGCCGCCGACGTGCCGGTGTTCATCGCGACCCCGACGTCGGCCTGGGCGAGCGCGGGGGCGTCGTTGGTGCCGTCGCCGGTCATCGCGACGAGGTTGCCGCCCTCCTGCTCGCGCTGGATGAGGGCGAGCTTGTCTTCGGGGGTTGCCTCGGCGAGGAAGTCGTCGACGCCCGCCTCGGCGGCGATCGCCTTCGCGGTGAGCGGGTTGTCACCGGTGATCATGACCGTGCGGATGCCCATCGCGCGCAGCTCGTCGAACCGTTCGCGCAGTCCGTCCTTGACGACGTCCTTCAGGTGGACGACCCCGAGCACGGTGCCGGTCGCCGAGCCCGCCTCCCCCGGTCCCTGAGCCTGCCGAAGGGTCGCGACGACGAGCGGGGTGCCGCCCGAGGCGGCGATCGCATCCGTCTCGCTCACGAGTTGCGCCCGCAGCGACGTCGAGGGGGCGGCGTCGGACGCCTCCAGCCAGGCGAGAACCGCGGAGCCAGCGCCCTTGCGCACCTGGGTGCCGTCGGGGAGGTCGAGACCGCTCATCCGTGTCTGAGCGGTGAAGGGCACCGACACGGCCCCGTCGGGGAGGGTCGCGACGACCCCCTGCGCCGCGGCCAGCTCGACGACCGAGGTGCCCTCGGGCGTCGGGTCGGCGAGCGACGAGAGCGAGGCGGCGCGGGCGAGGTCGTCGGCCGGCACGCCGGGCATGCGCACGAAGTCGGTCGCCCGGCGGTTGCCGTAGGTGATCGTTCCGGTCTTGTCGAGGAGCAGCGTCGTCACGTCGCCCGCGGCTTCGACGGCGCGGCCCGACATGGCGAGCACGTTGCGCTGGACGAGCCGGTCCATGCCGGCGATGCCGATGGCGCTCAGGAGCGCCCCGATCGTGGTGGGGATGAGGCAGACGAGCAGCGCGATCAGCACCGGGATGCTGACCGGCGACGCCGCGTACGAGGCGATCGGGTTCATCGCCAGCACGACGATGACGAACACGATCGACAGGCTCGCCAGCAGGATGTTCAGAGCGATCTCGTTCGGGGTGCGCTGGCGCGAGGCGCCCTCCACGAGGGCGATCATGCGGTCGACGAACGTCTCACCGGGTTTCGAGGTGATGCGCACGACGATCCGGTCCGACAGCACGCGGGTGCCGCCGGTCACCGCGCTGCGGTCGCCGCCGGACTCCCGCACGACCGGGGCCGACTCGCCCGTGATCGCCGACTCGTCCACCGTGGCGATCCCCCAGACGATGTCGCCGTCGCCGGGGATGAGCTCGCCCGCGGTCACCACCACGACGTCACCGAGGGTGAGGTCGGCCGACGGTGCCTCGACGATCGATGCTGCGGTGGCCGCCGCATCCGATGACGCGTCGTATCCGACCACCCGCCGGGCGCTCGTCGTGGTGCGGGTCTGGCGCAGCGCCGAGGCCTGCGCCTTGCCGCGGCCCTCGGCCACCGACTCGGCGAGGTTCGCGAACAGCACCGTCAGCCAGAGCCAGACCGCGATGCCCCACGTGAAACCGGCGGGCACGGCGGTGCCGCCGGAGGCTTCGGGGCCGCCGAGGAACGGCTCGGCAATCGCGATGAGGGTGGTCAGGGCCGCGCCCACCCACACGAGGAACATCACGGGGTTGCGCCAGAGGGCGGCCGGGTTGAGCTTGATCAGCGCTCCCGGGAGCGCTTCGACGAGCTGGGCCACGCCGAAGGCGCGCTGCGGGCCGCGGGTCGTCGACCCTTCGGCGGGATCAGGGATCGGTGCGCGCCCTTCGACGGGATCGGGGACCGGGATGGCGGTGGTGGACATGTCAGGAGAGTCCTTCGGCGAGGGGTCCGAGGGTGAGGACCGGGAAGTAGGTGAGAGCGGTGATGATCACCGCGACGCCCGCGAGGAGCCCCGCGAACTGGGGACGGTGCGTCGGGAGCGTTCCGACGGTCGACGGCACCTTGTCCTGCGCGGCGAGCGAGCCCGCCAGCGCGAGCACGAGCACGATGGGCACGAAGCGGCCGAGCAGCATCGCGACACCGAGCGCGGTGTTGAGCCACGGGGTGTTCGCGGTGAGGCCGGCGAAGGCGGAGCCGTTGTTGTTGGCTGCCGACGTGAACGCGTAGAGCACTTCGCTCAGGCCGTGGATGCCGGGATTCCAGATCGATGTGGTCTCGACGTCGGAGCGGACGGCCGGGATTGCGAAGCTCAGCGCCGTGCCGACGAGCACGAGGATCGGGGTCACGAGGATGTAGAGGCTCGCGAGCTTGATCTCGCGCGGGCCGATCTTCTTGCCGAGGTATTCGGGGGTGCGCCCGATGAGGAGGCCGCCGACGAATACCGCGATCACGGCGATCACCAGCATCCCGTACAGGCCCGAGCCGACTCCGCCGGGGGCGATCTCGCCCAGCATCATGTTGATCATCGGCATCATTCCGCCCAGAGCGGTGTAGCTGTCGTGCATCGAGTTGACCGCGCCGGTCGAGGTGAGGGTCGACGTGGAGCCGAACAGCGTCGAGCCGAAGAGCCCGAACCGTGTCTCTTTGCCCTCCATCGCGGCTCCGGCGAGCTGGGGGGCGGTGCCGCCTGCGGCCGCCTCGGCCCACGTGACGAGCACGAGGGAGGCGAGGAAGATGCCTGCCATGACGGCGAGGATCGCGTAGCCCTGCCGGTCGTCGCCGACGATCCGTCCGAATGCACGGGGGAGGGAGAAGGGGATCACGAGCATGAGGAAGATCTCGAACATGCTCGTCCAGGGCGCCGGGTTCTCGAACGGGTGCGAGGAGTTTGCGTTGAAGAACCCGCCGCCGTTGGTGCCGAGGAGCTTGATCGCCTCTTGGCTGGCAACCGGCCCGCCCGGGATCGACTGCGTGGCTCCGGCCACGGTCGTCACGTCGGTGAAGCCCGCGAAGTTCTGGATCACGCCGCCGGCGAGCAGCACGATCGCCGCGATGACCGAGAAGGGCAGCAGCACCCGGTAGGTGCCGCGCACGAGGTCGACCCAGAAGTTGCCGATCGTGCCCGACCGGCGATAGGCGAAGCCGCGCACCAGCGCGATGGCCACCGCGATGCCGACGGCGGCCGAGACGAAGTTCTGCACGGCGAGGCCGGCGAACTGCACGGTGTAGCCGAGCGTGAGCTCGGGAGAGTACGACTGCCAGTTCGTATTCGTCACGAACGATACGGCCGTGTTGAACGCGAGCGGTTCGCTCGGCGCGGACAGTCCCAGCGCGTACGGCAGGAAGGACTGCAGGCGCTGGAGGGCGTAGACGACCACGACCCCCACGAAAGAGAAGAGCAGCACCCCGCGGAGGTAGGCCTGCCAGGTCTGGGCGGAGCGCGGGTCGACGCCGATGAGGCGGTAGGTGCCCCGCTCGACGGCGAGGTCTTTCGCCGAGGTGTAGACGTGTGCGATGTAGTCGCCGACCGGACGGTAGGCGAGCGCGAGGAGGAGGGCGAGGGCGCCGGCCTGGAGGACGGCGAACCAGAACTGTTCGGCGGTCACCTCAGAACCTCTCCGGTCGCACGAGGGCGACGACGAGGTAGACCACGGCGCCGATCGCCAGCACGCCGGCGAGCAGGGAGAAGAACGTCATAGCCGCTCGACCCCCCGGGCGATCAGGGCGACGAGTGCGAACAGCACGATCGTCGCGGCGATGTAGACGACATCGAGCACGGGAGCTCCTCAAGACGGTGCGGCCGCGCTGCTGCGCGCGGGCGACCCGGCGCTATCCCCGGGTCACGGTTCCGATGCAACCGCGCTGCGACGCCGCATCCGCCCGTCCTCACGGAATCCATACGGCCCCGGCGCAAGCCCTCACGGACCGCCTACGGCGGGAGCCATAATGGCACCGACAGGCCGAGTCGACGACCGGGGGAGGTCCTGGTGGACGATGGGCGGCCGACGCCGATCCGCGGCACCCGCGCGCGTGCGGCGGGTCGCATGATCGCCACCGCGCTGCGATCGAACGAGTGGGCGCAGACCTGGACGATGCTGCGCGTGGCGGCGGCCATCACGGCCGTCGTCGGCGTTGCGGCTCCTGCGGAGGTGGTGATCCGCGGCGCCATCGAGGGCGACCGTCATGTGCCGACGGTGGCGGCGAACTACTTCGGCTTCTTCACCATGGTGTCGAACTCGGCCGCGGCCGTCGTGCTGCTGTGGGCGGCCGTCTGGTTCTGGATCGCCCGCGGCGGCCGCCGCGAACCGGCACCGCTGGCGATGGCTCTCGCCGCGGCGACGACGTGCATCTTCGTCACGGGTGTCGTCTACAACGTGAACGTGCCCGGCATGCCCATGGCGCGCAACGCGATCCTGCCGTGGGCGAGCGTGATCCTCCACGGGATCGTGCCGTCGTTCTTCGTGCTCGACCTCTTCCTCGGCCCGAATCGGCGGGCCCTGCCGTGGTCGCGCGTCGCGTGGATTCTGGCCTTCCCCGCCGCGTGGGTCGTCTATACGCTGGCGCGTGCGAACCTGGTGACCAACACCCTGACCGGGGTGCCGTACTGGTATCCCTACCCCTTCCTCAACCCGTACCAGCCCGGCGGATACGTCACCGTCGCCGGCTTCGTCGGGCTCATCGGGCTCGTCGTCCTCCTCGCGGCCTTGGTCGTCGTCGCCGTGGGACGCAGGCGCGGGCGCGACCTCGACGTCAGCGCCCCGCGGAGGCGCGGCTAGGGTGATCCGATGTCCTCACGTCCCCGCGGCACGATCGGATCCTTCCTGGCGAGGTTGACGCGCACGGTATGGGTGCGCGCGACCCTGTTCGCCCTCATCGCCGTCCTGTTCGCGCTCGCCGCCGGCTTCATCGGCGCGGTCGTGCCCTTCCGCCTCGTGATCGAGCTCGGCCAGAACTCCGTCGGCTCGCTCCTGCAGATCATCGCGACCGCGATGCTCACGGCGACCACGTTCTCCATCACGGCGATGGTCACCGCGTATTCGTCGGCGACGACCATCGCGACCCCGCGGTCGACCCAGCTGCTGATCGCCGACCCGACCTCGCAGAACGCCCTGTCGACCTTCGTGGGCGCATTCGTCTTCTCGATGGTGGGGATCATCGCCCTCTCCACCGGCTACTACAACGACCAGGGGCGCACGATCCTGTTCCTGGGCACCCTGGTGATCGTCGCCGTCATCGTCGTCACGCTGATGCGATGGATCGCCCACCTCGCCCAGTTCGGCCGCATGGCCGACGTGATCGATCGTGTCGAGCGTGCTGCGGCCGCGTCGCTCACGGCCTACGCCGCCGCGCCCACGCTGGGGGCGAGGCCCCTCACCGCGGTGCCGGTCGACGCGGTGCCGCTCTGGGCGGACGAGGTCGGGTACGTCACCCGGATCGACGTCGCCGCTCTCGACCGCGAGGCGGGCAAGGCCGGGGCGCAGGTGTTCGTCGGCACGACACCAGGGCGCCAGGCTGACCGGTTGCATCCGCTCGCTCACGTGTCGGGCGCCGTCGACGAGGCGGGGCTGTCCGCCATGCGCCGCGCGTTCCGGCTGACGCCGCACCGCGACTACGAGCAGGATCCGCGCCTCGGTGTGATCGCGCTCGCCGAGATCGGCAGCCGCGCACTCTCGCCCGCGACGAACGACCCGGGCACGGCCATCGAGGTCGTCTCCGCCTTCCATCGCGTCTTCACGGTCGCCCTCGAGGCCGACCCCGACCCCGAGGTGCACTTCGAGCACGTCTGGATCGAGGCGCCCCGGCTCGAGACGCTCGTGACCGATGCCGTGCGGCCCCTCGCCCGCGACGGCGCCGGCATCGTCGAGGTGCAGATCCGGCTGCAGAAGTGCCTGGCAGGCCTCGCTGCGGTATCGGCGCAGCATCGCCACGTCTTCATCGCGGCCGCCGACGATGCGCTGCGTCGCGCGAAGCGGGCCATGCACCGCGACGATTTCCGCATCGTCCGCTCGGCGGCGCGCGAGGCGTGGGCCCTCCGGGCTCGCTGAGTCGGGCCCCGCATCCGTCTACCCACGTCGAAAGCCCAGAACCCCCGGAGCGCGCGATGTGCGCGTCCGGGTGTTCTGGGCTCTCAGGGCGAATGGATGCGGCGGGGCCGCGCTATCCGGCGGACGGCGGCGTCTCGTCGGAGCCGCGCGACAGGTGGTGCGGGCGGTGCCCGACCTCCGGCATCGGCTGGCCGCCGCGCTGCTGGCCCGGGAGCGGGCGGGATCGCCGACCGTAGATGATCTCCGACGAGTCGAGCAGCCACGGAACGAGCGTGATCGAGACGCCGTGCAGCAGCATGAGCTGGTTCGCCAGGCGGCGGGCCCTGCGGTTGTGCAGGAACGCCTCCCACCAGTGCCCCACGATGTACTGCGGCAGGTAGACCGTCACCACCGATGAGCCGTGCTTCTCGCGGTACTTCTGGATGAAGCCGGCGACCGGCGACGTGTAGGCCCGGTAGGGCGAGTCGATGATGACGAGCGGTACCGGCACCTCGTGCTCCGCCCAGTCCTTCTGCAGCCGGGCGGCATCGGCCTCGTTGACGGCGACGTGCACCGCGAGCGTCTTCTCGTGGTTCGCGGCCAGGGCGTAGTCGATCGCCTTCACGATGGGCTTCTGCAAGCGGTTCACCAGCACGATCGCGACGTCGCCCTCGGCCCCGAAGTGCACCGTGTCGTCCATCTCGATCTCGTGCTCGACGTCGCGGTAGTAGCGGTTCACGCCCACCATCAGCACCGCGAGGATCGGGATCGCGAGGAACACCAGCCACGCACCGTGGGTGAACTTCGTGATCGTGACGATGATGAGCACGGCCACCGTCAGGCCCGCGCCGATGGCGTTGATGATCAGTCCGCTGATCGCCGAGCGCCGTTCGTATCGCGCCGAGTCCTGCTTCGCCGCCTCGGGCGTCAGGTCTTGCAGGCCCCGCAGCGCGCGGCGCCAGTGCCGCACCATTCCGATCTGGCCCAGGGAGAACGAGACGAACACGCCGATGATGTAGAGCTGGATGAGGTCGGTCTGATCGGCCTGATAGACGATCAGCACGATGATCGCGACGATGCCGAGAACGATCATGCCGTTGGAGTAGACCAGCCGGTCGCCGCGGGTGTTGAGCGACTTCGGGGCGTAGCCGTCGCGGGCGAGGGTCGACCCCAGCAGCGGGAAGCCGTTGAAGGCGGTGTTGGCCGCCAGCAGCAGCACGCAGGCGGTCGCGGCCTGGATGACGAAGAACGGGATGCTGCCCATGCCGAAGGTCGCCGCGGCGACCTGCGCCATGAGGCTCGGCTGGGGCTGCGTGCAGTCGAAGCCGACGAGGTGGCAGGGGTCTTCGGCGTAACGCACGCCCGAGACGAGCGCGACGATCGTCAGGCCCACGAACAGCACGATCGCGATGATGCCCATGAGGCTCAGCGTCGTCTGCGCATTGCGGATCTTCGGCTTGCGGAACGCGGGCACGCCGTTCGAGACGGCCTCGACGCCGGTGAGGGC
Source organism: Microbacterium hatanonis (assembly GCF_008017415.1). Classification (NCBI taxonomy): domain Bacteria; kingdom Bacillati; phylum Actinomycetota; class Actinomycetes; order Micrococcales; family Microbacteriaceae; genus Microbacterium; species Microbacterium hatanonis. The sequence continues at coordinate 223,049 of NZ_VRSV01000002.1, read as the reverse complement.
GGAGCATCCGCTCGAGAAGGCGCGCAGCACCAGCAGGATCATCGCCGCTTGCGTGAGCGACTCCGCCTGCACGGCGTAGTCGGCGCTCGAGGCGACGGGCGGGTCGCCGGCGACCGTGCGGGCCAGGCCCACCACGATCATGAGCGCGACCGAACCGATGAAGAGGTAGGTGGGGATCGCGAAGACCGCGGATGCTTCGCGCACCCCGCGCAGGTTCACGATGACGATCAGCACGACGAACCCGACGGCGAATTCGATGCGGAACGGGTTGAGCTCGGGGATCGCCGAGATGATGTTGTCGACGCCGGACGCGACCGACACCGCGACGGTCAGGATGTAGTCGACCAGCAGGGCCGCCCCGACGATGACGCCGGGTATCTCGCCCAGGTTCGTGCGCGCGACCTCGTAGTCGCCGCCGCCCGAGGGATAGGCCTTGATCAGCTGCCGGTAGCTCGTGACCACGACCACGAGCACCAGCACGACGGCGCCCGCGACCCAGGGGCTGAAGGTCAGCAGCGCCGTACCCCCGATGAGCAGGATCATCAGCAGTTCCTGCGGCGCGTACGCGACCGACGACAGAGCGTCGGAGGCGAAGATCGGCAGCGCCATCTTCTTCGGGAGAAGCTGGTCGTCGAGCTTCTCCGACGTCAGCGGGTCGCCGATCAGCAGGCGTTTCGCCATGGGGGTCTGCGCGACCGGCACGTCCTCGCCGGAGTCGCGACTTTCATCAGTCACGACGCGCGACACTACGCTGGTTTCGAACTCCTCCGCAACGCGGCGCGCACGGCGCGGTGTACAACGGCTGAACGCGACTGGCAAGCTGTGGTCGTGAACGGGGATGCGACGCGGCCGCTGGCGGCCGACGACGCCCGCATCCTGGCCCTCGAGTCCGACTCGGTGCTCGGCCACACCCTGAAACTGCTCGTGCTCGAACCGGGCGCTCCGCTCGACGCCGGCGCGGTCGGCGAGCGCATCCTCGCCGGCCTCGACCGCTTCCCCCGAGCGCTCGATCGCGTCGAGGCGGGCCCGTCGGGTCCGGTGTAGCAGAGGGTCGAGCGCATCGACCTCGACCATCACGTGCGGCGTCGCTCGGCCGGGACCCCCGAAGACCTCCGTCGCGTGGTGGGGGAGCTCATGTCGCAGCACCTCGACCGTTCGCGGCCGCTGTGGACGGTCGACCTGGTCGGTCCGCTCCACGACGGCCGGCACGCCGTCGCGGTGCGGCTGCACCACGCGATGGCCGACGGGATCGGCGGCGTCCGGTTCCTCGACGCGGTGCTCTTCGATCCCCATGACGTTCCGGTGCATCCGGTCGGGGTGCGCGCGGCGGCTCCTCCGATCCCCCGCTGGCTCGAGTGGGAGCGCATGCCCGGGGCGCTCGCGCGTGAGCTCGGCCGCCCCGGGGCGCGCTCGCCGTTCGATCGGCCGATCACCCGGGAGAGGGCGCTCGCCTTCGCCGATCTTCCGCTCGACGCACTCCGGGCCGTCGGCGCGGCCCGCCCGGAGCATGCGACCGTCAACGACGTGCTGCTCGCCGTCGTCGCCGGGGGGCTGCGCCGGTGGATCAGCGGGCTCCCGCAGGCCCGAGGACACGCCCTCCCGCGCCTGCGCGCGCAGATCCCGGTGAGCCTGCGCGTCGCGGGGGAGGACGCCGGGGCGGGCAACCGCGATTCGTTCCTGAACGTCGACCTGCTCCTGCAGGAGAGCGACGATCTGCGACGCCTCGACGGCATCAGCGCGCAGACCCGCGTCCGCAAGCTCGACCACGACGCCGCGCTGATGGACGATCTCTTCCGCGCGCTCGGCCGGGCGGGGAGCCTCGCGCGGGCCGTCGCCGACAATCCCCGGGAGTTCGGCGTCGCGATCTCGAACGTGCCGGGACCCCGCACCGCCGTCGTGGTGTCGGGTCGGCGGGTGGAGCGGCTCTACACGTCATCGGAGCCCGCGGCCCACCACGCCCTGCGCATCTCGGCCATCTCCAGTGCCGACCGGATGGGCGTCGGCTTCTGCGTCGACCCGACCGCCGTCGCCGACGTCACCGGCCTCGCCGACGCGACGCACGACGCCTTCGAGGCGCTCGCCCCGACCTGAGCGTCACGCCCAGGCGACCTCGGCGACGGCCAGTACGACGTCGTCGGCGTCGAGGGCGGTGACGGTCGTCGCGTCGTCGCCGCTGCGTCCTGCGAAGCGGATCTCGCGGTCGACCAGCACCGGCGCCACGGCGCGCACCGAGAGCCGGCGGGGTGTGCGCCCGGGCGTGCGGCGGCGCGCAGCATCCATCATCAGGATCCTGGTCAGCGGGCCGTGCACGAGCAGATCGGGAAGACCCTCCCGCTCACGTGCCCAGGCGCGGTCGTAGTGGATGAGGTGGGTGTTGAAGGTGAGGGCCGAGAACCGGAACAGCTGGCGGATGTCGAGGGTGACGGTCTCGATCCACTCGGCGGATGCTGCGGCCGCGGGATCGCGCCTCGGATCGCGCGCCGGCGAGCCCGCGTCCTCGAGGAAGACGTCGTGCCACACGCTGCGGATCGCGACCGCGCCGTCGACGGCGTACTCGCGTTCGACGTCGACGAACGTGAGCCGGCCGTTGCGTCCGGTCTTCTCGACGACCGGGCCGAGCGCCGTCGTCTGTCGCACGGTGTCGCCGAGGCGGACGACTGAGACGAACTCGGTGTCCTCCCCCGCGTACATGCGACGGGGGAGGTCGATCTCGGGAACGACCCCGTCGCGCGCGGGGGTGCCGTCGGGGCGCAGGTCGGCGAGCGGCACCGCGAACGGGAAGGAGACTCCCTCCCAGCCGGCGGGCAGGTCGTCTCCGACGTGCAGGGGAGCCTCGGCCGCGGCGAACGTGCCGCGGTAGGCCTCGACGGTCGAGGGGTCGATCACCGCGGAGCGCGTGACCGTCACGGCAGCGCCCCGGTGGAGCGCAGGTCGGCGATGCGCGCCGCGTCGTAGCCCGCGACACCGGTCAGCACCGCGTCGGCGTGCTCGGCGAAGCGGTTCGCGGGGCGGGCGGGCAGCGCGGGGGTCTCGCTGAGCTTGACGGGCTGGCCGAACATGCGGAGCGTGCCCAGATCGCCGTAGTCGGCCGAGACGACCATGTCGCGTTCCGCCGTGCCGGGGTCGTCGACGACCTCGCCGATCGTCTTGATCGCCGTGAGGGGCACGACGTCGCCGGCGAGGTCTTCCAGCTCCGCCTTCGTGCGACTCGCGACCCATCCGGCGACGATCGGCTTCACCCGCCGCTCGTAGACCTCGGCGTCGAATCTCTTGCGCATCGTGTCGATCTCGGGGTCGGACGCGACCTCGGGCGTGCCGAACAGGTCGCACGCCGCGCGCCACAGCTTGTCGGTGTAGGCACCGAAGAACACCTGGCCGTCGGCGCAGTCGAAGAGCTCGTAGGGCCGGACCCAGGCGTGCGCGTTGCCCGCCGGGCTCGCGACCTTCCCGTCCACGGTGTAGTCGACGACGGCTGTCTCGGTGAGGGCGAGGATGCTGTCGACCTGGGCGACGTCGACGAGCTGGCCCACGCCGGTGCGCTCGGCGTGCCGCAGTGCCGCCAGTGCTCCGATGACGCCGAACAGGGACGCCGAGAGATCGCCGATGGTCACGCCGACGCGGACCGGCGGCTGGTCGGGGTAGCCGTTCATCGACCACATGCCGCCGGCGGCCTGGGCGGTGTTGTCGAAGGCCGGGCGGCGGCTGCGCGACCCGGTCTGGCCGTAGCCGGAGATGGCGAGGTAGACCAGTCGCGGGTTGATCTCGCGCAGCACCTCGTATCCGAGTCCGAGCTTCGCCATCGTGCCGGGGCGGAAGTTCTCGACCAGCACGTCGGCCTTCGCGACGAGGTCTTTCAGCACGTCGGCCCCGCCGGGGGCGGCGAGGTCGAGGGCCATTCCGAGCTTGCCGCGGTTGTACTGGCCGTAGTAGCCGCTGAACTCCTCCTCGCCGTCGCGCAGGTACGGCGGGAAGCCGCGGGCGACGTCGGGGTCGCGCGGGTTCTCGATCTTGACGACGGTCGCTCCGAAGTCGGCGAACATCTGGGCGGCGAACGGCCCCGCGAGCACGCGCGAGAGGTCGAGGACGAGCACGCCGCTGAGGGCGCCGGGGGTGGTGGGGAGGCTCATGTGGCGGGGGCTTCCTGGGTGGCGGGATCGGTGGTCGCGGCGTTCAGGGCCCGCGCGACGCGGGAGGGGGCGGGGCGCCCGCGTACGCCGGCGAGCCAGGCGGTGGTGGCGGCCAGCGCGTCGAGGTCGAGGCCTGTCTCGATGCCGAGGCCGTGCAGCATCCAGACGAGGTCTTCGGTCGCGAGGTTGCCGGTCGCGCCTTTCGCATAGGGGCATCGGCCGAGGCCGCCGACCGACGAGTCGAACTCGGCGACGCCCATGCGCAGCGCCTCGAGCACGTTCGAGAGCGACTGACCGTACGTGTCGTGCAGATGCAGCGCGAGACCCGCCACCGGAACGCCGGCGTCGAGAACCGCGCCGACGACGCGGGCGATCTGGCCGGGGGTCGCGACCCCGATCGTGTCGCCGAGGGCGACGGTGGTGCACCCGGCGGCGTGGAGCGCGACGGCGGCGGACACGACCGCCTCGACTGCGACCTCGCCCTCCCAGGGGTCGCCGAACGCCATCGAGACGTAGCCCCGCACGCGCGTGCCCTGCGATCGGGCGGCGCGGGTGGTCTCAACGGACCGGGCGACCGCGGTCGCCCGGTCGGTGTTCAGATTCGCCCGGGCGAACGCCTCGGTCGCGCTGACGACGACCGCGACGTCGTCGAGGCCGCTCTGCCACGCGCGCTCGAGGCCGCGCAGGTTAGGCACGAGCGCGACGGCGCGCGAGCCTGGGGCGACGTCGAGCGCGGCGACCACGTCGGCGGCGTCGGCGAGCTGCGGGATCCACGACGGCGGCACGAAGCTCGTCACCTCGAGGTCGCGCACACCGGCGTCGTACAGCCGGTGGCAGAGCTCCACCTTGGCGGCGGTGGGGACGAGGTCGGTCTCGGCCTGCAGTCCGTCGCGCGGGCCGACCTCGTAGACGGTGACCCGCGCGGGCAGGCCGTCGAGCGGCACGCGCACCGGTTGCGGCGATCCGCTCATACCCGAGACCCCTCGCGCAGCTCGGCGAGCACCTCGCGCGCGGCCTCGACGCCGATGCGCCGTTCGGCGACGATGCGCTCGGCGACGGCACCGACCTCCTCGACCGTCGCGCCGGCGCTCGCGGCGATCGTGCGTGCGTGCAGCGACATGTGGCCGCGCTGGATGCCCTCGGCCGCCAGGGCTCGACATGCCGCCAGGTTCTGGGCGAGCCCGACCGCTGCGACGACGGCGGCGAGCTGCCGGGCCGTCTCGACGCCGAGCAGTGTCACCGCGGCCTGGGCTGCCGGGTGCGCGCGCGTGGCGCCGCCGACGAGCCCGACGGCGAGGGGCACCTCCAGAGTGCCGACGATGTTGCCGTCGGCGTCCTTCTCGAAGCGCGAGAGCGCGCGGTAACCGCCGTCGCGGGCCGCGTGCGAGTGGCACCCCGCCTCGACGGCGCGCGTGTCGTTCCCGGTGGCGAGCACGACGGCGGTGATGCCGTTCATGATCCCCTTGTTGTGCGTCGCGGCCCGGTAGGGGTCGGCCTCGGCGAAGGCGGATGCGGCGACGATGTCGTCGACGACCTGCGGCCCGCCGAGCAGCTCGGCGTCGAAGACCGCCCGTGCCCGCGTGAGCCGGAGGTCGGCCTTGTTGCTGAGGATCCGCAGCAGCGTGCGCCCGCCGGCGATCTCCGCCACCCGGGGCGCGATCGCCTCGGCCATGGTGTTGACGGCGTTCGCGCCCATCGCGTCGCGGACGTCGACGTGGAGGTGCAGCACGACGTGCACGCCCGCGCGGGTCGGGAGCACGCGCACCGAGACGTCGCGGGCGCCACCGCCGAACCGCACGAGAACGGGGTCTTGCGCGTCGGCGAGGTCGAGCAGCTCGTCGCGCGCTTCCAGGAGCCGCATCCGCGCGCCCTCCGGGTCGACGGTGTCGAGCACCTGCACCTGCGCGATCATCACGTCGCCGGAGTGGGAGGTTTGGAATCCGCCGTGCACCCGGGCGATGCGGGCCGCGTTCGATGCGGCGGCGACGACGCTCGGCTCCTCCGTGGCCATCGGCACGAGGCGGTCCGCGCCGTCGATCGTGAAGTTCGTCGCGACCCCGACGGGGACGCCGATCATGCCGACGACGTTCTCGACCATGTGGTCGGCCTGCTCGAGACGCAGGCCGTCGCGCAGGGAGGAGAGGGCGTCGGGCTCGAGACCGGCGGCCGCGGCGACGAGGGCGAGCCGCTCGTCGGGGGTGTGGTCGCGAAGCCCGGAGAGCCTGCTGTTGATCGTCACTGATCCTCCTCGTTCGCGCGGCCTCGCGGTCGCGTCGGCTCTCAGCCTAGGGAGGTCACCCGGGTCGAACTATGTCACGTTGCCTCATCGAGGCGGCTCACAAGTGGGTGTTGGGCACACCTCATCGAGCTAGCGCGATCCGAGCTGTTCCCGCAGCTCATCGAGCCTCACGGCCAGCGACAGCCGGAACAGCCTCTCGTCGGCGCGCCAGCCCTCGCCGAGCACGCGGTCGAGGCGTTCGAGTCGTTGGAGGATGGTGTTCGGGTGGAACACCAGCGCACGCGCCGCGCGTGTCGGACTGCCGCCGTGCCGCACGAACGCGCGGAGCGTGGCCAGCAGTTCCGTGCCGCGTTCCGCGTCGTACGCGCGCACCGGGCCGATGGCCGCGTCGAGGAAGCCCTGGAGCGCGGCCTGGTCGGCGTCGAGGACGGCCGCGTAGGGGAGGAGCTCGTCCGTCGTGACGGCGCCGTCGGCGATGCCGAGGGCGCCGACGATGCGCAGAGCCCGCCGGGCGAGGTCGTAGCGCTTCCCGATCGCCCCCGTGCGCGGACCCTCGACCACGATGACCGATGCGCCGACGAGGTCGCCGACCGCCCGTCGGGTGGCCGCAGCATCCGGCTGCGTCCGTGCACCGTCCGCGAGGACGACGAGGGTGCCGTCGATGTCGCCCACGAGGCCGGAGGCGCCGATCCGCCGGGTGAGCAGCCTCAGGGCGTCGAGTCTTCGGTCGCCGGGGACGACGACGAGGAGAAGGCGGTCGAGAGTGTCGAGGTCGAGACCGAGGCGTCGCAGACGCGCGGCGACATCGCCGCGTCGTTCGGTGGCATCGCGCACGATGTCGGCGACGAGGTCGAGGTGCTGGCGCTGCTGCGACTCGGCCACGGCCTCCTCCGACAGGGCGAGCAGGGCGCCCACCTGTGCCGCCCGCTCGACGGTGCGCAGGTCGACGGCGCCGAGCTCGAACGCGCCGGCCTCGATGTGCACCGCCCCGAACGACCGCGTGCCGGCCGCGAGTGCCGCGACCACGCGCTGACCCGACGGGGAGGCGATGGGCTCGGCGTGACCGGAACCCCGGCTGGTCTCCGCGGCGGCGGCGAGGGCGGCTCCGGCGTCGTCGCGGGAGAGGCCGTCGGTGTCTCCGACCGCCGCGCGCTGATCGCCGCGCTCGTCGACGATCCGCACGGCGCGGCCGAGGGTGTCGGCGAGGGTCTCGGCGATGCGCGTGAAGCCCCCGCCGCCCAGGACCGCGGAGACCAACTGCTGGTGCACGGTGTTGGCGCGGTCGCGCTCGACGAGGTGGGACGAGAGCTGCTCCAGCGCGGCACGGGCCTCCTCCTCCGACCTCTGCAGCGACCGGAGCGTACCGGCGGTCTGCAGCACGACCGACGCGTGGTCGGCGAGCGCCGACAGCAGTGCGATCTGATCGGGCGAGAACGCCCTCTCCTGCCGCATGGCCACGAAGAGCACGCCGAGCACCGCCGTCTCGGTGCGCAGGGGTACGCCGAGCATCGACACGATCCCCTCGGCGTCGACGGCGTCGTCGACGACCGGTTCGTGCCGGTCGGAGGCGTAATCGTCGTACCGGCTCACCGCGAGCGGTGCGCCGGTCTCCACGATCGCCCCGACGAGTCCTCGTCCGGGCGGGACGACGAGCTCGCGGAACGCCGCGGTGACCGCCCCGTACGTGGCGCGGACGCGGAGGGCGCCCGTGATGGGATCGAGGTCGGAGAGGTACGTGACGTCGGAGCCGAGCATTTCGTGGGCGCGCTCGACGAGCCGGCGGAGCACCGCGTCGGTGTCGCGGACGCCCGCGAGCTCGCGGGCGCTGGAGAACAGCGCCGAGAGCTCGTTCTCGCGTCGGCGCAGGCCCTCGACCTCGCGCCGAGCCGCCTGAACGGCGGGGAGGAACCCCTCGGCGCCGGGGAGCCCGCCCACGCGCTCGACGGCCTCGGGCGAGGTGCCGGTGACGGCGGCGACCAGCAGCCTCGCGGCCTCGGCGTCGAGCGGGGCGGAGGGAGAAGGCATGTGCCCATTGTTCATCAATGGGCGGCTGCCGTGTGGTCAGCGCACATGACGAGCGGGAGGCCGCTCTGCCTAACCTGGTGGCGGATCGGCCACCGAGGCCCGCCCACGCGTCCGCGCGGCCCGTACACAGAGGAGTGTCATGGACATCGACATCGCAGACGACATCGATCGGTCGGGATTGGATTCGCGATCGCAGCGTCGTCGCGCCGTGATCGGGAGCTCGGTCGGCACGGTCATCGAGTGGTACGACTTCACCCTCTACGGGCTGGCCTCGGCGCTCGTGTTCGCTCCCCTCTTCTTCCCGGGCGGAGGAGAGTTCGCGGGGCTTCTCGGAGCATTCGCCACGTTCGCCGTCGGATTCGGTGCGCGTCCCATCGGAGGGCTGATCTTCGCCCACTACGGCGACCGGATCGGACGCAAGGCGACCCTGCTCGCCACCCTGCTCATGATGGGCATCGCCACCACCATCATCGGACTGCTCCCGACCGCCGAGACCATCGGCATCTGGGCGCCGATCTGCCTCATCATCCTGCGCCTCTTCCAGGGCGCGGGCGCCGGAGCGGAATTCGCCGGGGCGATGACGATGGCCAGCGAGTCGTCGACCACGCGCAACCGCGCCTTCATCGCGGGGTTCCCCGGAGCATCCGTCTACATCGGCATGGCTCTGGCGACGGCGACGTTCGCCCTCATCAGCCTGCTGCCCATCGAGCAGTTCCAGGCGTGGGGCTGGCGCATCCCGTTCATCGCGAGCATCGTCATCGTCGGCTTCGCCCTCTACTTCCGCCTCCGGGTGAAGGAGACCGCGGCGTTCGAGGCCGCCGAGCGCGACGGCACGGTGTCTCGAGCGCCGCTCGCGATGGCCGTGAAGTCGCACTGGCGCACGCTGCTGGCCGGGATGGCGCTGTTCGTCTTCGCGCTGCCGTGGGTCTACGTCGTGCAGACGTTCTCGCTGTCGTACACGACGGGCACCCTCTCGGTGAATCCCACGCACGCGCTCATCGGACTGATCGTCGCGGAGCTCCTGACGATCCCGGCCACCCTCGGCTTCGGTCGCCTGGCCGACCGCATCGGCCGCAAGCCCGTGCTCATCGGAGCGGCGATCTTCGCCATCGCGTTCGCGTTCCCGATGTTCTTCCTCTTCCAGACCGAGAACTCGGTGCTCGTCGCGCTCGGGCTGATCCTCGGCCTCGCCATCGTGCAGGGCGCGACGATCGGCGTCAGCGCCGCGATGCTCGCCGAACTGTTCCCCACGCGCATGCGCTGGAGCGGCATCGCGATCTCGCGCGAGATCCCCGCCGCGCTCGTCGGCGGAACCGCGCCCCTGGTCGCGACCGCGCTCGTCGCTCTGGCGGGAGGCGCGCCCTGGCTCGTCGCGGCGTACCTGGTCGGGCTGAGCATCATCGGCCTCGTCGGCATCGCGTTCCTGCCCGAGACGCTGCACCGCGCCGACGTCGACGGTGCGACGTCGACGGATGCTGCGCCCACCGCGGTGCGCGCGAACTGAGCCCTCCAGGTCGCGCGGCGGCGATCGTCGCGCGACCTGGAGATCCATAGACTCGCAGGGTGGATGAACAGGTGCGCAACGGCATCCTCGCGATCCTCGCCGGGGGCTTCGCCGGGTTCCTGCTGTTCGTCCCCTTCGTCGCGGTCAGCTATCGGCGGCGCGGCCGGCTGACCGCCGGCAGGGCCGTCCTGTGGGCCCTGGCGCTGGTGTACTTCTGGGCGATCTGGACGTACACGCTCCTCCCGCTCCCCGACCCCGACACGATGCGGTGCGCCGGGGTGAACCTCGACATCTGGGCCTTCATCGACGACGTCCGGGGCGCTGCGCGCCGGCCCGGTCCGTTCGTGACCGACCCGGCCATCCTCCAGCTCGTGCTGAACGTGCTGCTGTTCGTGCCGCTCGGATTCTTCCTGCGCGTGCTCGGCGGCCGCGGCATCCTCGTCGCCCTCCTCGTCGGCCTCGGCACCTCGGCGTTCGTCGAGACCACCCAGGTGACGGGAGTCTGGGGCATCCACCCCTGCGCGTACCGGGTCTTCGACGTCGACGACATGCTCACCAACACCCTCGGCGCCGTGGCCGGTTCGCTCTTCGCGCTCGTCGTCCCCTCCCGACTGCGCGGGGTCGAACGCGCTGCGGACGCCGACGTCCCGCGCCCCGTGACCCGTCGGCGCCGGGCGCTCGGCATGCTGTGCGACGCGGTGGGCCTGGGGCTCGTCATATCGGCCGTCGGTATCGTCGTGCAGCTGTGGCTGCAGTTCGTCGTGGGCGATCGGGAGGCCGTCCTGGACAGCACGCCCGCCACGGTGAGCGGTCTCGTCGTCGGCACCGGCCTCTGGCTCGCGGTGATCCTGGTCACCGGGCGCTCGGTCGGCGACCTCGCCGTGCGTCTGCGGTTCTCGGGAGGGGTGCTGCCGACGTGGCTCGCCCGTCCGGTGCGGTGGATCACCGGCGTCAGCGGGTACACGCTGCTCGACGCCCTGCCCGATCCGTGGAGCCTCCTGGCGCTGCCGTTCGTCGTCGCGACCGCGGTGATGCTGTTCGCGTTCCGCGACGGTCGAGGACTCCCCGGCGTCTTCGGTGCCCGCGTCGTCGACGAGCGCGAGGCGTCGGCGCGCGTCGAGTAGGTCTCGCGAGCGCACGGCTTCACCCCGACCACACGGCCCGGGTACGCGCACAACCCGTGCGCTCGGGCGCAACCCGTGCGCTCGGGCGACGGGCGCTCAGGACGCGACGGGATGCTGCGCGGCGGATGCGCCGACGTTGACCTCGGCCCAGACCTCGTCGAGGGAGAGGTTCAGCACTCCCGCGATCGCGGCGATGGTCGGAAACGCGGGGGTCGCGATGCGGCCCGACTCGATCTTGCGGAGGGTCTCGGGCGAGACGCCCGCGTCGAGGGCGACGTCGAGCATCGGGCGTCCGGCGCGGGCCTGCCGAAGGAGCGTGCCGAGGCGTCGCCCGCGTTCGATCTCCTCGGGGCTGAGAGGCAGTCTGACCATGGCCTCGAGTGTAGACGGGATGATATGGCCGGTATAGTTATTGGGTGATTGAGATCCTGAACCCCGACCAGATCAGCCGCGCGCGGGTGACCGGCGCCCTCGTCGCCGACATCCTCCACACCATTAAGGACCGCGCCGTCGTCGGCACGAATCTGCTCGAGATCGACCGGTGGGCGCAGGAGATGATCGTCGAGGCGGGCGCGACGTCGTGCTACGTCGACTACGCGCCGTCGTTCGGCCGCGGGCCGTTCGGTCACTACATCTGCACCGCCGTCAACGACGCCGTGCTGCACGGTCTGCCGCACGACTACGCCCTCGCCGACGGCGATCTGCTCACGCTCGACCTCGCCGTGGTGAAGGGCGGCATCGCCGCCGACTCCGCCATCAGCTTCATCGTCGGCGAGACGCGGTCGGCCGACGACCTGGCGCTGATCGATGCGACCGAGCGCGCGTTGGCGGCCGGTATCGCCGCCGCCCGTCCGGGTGCCAAGGTCGGCGACATCTCGCGCGCGATCGGCACGGTGCTGAAAGACGCGGGGTACCCCGTGAACGTCGAGTTCGGCGGGCACGGCATCGGATCGACCATGCACCAGGAGCCCCATGTCGCCAACACCGGTCGCCCCGGCCGCGGCTACGCGCTGCGCCCGGGCCTCCTGCTCGCGCTCGAGCCCTGGGTCATGGCCGACACGGCAGAGCTCGTGACCGACCCCGACGGCTGGACCCTCCGCAGCGCGACGGGCGCGCGCACCGCGCACAGCGAGCACACGGTCGCGATCACCGATTCGGGTGCCGAGATCCTGACACTGCCCTCGCGCTAGTCCGTTCGCGGCGGGTCGGCCTCAGGCGAGGAACTCCCGAGCCGCGACCACGAGGTTCTCGACACCGCGATCGAGGGTCGGCTGCAGCACGGGCGCGAAGTACGGCGAGTGGTTCGTCGGGACGTCGCGGTCGAGCGTGCCGCCGGCCACAGCATCCGCGAACTTCTTCGGGTCGACGCCGCCCCAGAACCAGAACACCAGCGGCACGCCGGCCTCGCGGGCGAACCACGACACGTCCTCGCTGCCGGTGAACATGCCGGGGTCCACGACGCTGTCGTCGCCGAACGCGCGCTGGAAGGCGCCCGTCAGCCGCGCGGTCGCGGTCTCGTCGTTGATCGTGGGCGGCAGGGTGTGGTCGGTCGTGATCGTCGGGGTCTGCTCGGCGCCGGATGCGGCGGCCTCGGCCCTGATGACGCGCTCGACCTTCTCGAGCACCTTGGCGCGCGCCTCGTCGTTCGGGTAGCGCAGGCTCAGTTCGAGCTTCGCCTCGGCGGGGATGATGTTGTTCTTCAGACCCGCGTGGATCGAGCCGACCGTCACGACGGCGACGTCTCTCGGGTCGATCTCGCGCGAGACGATCGTCTGCAGGCGCATGACGGTGGCGGCGGCCATCACCACCGGGTCGATCGTGGAGTGGGGGCGCGATCCGTGCCCGCCGCGGCCGTGCAGCACGACGGTCAGCCCGTCCGATGCGGCCATCTGCGTGCCGGGGCGCACGCCGATCACGCCCGCCGGGAGCGGGGTCACGTGCTGGCCGAGCACGATGTCGGGGCGCGGGTACCGGTCGAGCACGCCGTCGGCGATCATCGCCTTCGAGCCCGCGCCGTACTCCTCGGCCGGCTGGAACACCGCGACCACGGTTCCCGACCAGTCGCTCTTCGTGTTCACGAGGCGCTCGAGTGCGCCCACGAGCGACGAGACGTGCATGTCGTGACCGCACGCGTGCATCACGGGAACCTCGAGCCCGGCGGGGTCGGTGCCCTTCGCGGTGCTGGCGTAGTCGAGGCCGGTCTGCTCCTGCACGGGGAGGCCGTCCATGTCGGCGCGCAGCCAGACGACCGGCCCGTCCCCGTTCACGATCGAGGTGACGAGGCCGGTGCGTCCGACCCCCTCCTCGACCTCGAGTCCGAGCTCGGTGAGGTGGCGCACGATCACCCCGGCGGTGCGGGTCTCCTGGAACGACAGCTCCGGGTGCTTGTGCAGGTCGACGTACAGGGCTTCGAGGTCGATCGTCATGCCCCGAGCCTACGGGTGCGTGCGGCGCTGCCGTCGAGACGACGTCGTCTCGCCGAGACGACACCCTTTCGGCGTCGAGAGCATGTCGCCTCGGCGACCGGCCGTCGTCTCGGCGAGGCGGACGGATGCTGCGCGCGGCCGGACCGCGCTAGGTGGTCTCGCGATGCGCGACCGTCGCTTCGCCGGCGCGTCCCGGCGGAGGCGTCGGCCGCCCGTCGATCGCGGCCAGGGCGACCTCGGCGAGGTAGCGGCCGAGCCCGGCGCTGTCGATGCGGATGCTCGAGAGTGCGGGGACGAAGAGGGAGGCGACGGGTGTGTCGTCGTGACCGATCACCGCGATCTGCTCCGGGACGGCGATGCCCGAGCGCAGCGCCGTTCCGACGAGCAGTGCCGCGATGTCGTCGTTGTAGGCGACAACGCCGTCGACGCCGTCGCGCACCCAGTCCGACAGCACAGACGCCACGGTGTCGGGGGAGATGTCGGCGTCGGCGACGAGATCGACATCCGACAGCCGATCGGCGCTGCGGTGGGCGAGGGCGCGGCGTTCGGCGACGAGCCCCGACAGCCGGGGGTCGGGCGAGCCGGCGAACGCGAGGCGGCGATACCCGCGGCCCCGCAGGTGCTCCACCTGAGCGCGGGGTCCGAGGGCGAACCCGTCGCCCCCTTCGGCGGGTGCCGGCGACGCCGGTGCATCGGGGACGATGCGTCGCACCCCGCGGCGTCGCATCTGCGCGAGCGTCTTCGCGGTGAAGGGCAGCAGTCCCATCACCACGTCGGGGTTCAGCGTCTCCCAGAGCGGCGGGGCGTGGCCGTCGGCGTGGGGCGTGGTGGTCACGAGCGAGTACCCCGCGCGGTCCAGCACGATCGACGCCTCGTCGAGATGGACGCGGATGCTGTGGTCGATCGGCCAATCCGGGAGCACGAGCAGCACGATCCGGCTCTGGCCGCTCGCGAGGGCGCGCGCCGCCTGGTGCGGGCGGTAGCCCAGTCTCTCCGCCTCCGCGATCACGCGTCGGCGGGTGGCCTCGGAGATGGTCTGGCCGGCGGTGTTGTTGAGCACGAAGCCGACGGTGGCCCGCGACAGCCCCAGCGAGCGTGCGACGTCGGCCGCGGTGACCCGCTTGGAGAGTTCGCGTTGCTCCATCGATCCTCGAGCTCCTGCGCGCCGTGATCGTGGTTGCGCGCGCTAGCCATCGTAGATTACGGTGAGCTGGCTAGCGCGCGCTAGCAATGGTCGGGCCGATGGGCCCCCTCCTGACGATGGAGTCTCGATGAGCCCCTCTCCCCACGACGAACCGCTCGTCACGCCCCTTGCGGCCACGCTTCCCGCGGCGCCGGTCGACTCGACCGCGACAGCCGAAGAGACAGATGCGTCTGCCCGACCCGATCTTCCCAAGGTCGGCTCCCGCTACATCTGGTTCATGGTGCTCGCCCAGTTCGGCGTGTTCATGGCCTTCATCACCCCGCTCGCGATCTCGTTGACGATCCGCGTCAACACCCTCGCTCCCGGCCACCCCGAGTACCTGGGGTTCATCACCGGCGCCGGCGCCCTGTTCGTGATGCTCACCTCCCCGTTCATGGGCGTCTGGTCCGACCGCACCCGCACCCGCGTCGGGCGCCGTCGCCCGTTCATGGTGGGCGGCATGCTCGTCGGCGTCGTCTCGCTCGTGGTGATGGCGCTGTCACCTAACGTCTTCGTGCTCGGTGCCGGCTGGGTCCTCGCACAGTGGGGCTGGGGCACGGCCCTCAGCAACCTGCAGATCTCGACCGCCGATCGGCTCCCCGAATCGCAGCGCGGCAAGGTCGCGGGCCTGACGAGCTTCGCCACGCAGATCGCGCCCGTCTTCGGCGTGGTGCTCGCCCAGTTCTTCACCGGTGACCCGCTTCTGCTCTTCCTCGTCCCGGGGTCGGTCGGCGTGCTGTTCGTGCTGCTGTTCGTGCTGCTCGTGCACGAGGACGACAGCCGGGGCCTGTCGAAGGAGCCCATCACGGTCGCGCAGCTGCTCGCGAAGTACCTCTACAACCCGCGCAAGCACCCCGACTTCTCGTGGAACTGGCTCGGGAGATTCTTCTTCTACACCGGCATCACCCTGAACACGACCTACACGGCCTACTTCTTCGCCGACCGGCTGGGGATCACGGTCGAGTCTGTCGCCGGCATCATCGCGTCGCTGAGCCTGGGCGGCATCCTCGCCGTGACGCTCGGCGCCATCGGCGGCGGGTTCCTCTCCGACAGATTGCGTCGTCGTCGTCTCTTCATCACGATCGGCGGTCTGATCATGGCGGGCGGCATGCTGGCTCAGGCCTTCGCGCCCGACCTCACGATGCTCATCGTGGGCTCGCTGACCACGTCCGTGGGCCTCGGGCTGTTCGCCGCGGTCGACCAGGCGCTGCTTCTCGATGTGCTCCCCGAGCGCGAGACCGATGCCGGCCGCTTCATGGGCATCACCGGGTTCGCCACGTCGATCCCGCAGTCGCTCGCCCCGCTCGCCGCATCCGGCATCCTCCTCATCGGAGTGACCGGCGACGACCGCAACTACGCGCTGCTGTTCATCGTGGCCGCAGCATCCGTCGTCATCGCCGGAGCCGTGGTGCTTCGCATCCGCTCGGTTCGCTGACCCGATCCCCCACCCGAAACGACCCCGGAGACCCTCCCATGACGCTGACCGTCGCCCCCGTCCGCTTCGAACACCACCGCACCGCGCGGGGGATCGGCGAGGCGCGCCCGCGCCTGTCGTGGATCACCTCGGGCGCTCCGAACGGCTGGGTGCAGGCCGGGGTCGAGATCGAGCGGCGCGACGGCGCGACGGCCACCGTCGACGGCGGCGACTCGGTGCTCGTCGCGTGGCCGTTCGCACCCCTCACCTCCCGCGAGCGGCAGGACGTGCGCGTGCGGGTCACGGGCGCGGACGGGTCGGTCAGCGCGTGGAGCGAGTGGTCGTCCGTCGAGGCGGGGCTGCTCGATGCGGCCGACTGGTCGGCGCGGCTCGTCGGTCCCGCCGACGAGACCGTGGCCTCCCCCCTCGTCCGCGGGTCGTTCGATCTCCGCGACGACGAGATCGTGGCTGCTCGTGCCTACGCGACCGGCCACGGGCTCTTCCAGCTGGAGATCAACGGGCGCCGCGTCGGGGACGACGAGCTCGCACCCGGCTGGACGACCTACGGGTCGCGTCTTCGGTACAGCACCTACGACGTGACCGAGCACCTCGTCGCGGGCGCCAACGCGATCGGCGCATGGCTCGGCGACGGATGGTGGCGCGGGTACCTCGGCTGGGCGCAGAAGCGGGCGCTCTACGGATCGGACC
Organism: Microbacterium hatanonis; assembly: GCF_008017415.1. Lineage (NCBI taxonomy): Bacteria > Bacillati > Actinomycetota > Actinomycetes > Micrococcales > Microbacteriaceae > Microbacterium > Microbacterium hatanonis. The sequence goes on along the minus strand of NZ_VRSV01000002.1, from coordinate 206,299 downwards.
TCGCCGTGCTGGTGCAGGTCGAGGTCACCTACGCCGACGGCACCCGCCAGGTCGTCGCATCCGGCACCGACTGGGTCAGCGGTGCCGGAGCGATCACCTCCGCCGACCTCTACAACGGCGAGCACTACGACGCCCGCGCCTTCGAGCCGGGGTGGTCGTCGGTCGCGTTCGATGCGGGGGACTGGACTCCCGTCGTCGAGCGCGACCTCGGAGACGTCGAGCTCGTCGCCCCCGACGGCCCGCCGGTGCGCGTGGTCGAGCAGCGCGCGGTGCAGGAGGTGCTGACCTCGCCGTCGGGCGCGACGATCCTCGACTTCGGCCAGAACCTCGTCGGCCGGCTGCGTCTGAGGGTCACGGGCGAGGCGGGGACAGTGGTCACCCTGCGTCACGCCGAGGTCCTGGAGCACGGCGAGCTGGCGACCGCTCCGCTGCGCGGCGCGAAGGCGACCGACACCTACACGCTCGTAGGCCGCGGGGTCGAGACCTGGGCGCCCCGCTTCACGTTCCACGGGTTCCGCTACGCCGAGGTCGCCGGATGGCCGGGCGATCTCGACCCGGCCGACATCGTGGCCGAGGTACTGCACTCGGACATGGCGCGCACCGGCTGGTTCGACGCGTCCGACGAGCTCGTCGACCGTCTGCACGAGAACGTCGTGTGGGGCATGAAGGGCAACTTCGTCGACGTGCCCACCGACTGCCCGCAGCGCGACGAGCGCCTCGGATGGACCGGCGACCTGCAGGTCTTCGCCCCCACCGCGACCTACCTCTACGACTCCGCCGGCTTCCTCGCCTCGTGGCTGAAAGACCTCGCCGCCGAGCAGCGCGCCCTCGGCGGCACCCCGATGGTGGTGCCCGCGATCGTCACCGGGTACAGCGGGCCGACGGCCGGGTGGGCGGATGCGGCGACCGTCGTGCCCTGGACGATCTATCAGGCCTACGGCGACGCGGGCGTGCTCGAGACCCAGTACGACAGCATGACCGCGTGGGTCGACGAGGTGACCGCCGCCGCCGGTGACGACCGGGTCTGGAGCGCGGGCTTCCAGTTCGGCGACTGGCTCGACCCCACGGCTCCGGCCCACCGGCCCGAGCAGGCTCAGACCTACCCCGAGATCGTCGCCACGGCGTACTTCGCGCGCTCGGCGCGGATCGTCGCCGAGACCGCGGCCCTCCTCGGCCGTGACGAGGATGCTGCGCGCTACGGCGCGCTCGCCGACGAGGTGCGCACGGCGTTCCACCGCGAGTACGTCTCGCCGTCGGGCCGACTTCTGTCCGATTCCACGACGGCGTACGCGCTCGCCCTGGTGTTCGACCTCATCGACGACCCCGCCGCCCGTCAGCGGGCGGCCGACCGCCTGGCCGTGATCGTCGCCGAGAGCGGCTACAAGATCTCCACCGGCTTCATCGGCACCCCGATCGTCACCGACGCGCTCAGCGCGAACGGCCACGTCGACACCGCCTACCGCCTGCTGCTCCAGACCGAGTCGCCCTCGTGGCTGTACACGGTGCGCCAGGGGGCCACCACGATCTGGGAGCGCTGGGACTCGCTGCTGCCGGACGGCACCGTCAACCCGTCGGGGATGACGTCGTTCAACCACTACGCCTTCGGCGCAGTCGCGGACTGGATGCACCGGGTCGTCGCGGGGCTCGCTCCCGCAGCTCCGGGGTACCGCCGCATCCTCTTCGCCCCCCAGCCGCCCCGCCGGCAGATCGCATCGGCGTCGGCGACGCTCGACACCCCGTACGGTCGGGCGGCCTCGAGCTGGACGATCGACGCGGGCCGTCTCGCGCTGACGGTGGAGGTGCCCGTCGGGGCGACCGGCGTGGTCGAGCTCCCCTCGGGCGCCACCCACGAGGTCGGGCCCGGCACGCACTCCTTCGCCGAGGCGTTCGAGGTCGACAGCGTCGAGCAGCGCACGTTCGACGTCGACTCCCGGCTGGGCGACATCATCGACGACGAGCGGGCGATGGCGGTGTTCACCGGTGTGATCGGCAAGTGGATACCCGAGGCGGCCGAGCACATGTCGGGCGGCCTGCGAGGACAGGGCGAGACCACCCCGAGGCAGATCAGCGCGATGCTGCCCGATCCCGCCGGAGTGCTCGCCGACTGGGAGCGCGGCTTCGCCGCGCTCGCCGCGGGGGAGGAGATCCCCGCCGAGATCCTCACCGCGCCGGTCGCGGAGACCGTCGACACCGGCCTCGTGGAGCAGGCGCGCCTGTTGACCGGTCGCGACTTCTGGTCGACGAACGAGGGCGCGGGGGTCGCCTCGATGGTCATGGTCGACGGACCGCACGGTGTGCGCCGCCAGGAGGGAACCGCCGACAACCTCGGATTCAACGACAGCGTCCCCGCGACCTGCTTCCCCCCGGGGGCGGCGATCGGATCGAGCTGGGATCGCGATCTCATCCGCGAGGTCGGAACGGCCCTCGGCCGGGAGGCCCGGGCGCTGCGGGTCAACATGCTGCTGGGACCGGCGATCAACATCAAGCGGTCGCCCCTGGGCGGTCGCACCTTCGAGTACCTCTCCGAGGACCCGCTGCTCACGGGGGTCCTCGCCGCCGAGTACGTGCACGGTGTCCAGTCGACGGGGGTCGGCACCTCGGTGAAGCACTTCGCCGTCAACAGCCAGGAGACCGACCGCATGCAGGTCTCCGCCGAGGTGGACGACCGGGCCCTCCGTGAGATCTACCTCCCCGCGTTCGAGCGGGTGGTGACCGAGGCGAACCCCACGTCGATCATGAGCGCGTACAACGCGATCAACGGGGTCTTCGCATCCGAGAACCGTTGGCTCCTCACCGAGCTGCTCCGCGAGGAGTGGGGCTACGACGGGCTCGTCGTGTCGGACTGGGGCGCGATCAAGGATCGCGTCGAGGCGCTCCGGGCCGGGCTCGACCTCGAGATGCCGGGCACCGGGGAGGAGGGCACGGGAGCGATCGTCGCCGCCGTGCGCGAGGGCCGGCTCGACCGCGGTGCGGTCGACGAGGCCGTCGCCCGCCTGGCCGCGCTGGTGGAGCGCACCGCCCTTCCCGCCGAGACGGAGCCCTTCGACGCCGACGCGCATCACGCGCTCGCGCGCCGGGCGGCCGCAGCATCCGTCGTGCTCCTGCGCAACGAGCACGCGACCCTCCCGCTGGTCGCGGGGCAGCGGATCGCCGTGATCGGCGCACTCGCCGAGCACCCGCAGTACCAGGGCGGCGGCAGCTCCCACGTCAATCCGACGCGGCTCGACGTGCCCCTCGACCAGCTGCGCGCGGCACTCGGCGACGACCGCGTTCAGTACGCGCCCGGCTACGGCGACACGGACGCCGACGCGCTCAGGCAGGAGGCCGCGGATGCTGCGGCCGAGGCCGACGTGGCGGTGGTGTTCGTCGGGCTGTACGAGAAGGACCAGTCCGAGGGCTTCGACCGCACCCACATCGACCTCCCCGCCGACCACGTCGCGCTGATCCAGGCCGTCGCCGGCCGAGCGGGGCGCACGGTGGTGGTGCTCTCGAACGGCGGCGTCGTCTCGCTCGAACCGTGGCACGACACCGTCGACGCGATCGTCGAGGGCTGGGCTCTGGGGCAGGCCGTCGGCAGCGCGCTCGCCGACGTGCTCACCGGTGCCGTCAACCCGTCGGGGCGCCTGGCGGAGACGATCCCGCTGCGGCTCGAAGACACCCCGTCGTACCTGAACTTCCCCGGCGACAACCTCGCGGTGCGCTACGGCGAGGGCGTCTTCGTCGGCTACCGCTACTACACGTCGACCGGCCACCCGGTGCGCTACCCCTTCGGCCACGGTCTGAGCTACACGACCTTCGCCTACGACGCCGTCGAGGCGACCGTGACCGGGCCGGATGCGGCGTCGGTGTCGGTCACGGTGCGCAACACCGGCGAGGTCGCGGGTTCCGAGATCGTGCAGGTCTATCTCGCCCCCGCCCGATCGAGCGTGCGCCGACCGGTGCGCGAGCTCGCCGGGTTCGCGAAGGTCGAGCTGGCTCCGGGAGAGTCGGCCACCGTCGAGATCGCGTTGAGCCGGCGCTCGTTCGCGCACTGGGACGCCGGGAAGGACCGCTGGTGGGTGCAGCCGGGCACCTACACCGTCGAGATCGGCCGGTCGTCGGTCGACATCGCGCTCGCCGCCGACGTCGCGATCGAGGGCGACACCGACCGGCCCGAGCCGCTCACGCTGGGCTCGACCGTGGGCGAGTGGTTCGGCCACCCCGTGGTCGGCCCCGCGCTGATGCAGGCGATGATGGCGGACGCCAGCCAGGAGCAGCTCGACGCGGCCGACGACAACGGCAACATGCTGAAGATGGTCGAGTCGATGCCGATGGGTCAGTTCGCCCGTTTCCCCGGGGTGGAGATCCCCGACGCAGCTCTCGAGCAGCTCATCGAGCTGAGCCACGCCGCCGAGGTCGCCGCGCTCTGATCCGTGCGGCGGGGGAGGGAGTTCGCTTCCTCCCCCGGAGGCGCGCGCGAGTCGACGTCGTCTCGCCGAGAAGACACCCCTCCTGCGCGAAGATCGTGTCGCCTCGGCGAGACGACAGCGTCTCGACGAGCAGGGCGGATGCTGCGCGGTGGCGCAGGACCCGTCAGGCCAGCCAGACCGTGGTGTCGGGCGGGAGCATGCGGCCCTCGAGCGGCTCGCTCGCGACGACGACGGTGCCCGCGGGCAGCTCGAGCGGCGCGGAGCCGATGTTCGTCAGCACGTGCAGGTCGCCGTTGCGGAACGACAGGACGTCGGGTCCGGCACCGTCGACCCACGTGAGGGTGCCGGCACCGAGGCCGCGGGCGCGACGCTCGGCCAGCATCGTCTCGTAGAGGGAGAGGGTCGACGCGGAATCGCCCTGCTGCGCGTCGCGGGCGAGGGTCGCCCACTCGGCGGGCTGCGGAAGCCACGAGGCGCCCGTGTCGCTGAAGCCGAAGGCGGGGCCGTCGCTGGTCCAGGGGAGAGGGACGCGGCATCCGTCGCGCCCGTACTTCTCGCCGTCGGTGCGGAACCAGGTCGGGTCCTGACGCGCGTCGTCGGGCAGGTCGATCGCTTCGGGCAGCCCGAGCTCCTCGCCCTGGTAGATGTAGGCCGAACCCGGGAGCGCGAGCATCAGCGCCGACGCGGCACGGGCGCGGCGGAGTCCCAGCGCAGGATCGGGCTTGCCGACCGTGTTCGGGCCGATGCCCGCACCCTGCGGGATGTCGGCGGGGAGCCCCAGGCGCGACGCGTGACGCACGACGTCGTGGTTCGACAGCACCCACGTGCTCGGAGCGCCCACGGCGCCGTAGGCGCGCAGCGACTCGTCGATGACCGAGCGGAGGTCGGCCGCGTTCCAGTGGGTCTCGAGGAAGACGAAGTTGAACGCCTGGTGCATCTCGTCGGGACGCACCCACAGCGCGGTCTTCTCGATGGTCGGGAGCCATGCCTCGGCGCACAGGGCGCGGTCGCCGTCGTACTGGGCGAGCACCTCGTGCCAGTCGCGGTAGATCTCGTGCACGCCGGGCTGGCCCCAGTACGGCACGTTCGCCTCGTCGCCGCCCATCGAACCGCCCTCCGGCGAGGGCGTGTAGTCGGGCAGACCCGCCTCCTTGACGAGGCCGTGCGCGACGTCGACGCGGAACCCGTCCACGCCCCGGTCGAGCCAGAAGCGCAGCACGGTGCGGAACTCCTCGCGCACCTCTTCGTTCGACCAGTCGAAGTCGGGCTGGGAGGTGTCGAACAGGTGCAGGTACCACTGGCCGGGGGCGCCGCCCGCTTCGGTGACGCGGGTCCACGCGGGGCCGCCGAAGACCGAGTCCCAGTTGTTCGGGGGGAGCTCGCCGTGCTCACCGCGCCCGTCGCGGAACATGTAGCGAGCGCGCTCGGGGCTGCCGGGGCCGGCCGCGAGGGCGTCCTGGAACCAGACGTGCTGGTCGCTCGAGTGGTTGGGCACGAGGTCGACGATGATGCGGATGCTGCGTGCGTGCGCCTCGGCCAGCATCCGGTCGAAGTCGGACAGCGTGCCGAAGAGCGGGTCGACGTCGCAGTAGTCGGCGACGTCGTAGCCGGCGTCCTTCTGCGGAGACCGCTGGAAGGGGCTCAGCCAGATCGCGTCGACGCCGAGCTTCTCGAGGTCGTCGAGGTGCGCGGTGACGCCGGGCAGGTCGCCGATGCCGTCGCCGGAGCTGTCGGAGAACGAGCGGGGATAGATCTGGTAGATGACGGCGGTGCGCCACCACTCGGATCCGGTCTCGGTCGGTCGTGCCTCGGTCGTCGCCACGGTCTCAACGGTCGTCATGCGACCAGGTTACCGAATCGGTTCGATCCGTTGCTGAGAGCGGCTTCCGACCGCGAGACCGCAGCTGCCCGACGAGACCCGGGGCGCATGTCGGGGGCTGGTCGCGCGGAACGGGTCTGACGGTCACCCGGATAACGCAGCGAGGCCGCGTTGTCCAGCGGTGGCTGCGAACGGCGCGAGGCGGCTTGGCTCGGATCATGGCTGATTCCACCCCCTTCTCCCACGTCATCGTCGGCGGCGGGATGGTCGCCGACAGCGCGGCACGCGGCATCCGCGAGGTCGACGCCTCCGCGACGATCCTGATCCTCAGCGACGACGTCGATGAGCCGTACACCCGCCCGGCGCTGAGCAAGAAGCTCTGGACCGACCCCGAGTTCACCGAGGAGCAGGTGCCGCTGGACACCGCCGCCGACACCGGCGCGGAGATCCTGCTGCGCACCACCGTGCGGGCCGTCCGACCCGACGCGCACGAGGTGGTCACGACCGACGGCCGCACCTTCACCTACGGGCGGCTGCTTCTGGCGACCGGTGGCCGACCGGTGGCGCTGCCCCTCGACGACGCCTCCGACGGTGGCCGCTCGATCGCGTTCCGCACGGCCGAGGACTACCGGCGGCTGCGGGCCCTCGCCGACGCGGGCGGATCGATCATCGTCGTGGGCGGCGGCTACATCGGCACGGAGCTCGCCGCGGCCCTCGTGCAGAACGGCATGGCGGTGACGCTCGTGCACACCGGCTCGGTGCTGGGCGACGACGTCTTCCCCGCCGATCTCGCGCGCCGTTTCGAGCAGATGTTCCGCGACGCCGGCGTCGAGCTGGTCGGTGGCAGCCGCGTCTCCGGTGGAGCGGTCGACGGCTCCGGGGCACGTCTCGAGCTGGAGAACGGCGATGAGCTCCGCGCGGATGCCGTCGTCGGCGGCCTCGGCATCACCCCCGAGACGCGTATCGCCGAAGACGCCGGGCTCGTCGTGGAGGACGGGATCGTCGTCGACGAGTTCTTGCGCACGTCTGCGGCCGACGTCTTCGCCGCGGGCGACGTCGCCCGCTATCCCGACCGCATCCTCGGCCGCCGCCGGGTGGAGCACGTCGACAACGCGCAGGAGATGGGGCGGTCGGTCGGGCGCAACCTCGCCGGAGCGGACGAGCCCTACACGCACACGCCCTACTACTACTCCGCCGTGTTCGGCCACCGGTACGAGGCGGTCGGCACGCTCGACGCGTCGCTCGACACGGTCGAGGACTGGCAGGAGCCCTTCGAGCGCGGCGTCGTCTACTACCTCGACGGCGGGCGGGTGGTCGGCGTGCTGCTGTGGGGCGTGGAAGACCGGCGCGACGCCGCTCGCGCCGTGCTCGCCGCCGCCGACGAGCTCACTCCCGACGACCTGCGCGGCCGCATCCGCTGAGCCGGGCCCGACCGCGAGACCGCTTCGGCGTGGCGAGACCCGGCTTCGGTGCCGGGGTCTCGCCGGGCAGGACGGGTCTCGCGGTCTGCGGCGGCCGCGGCTCGCGTAAGGTCGTACGGTGCCTGACGCCTCCGCCCTCGCCCGCGCCGAATCGCTCATCGGGTCGATCCCCGATTACCCGCAGCCGGGGGTCGTCTTCCGCGACATCACGCCGTTGCTGGCGGATGCTGCCGCCCTCCGTGCCACGATCGACGCTCTGCTGGAGCCCTTCGCGGGCGGCTTCGACGTCGTCGCCGGGATCGAAGCGCGCGGATTCCTGCTCGCCGGAGCCGCGGCCGTCGCCGCCGGGGTCGGGTTGGTGCCGATCCGGAAGGCCGGGAAGCTGCCGCGCCCCGCAGCATCCGTCTCCTACGCCCTCGAGTACGGCACCGCCGCGATCGAGATGCACGACGATCTGCCCCGCGGAACCCGCGTGCTGCTGCTCGACGACGTGCTCGCCACCGGCGGCACGCTCGCCGCGGGGCGAGAGCTCGTGCACGCCCTCGGCAGCGAGGTCATCGGCACGGCGGCGCTGCTCGAGATCGACGTGCTCGGCGGGCGCGCGGCGCTGGGCGACGCCCCGCTGCACTCGCTCTTCCACGTCTGACGAGCACCAGCCGCCGAGAGGCCAAGACACCCGGACCGCCACGCAGGGTCGTCCGGGTGTCTTGGCCTCTCAACGCTTCTCAGCGCTTCTCAGCGGCGAGGTCAGACGAACGCGGGCAGGTCCAGCCAGGCGTCGGGGGCGGGTGCGGCGCCGTCGCGCGTGACCGTGCCCTCGATGAGGCCGTAGGGGCGGTCGGCGGCGAAGAAGACCTCGTTCGGATTCTCGAGGCCGAACGACGACAGGTCGACGACGAAGTGGTGCTTGTTCGGCATCGCGAAGCGCACCTCCGCGATCTCGGGGCGGGCCTCGATCGCGGCCCTGCCCATCTCGAAGAGGGTCTGCTGCAGAGCGAGCGAGTGCACCGACGCGAAGGTCGCCAGCAGCACCTCGGTTACCTCGGCGTACAGGCCGTCGTAGTCGATGCCGGCCTCGACCGCCTCGGGCAGGAACCGCCAGCGCCCCGTCACCGAGGTCGCCATGATCCGGTCGTCGGTCTCGACGAGGGTCGTGTACCGATCCCGCGGGAAGCCGGCGAACTCGCTGCCGGTCGTCTTCAGCACCGTGAGATCCTTCACCCCGCCGGTCACGTGCACCGAGCCGTCGATCGACTGCACGGTCGCGAGGCGAGTGCCCTGACCCTGCCTCACGAACGAGTGGTCGTGCGGCACGCCGTCGACGAGGATCCGCTCCCACGCGTACTGCTCGGCCTGGAAGAGTCCGCCCTCGATCCAATCGAACGACGAGGTGAAGTGATCGGCGAGCGAGAGCAGGAACTCTTCGGGCGAGCGGATGCCGTGTTCCTTCGCGAAGGCGAAGACGGTGTTCTTCTGCGTGTCGGTCGCCACGACCATCGAGTTGTCGCCCGTGAGGTACGCCGACGCGAGGGCGGCACCCCGCAGCTGCGACGTCACGTTGAGGTCGACGATCTCGTGCCGGGCGGAGTCGCGCACGACGCGCACGACCCGGTTCTCGGCCTTGCCGTACTTGTTGGCGCCGAGGCTGACGCTCACTTCTGTCATATTCAGCTCCCGCGGTAGGTCGAGTAGGCGAAGGGGCTCAGCAGCAGCGGCACGTGCAGGTGCCGGCCCGAGCCGTCGACCGTGAAGGTCACGGCGACATAGGGGTGGAACGTCGGTGTGTCACGCGCGGCGAAGTACTCGCCCGTGAGGAAGGTCAGCGTGTAGTCGCCGGGCTCGAGCGTCTCGGGTCCGAGAGCGAGACGCCCGTCGGCGTCGGTGGCCCCGTGGGCGACGATCGCCCCGGCGGCCTCCGCGGTGACGGCCCCGCCAGATGCGTGGGCGAGCACGACCGACACCTCGGCGGCCGGATTCCCCGTCGCCGCGTCGAGCACGTGCGTAGTGAGGTGGGTCATTCCTGCTCCTCCGGGAGGGTGGGCGCGGCGAACGTCTCGCGCAGTCTCAGCAACGCGATCTCGGCCAGCTGCGCGGTCGCCTCGCGGGTCTCGGTCTCAGGATCGTTCGACAGGCGGCGTTCGAGCTCGGCGAGCATCTCCGACGGCGTCCGGCCGGCGGCGCGGATCAGGAACACCCGACCGAACCGCTCCTCGTACCGCGCGTTGCCCTCGGCGATCGCGCCGACGACGTCATCGCCCGCGGCCGACATCGATGCCTGCTCGCGACGGGAGGCCGAGGCCGCGGCATCCGCGCCCGACACGCGAGCCCCGATGCGGGGGTGGTGGGCGAGGGCTGATTCCAGATCGGCGGGCGTCCACTGCTGCGCGAGCGCGCCCGCATACGCTGCGAGGGCGTCGACCGAGCCGAACGGGCGACCCGTCACGATCGCGTTCACCCACCCGTCCACCTCGGCCCAGACGCGGGCGGTCGCGGTCGCTGGGGCCTCGTCGGCCGCGTCGAATTCGCTCAGTTCCATCCCGTCACCGTATCGAGCGCACATTTCGGGCGAGCGGCGGAAATGTTGCCCTGGGTAACATCCGGGAAACGCGGCGCACCTAGCGTGGTCGTCATGACCGCGTTCCCCGCCCTGCCCACCACGGTCGCCGCGCGCCGTGTCTGGACGGGTGCCGCCTTCGTGCCCGCCACCGTCCGCACCGTCGGCGGGGTGATCGCCGCCGTCGACGCCTTCGACCCGCGCGCCGATCTCGTGCTCGACGACGAGAGGATGCTGCTCCCCGGCCTCGTCGACTCCCACGTGCACCTCGACGAGCCCGGGCGCACCGAATGGGAGGGCTTCGCGACCGGCACGGCCGCCGCTGCCGCCGGCGGGGTGACGACCCTGCTCGACATGCCGCTGAACAGTGTGCCGGTGACCACCACGGTCGAGGCGCTCGCCGACAAGCGCGACGCCGCCCGGGGCAAGCTCGCCGTCGACGTCGGGTACTGGGGCGGAGCGGTGCCCGAGAACATCGGCACCCTGTCCGAGCTGGATGCGGCGGGCGTCGTCGGCTTCAAGTGCTTCCTGTCGCCGTCGGGCATCGACGAGTTCGGGCATCTCGCCCTCGACCAGCTCGAGGCCGCGCTCGCCGAGATCGCCGCGCTCGGCAGCATCCTCATCGTCCACGCCGAAGACCCCTCGCACCTGCACGCCGACGGCCCGCTCGGAGAGGTGTACGCCGACTTCGTCGCCTCGCGTCCGCCGCGGAGCGAGCGCGAGGCGATCCTCGCGGTGATCGAGGCGTCGCGGCGCACCCGCGGGCGGGCGCACATCGTGCACGTCTCCGACGGCGGGGCGCTCGACGCGGTCCGTGCCGCCAAGGCCGAGGGCGTGCCGCTCACCGTCGAGACGTGCCCGCACTACCTCACGCTCCGCGCCGAAGACGTCCCTGCGGGGGCGGCGGAGTTCAAGTGCTGCCCGCCGATCCGCGACGCCGCGAACCAGGACCTCCTGTGGCAGGGCCTGCTCGACGGCACGATCGACGCGGTCGTCAGCGATCACTCCCCGTCGACCGCCGACCTCAAGTCGTCTCCCGACTTCGGGCTCTCGTGGGGCGGGATCTCGGGCCTGCAGACCGGCTTCGCAGCCGTCCACACCGAGGCGCACCGCCGCGGGGTGCCGATCGAGCGGCTGCTCCCGCTGTTCACCACCGGCCCCGCCCGCATCGGCGGCCTCGCCGGACGCGGGCGCATCGCGGCCGGCGAGCCGGCCCACCTCGTCGTGTTCGACCCCGACGCCGTGCGCACGGTCGACGCCTCGACGCTCGAGTACCGCAACAAGATGTCGCCGTGGCACGGGCAGGAGCTGCGGGGCGGGGTCGAGGCGACCTACGTGCACGGCGGGCTCGCCTACAGCGCCGCCGGTGTCGGCGAGCGGCGGGGGCGTGAGATCCTGGCCGGATCCGCGTCACTCGCGGAGTGAGGAGCGCGCGATGACGATCGAGATCCTCCAGCCCGGCGTGGGTGAGACCCCCGGCGACCACTATCTCCCCGCCTCGCCCGAGACCGTGCGGTGGGGGCGGCTGCCGTGCGAGACGGATGCTGCGGTGCTCACCGTCGCGCCCGGCGAGACCGTCACGATCGACACCGTCTCGCACGAGGGCATCCTCGACGATCAGGGGAAGGATCCGCGCGCGTTCTTCGCGTCGCACGGGGTCGCGGCCTCCGAGGTGCTCCACGATGCGGTCGAGATCGCCGCATCCGTGACCCGTGACCCGGCCGCCGACGGCCCGCACGTGGTCACCGGACCGATCCGGATCGAGGGCGCCGAGCCCGGCGACCTGCTGAAGATCACGGTCGTGAAGCTCGTGCCGCGCGTGCCGTACGGAGTGATCTCGAACCGCCACGGCAAGGGGGCCCTCGTCGGAGAGCTGCCGCGCGGGGCGGGGAACGTCAGCGTCTTCAGCCCGGTGGTCGAACGCGACGGCGAGCTGTTCGGGAGCCTCCCGGTGACCGAGGGCGGCGAGCGGGTCGTCACGTTCCCGCTCGCACCGTTCCTCGGAACGATGGGGGTCGCCGTCGCCGGATCCGATCGGCCGCACTCCGTACCGCCCGGGGCGCACGGGGGCAACATCGACATCAACCTGCTCGTCGAGGGCACCGTGCTCTACCTGCCGGTGCAGGTCGACGGCGCCCTCGCGTACGTCGGCGACCCGCACTTCGCGCAGGGCGACGGCGAGGTCGCGCTCACCGCGCTGGAGGCATCGCTGCGCGCGACCCTGCGGTTCGACGTCGTCGCGAGGGATGACGCCCTCGCCGAGTTCGGCGAGGTCACGGGGCCGCTCGTCCGCACGGCGGAGTATCTGGTTCCCACCGGCCTCGATCCCGACCTGAACGCGGCGATGCGTGCGTGCGTGCGCGCCGCCCTCTCGCTGATCCGGGCGCGGTGGGGTCTCGACGAGCACCTCGCGTACGCATACCTGAGCGCGGCGACCGACTTCGACATCTCGCAGGTGGTCGACATCGTGTGCGGCGTGCACGCCCGCATCCGCGAGTCCGACTTCGCGGCGGTAGCGACGGCGGGAGACGCGCGATGAGCGCCCCCGATCTTCCGAAAGGCCAAGACACCCGGACGACGCCCGACCACGCTCCGGGTGTCGTGGACTCTCAGCCGCCGATCCCCGCCGATCTGCGCGCGGCGTTCGACGTCTACGAGCGGGCGCTCATGAGCGACGACGTCGCGGTGCTCGACGAGGCGTTCGCCTCGGGGTCCGAGGTCATGCGGGGGGATGCTGCGGGGCTGCTCGTCGGCGACGACGCCCTCCTGGCCTTCCGGAAGCTGCGCGGCGGGGTGGCTCCCCGCACCATCGAGCGGATCGAGTACCGCCCTCTCGCCGAGGACGTGGCGCTGCTGGTGTCGGTCTCGCGCTTCCGGGGCGGGGGCACCGGGCTCCAGACACAGGTCTGGCAGCGGGTCGAAGGGCGCTGGGTCATCACGGCCGCCCACGTCACCGGCCGTGCGCAGGCGCTCGACCGTGCCGTCTGGCGCCAGGTCGGCGACCCGTTCCTGCAGGGCGCGTGGGAGGGGCCGCTGGCCGGACTCACCGTTGCGGTGAAAGACCTCTTCGCCATCAAGGGCTTCCGCATCGGTGCGGGCAACCCGGCGTACCTCGAGAGCGCACGGGCCGAGGCGACGACCGCCGCCGCCGTCTCCGACCTGCTGCGCGGAGGCGCGTCTTTGCGCGGTATCGCCCGCACCGACGAGTTCGCGTACTCGATCGCGGGCGACAACCCGCACTACGGCACTCCGCCCAACGGCGCCGTCCCGGGGGCTCTCCCCGGCGGCTCGTCGAACGGGCCGGCATCGGCGGTCGCGACCGGGCAGGCCGAGATCGGTCTGGCCACCGACACCGCCGGATCGGTCCGCGTCCCCGCGTCGTACCAGGGGCTGTGGGGGCTGCGCACGACTCACGGGCTCGTTCCGCGCCAGGGTCTGCTGCCCCTCGCGCAGTCGTTCGACACGGTCGGCTGGATCACCCGCGACGGCGAGACCCTGCAGCGGGTCGCCGACTGGTGCCTGAGCTACGACGGGTCGGAGTCGACCGAGAGCGTGTGGGGGGAGTCGGGTCCCGACCTGCCGTGGCGTCTGCGCGTGCCGGCCGAGATCCGCGCCGATGCCGATCCCGCCACGGTCGCCGCCTTCGACGCACTGATCGAGGCTCTGGCGAGCGCGACCGACGGCCCCGCCGTCGACGAGGTGCCCATCGGCGACCTCGCCGCGCCCGCGGCCGCGTTCCGTGCGGTGCAGGGCGCCGAGGCGTGGCGCAACAACGGCGAGTGGCTGGAAGCGCATCCCGGTGCGGTCGGCCCGGCCGCGGCCGAGCGCTTCCGGGCCGGTGCCGCCGTGACGGCCGAGGGCGAAGCATCCGCCCGTTCTTCGCTGGCACCTCTGCGCGACCGCCTCGACGCGCTCGTGCGCGACGCGGTGCTGATCTTCCCCACCGTGCCCGGCCCGGCACCCGCGCGCACCGCCGACCCGGCCGACATCGACGCGACCCGCGCGGCGACGCTGCGCATGACCGTGCCCGCCGCGGTGGCGGGCCTGCCCGCCGTCTCGGTGCCGCTGCTCACCGTCGCCTCGCCCCTGGGTCCGGCTCCGGTCGGGGTGTGCCTCGTCTCGCGCGCCGGCACCGACATCGCGCTCGTACGCCTGGCCCGCCGCCTCGAATCCCTCGTCCGTCGAACGGAGACCCCATGACCTTCCCCGCACCGATCGACCCGCCCGCACGTCTGCTGATGGGGCCCGGGCCGATCTCGGCGTACCCGAGCGTGCTGCGGGCGATGTCGGCGCCCCTCGTCGGACAGTACGACCCGTTCATGACGGCGACGATGACCGAGACCCAGGAGCTCTACCGCCAGGTCTGGGCGACCGACAACGACGCGACCGTGCTCGTCGACGGCACCTCCCGCGCCGGGATCGAGGCCGCGATGATCTCGCTCGTGCGGCCGGGCGACCGCGTGCTCGTGCCGATCTTCGGCCGCTTCGGACACCTGCTCGCCGAGATCGCCGAGCGAGCGATGGCCGAGGTGCACACGATCGAGGTGCCGTGGGGCGAGGTGTTCCCCGTCTCGGCCGTCCGCGACGCGATCGAGCGTGTGAAGCCCCACCTCCTCGCGCTCGTGCAGGGCGACACGTCGACGACGATGCTGCAGCCCCTCGACGAGATCGGCGAGCTGTGCCGGGCGAACGGGGTGCTGTTCTACACCGACGCGACCGCCTCGCTCGGCGGCAACGCGTTCGAGATGGACGCCTGGGGACTGGATGCGGCGACCGCCGGCCTGCAGAAATGCCTCGGCGGACCGTCGGGGTCGGCCCCGATCAGCCTGTCCGACGCGGCGGTGGAGGTCATCCGCTCCCGCACCCGCATCGAGGCCGGCATCCGCGAGGCGGGCGACCCGACGGCGTCCGATTTCGTGCGATCGAACTACTTCGATCTCGGCATGATCCTCGACTACTGGGGCCCCCGTCGCCTGAACCACCACACCGAGGCGACCACCATGCTCTACGGCGCCCGCGAATGCGCGCGGGTGCTGCTGCTCGAGGGCCGCGACGCCGTCATCGACCGGCACCGCCTGCACGGCGAGGCGATGCTCGCGGGGGTGCGCGGGCTCGGCCTGACCGTCTTCGGCGACGTCGCCCACAAGATGAGCAACGTCGTCGCCGTCGAGATCCCCGAGGGCGTGCCGGGGGATGCGGCGCGCTCCGCGATGCTCGACGACTTCGGCATCGAGATCGGCACATCGTTCGGCCCGCTCCACGGGCGGGTCTGGCGCATCGGCACGATGGGGTACAACGCCCGCACCGACGCCGTGCTGCAGACCCTCGCCTCCCTCGAGACGGTGCTGCGCCGCTTCGGCGCCCCGGTGCCCGCCGGCGGCGGGGTCGAGGCCGCGAACGACGTCTACCGGGCGGCGAGCTGACACGTGCAGAGCCGACTCCGGGTCGAGCCCGACCGCCTCGCCGCAGCCGCCCGCCGGGTGATGCAGCGTTGCGACGAACTCGCGCGCGTCACCTCGACCCCCGGACGCATCGAACGCGTCTACCTCTCGACCGAGCACGCCCGTGTCAACAGGCTCGCCGCCGAATGGATGCGAGAGATCGGCATGACCACGCGTCAGGACGCCGCGGGCAACCAGGTCGGGCGCCTCGCGCCCTCGGCGGGCTCGGCGACCCCGCGCGATGACGCTCCTGCCCTCATGATCGGTTCGCACCTCGACACGGTGCCCGATGCGGGGCGCTTCGACGGGATCGTCGGTGTGCTCATGGGCCTGGAAGTGGTGCGGATGCTGCGCAGCATCCGAGACGACGGACTCGCCGTCTCGCCCCTCCCGTTCGCTCTGGAGGTGGTGGCGTTCTCCGACGAGGAGGGGACGCGGTTCGGCAAGGCGCTGCTCGGGTCGTCGGCGGTCGCCGGCACGTGGGACGACGCCTGGTGGTCGCTCGCCGACGCCGACGGCGTGACCCTCCGGCAGGCGTTCCTCGAGTTCGGACTCGATCCGGGCAGGGTCGGGGAGGCCGCGCGCCGACCCGACGAACTCGTCGGGTACCTCGAGGCCCACATCGAGCAGGGACCCGAGCTGCACCGCCGCGGCGAGGCGCTCGCCGTGGTGTCGTCGATCGCCAGCGCGCGACGGTTCCAGCTCGTGGTGGAGGGCGAGGCCCGCCACGCCGGCGGAACCCCGTACGACATGCGGCGCGATGCCCTGCTCGGGGCGAGCGAGATCGCCCTCGCCGTCGAGCGGATCTGCCGGGGCGAGCACCACATCATCGGCACGGTCGGGCAGCTGGAGGCCTTCCCGGGGGCGGTCAACATCGTGCCCGGCGAAGCCCACCTCTCCGTCGACCTCCGCGGGGAGTTCGACGGTGCGCGCGACCGGGTGTGGGACGCCATCTCGCGTGAGGTGGACGAAGCGATGGGGCGTCGCGGGCTCCGCTGGCATGCCCGCGAGGTGCACAACGCCCCGGCGGTGTTCTGCGCGCCGCTGCTGCAGGACGTCGTACGCGCGGGCATCCGCGGCCCCGGCTCGGAGGAACCGCCCAAGATCTTCAGCCGCGCCGGCCACGACGCCATGTCGATCGGTGCCATCACCGACGTCGGGATGCTGTTCCTCCGAAACCCCGACGGGATCAGCCACCACCCCGACGAGGCGGTCTCCGCCGCCGACGTCGCCCGCGGCATCGAGGCGCTCGCCGAATCGGTGCTGCACCTCGCAGCCGAGCCCCGCTGAGCCCGAGACGTCCCGATCGGCCGAGACGCGCCGCCAGGCGGGAAGTCTCGGCCGATCGATGTGTTGACCCGCACACCTGTAACGGCGGCGAAACATCGCGCCAGTGTTCGTGAAATCTACATCGCCTAGCGTCGGGGTCACGCGCAGTGTCGAGGCCCAGGGCGTGCGCGTTCCTACCCGAAGCACCACATCCGTCAGGAGTGTCCATGTCCTTCCTTCTCCCTCGGCGCGCCAAGCGCCTCGCCGCAGCCCTCGCCGGGATCGCCGTCGCGGCCGTCGCCCTCTCCGCCTGCGCGGGCGGCACGACCGAGACCGCCGGCGGCGAGGCCTCGGCCAGCGCCGACGGCTTCGGCGACATCACGCTGCAGCTCAGCTGGATCTTCAACGAGGAGTTCGCCGGTGAGTACATCGCCGACTCCAAGGGCTACTACACCGACGCCGGCTTCTCGTCGGTGCAGCTGGTCCCCGGCCCCTCGGGCGGCGTTCCCGAGCTCCTGAGCGGCACGGCCGACATCGCGCTGAGCGACTCGGTGCAGGTCGGCGCCGCCGTCGCCAACGAGTCGGCACCGCTGAAGATCATCGGCGCGACGTTCCAGGCGAACCCCTTCACGGTGCTCTCGCTCAAGGACGGCGGCGACATCGCCACCCCCGAAGACCTCAAGGGCAAGAAGATCGGCGTCCAGGACTCCAACCTGACGCTCTTCAACGCGCTGCTGGCCGCGAACGACATCGACGCCTCCGAGGTCACCATCGTCCCCGTGCAGTACGACCCGGCGCCGCTGATCAACGGCGAGGTCGACGGCTTCGTCGCCTACCTCACCAACGAGGCCATCTCGGTCGAGATGGCGGGCACCGCCACCACCAACCTGCCGTTCGCCGACAACGGTCTGCCGTTCGTCGCCGAGACGGTCACGGTGACCGACGACACCATCGTGAACAACCGCGAGATGCTCAAGGCGTTCCTCGTCGCCGAGATCAAGGGCTGGACCGACGCCCTCGCCGACCCGCAGGCCGGCGCCGACCTCGCCATCAACACCTACGGCACCGACCTCGACCTCGACCCGGCCAAGACCCTCGCCGGTTCCGAGGCCCAGAACCTGCTGGTCGTCTCGGACGAGACCGAGGAGAACGGCATCTTCACCATCTCCGATGCCCTGCAGGCGGAGACCATCAAGAGCCTCGCGGGAGCGGGGATCAACCTCGAAGCATCCGACCTCTTCGACCTCAGCCTGCTGGCCGAGGTCTACGAGGAGAACCCGGATCTCGTCGCCTACGCGGGCTGAGATCCCTTTGGGAGTGCAATTGTGACCGATACGGCCACCGAGACCGGTGCCCAGGGGACGACCCTGGGCACCGGCCTGCAGATCACCGGACTGAACAAGGTCTTCAGCGTCGGACGCAAGAGCGTCGTCGCGCTGCAGGACGCCAACCTCCACACCGACCAGGGAACGTTCCTGGCCCTCCTCGGTCCATCGGGGTGCGGCAAGTCGACGATCCTGCGGATCCTCGCCGGTCTGGAGGACCCGACCAGCGGCACTACCCGTGTCGACGGCAAGAGCCCCAAGGAGCTGCGCCGGGGCAACGAGCTGGGCATCGCTTTCCAGGATTCGGCGCTCCTGCCGTGGCGGAGCGTGCAGTCGAACATCCAGTTGCCGTTCGAAGTCGCGGGCAAGCCCGTCGACAAGGCCTACGTCGCGGAGATGATCGACCTGGTCGGGCTCAAGGGCTTCGAGAAGGCGAAGCCCGCGCAGTTGTCGGGCGGCATGCGCCAGCGCGTGTCGATCGCCCGGTCGCTGATCATGAAGCCCTCGGTGCTGCTGTTCGACGAACCGTTCGGCGCCCTCGACGACATGACACGGCAGAAGCTCAACCTCGAGCTGCTGCGCATCTGGACCGAGAAGCCCGCGACGACCCTCCTGGTCACGCACGGCATCTCGGAGGCGATCTTCCTCTCCGACCAGGTGGCCGTCATGAGCCCGCGTCCCGGGCGGATCAAGGAGGTCATGACCATCGACCTCCCTCGTCCGCGGACCCCCGAGATGATGCGCACGCCCGAGTTCCACGCCTACGTCGATCACGCGCAGGAACTGCTGTTCGGCGTCGGAGGCGCCGCCGCCGATGACCATTGACGCTCCCGCGACGAAGAGCCCGGGCGGTCCTGCCCCCCAGGACTCGAAGCCGCGCGCGATCCAGTGGGAGGACATCGCGCTTCCCGCGTGGCTGACCGGGGCGATCGGCGTCATCGGCATCATCGCGGTCTGGTGGATCCTCGCGGCGACGGTGTTCTCGAACGTCGGCCCCGGCGGGGTTCAGGCCATTCCGACTCCGCTGCAGGTCGTCGTGGAGTTCTTCGACACCGGGTGGGAGTTCTACGCCAAGAACTTCGGCATCACGCTGACCGAGGCGGGCATCGGCTACCTCTGGGGGAACGGCCTCGCCCTCGTGCTCGCCGCGCTCGTGCTGATCGTGCCGCGCCTGGAGGGCGTGGTGATGCAGATCGCGATCATCACCTACTGCATCCCGATCGTTGCGCTGGGTCTGCTGCTGACCGTGATCGTCCCGATCCCGACGGCCGGTCAGCCCTCGACGACAGCGGTGTTCCTCGCCGCGCTGAGCTGCTTCTTCACGACCGTCGTCGGCGCGCTCCTCGGGCTGAAGGCAGCCGACAAGGCGAGCCTCGACCTCATCACCGTCTACGGCGGCTCGCGGCTCACGCAGCTGCGGAAGGTGCGTCTCATCGCCTCCCTCCCCGCGATCCTCAACGCCCTCCAGATCGCGGTGCCCGCGGCCTTCCTCGGTGCGGTGCTCGGGGAGTTCTTCGGCAAGATCACCGTGGGCGTCGGTCCGGCCATGATCGCCGCCCAGCAGGCACTCAACTCGGCCCGGGTGTGGGACATCGCGCTCGCCTCCGGGGCCGTCGCTCTCCTGGGCTACGCGCTGCTCGGTCTCATCTCGCGGGCCGTCGCGCCCTGGTCGAAGGGAGCATCCCGATGAGCATGGACACCCTGCCCGCGGTCACCGTGCCGGGCGGCGCCGAGTCGATCGCGAAGCTGAACGCCGAGATCCGCCGTGAGGCGACGAAGTCCACCGTCCGAGCACTCACCCGTGCTCTCCTGACCTTCGTGCTCACCATCGTCGCGGTGCTCGTCATCTGGGTCGGAGCCCTCGGGGTCTTCCAGGTGTCGGCCTACGTCGGCAAGGGACCGATCGACGTCTGGAACTTCCTCTTCACGGTGCCCAACGCCGAGGCGAACCGGGCGCAGTTGTTCGGTCAGCTCGGTGTGACCCTCGGCCACTCGTTCGTCGGGTTCGCCGCGGGCCTCGTCGTCGCACTGCTGGTGGCGATCGTGTTCCAGCTGAGCAAAGGCGTCGAGCACGCGCTCATGCCGATGGCGATGCTGCTGCGCTCCGTGCCGCTCGTGGCCATGGCGCCCGTGATCATCCTCATCTTCGGACGCGAGTTCGCCTCGGTCGCCGTGATCGGCGGGATCGTGGTGCTCTTCCCGGCCCTCGTGAACATCGTGTTCGGCCTCAAGTCGGCCTCGCCGCAGATGAACGACCTCGTCGCCGTCTACGGCGGCAACGCCTGGACGCGACTGCGCAAGGTCGCCCTGCCGAGCTCCCTGCCCGAGTTCTTCGCGGCGGTGCGCATCTCGGTGCCGGGCGCGATCACCGGCGCGCTCCTCGCGGAATGGCTCGCGGTCGGCGGCGGCATCGGCGGTGCCGTCGGCGGCTACATCGCCGGGGCGCAGTTCTCGGCGGTGTGGACGGCCGTCGTGCTGGTCACCGGCACCGCGCTCATCCTCTACAACCTCGTGCAGATCGTCGAGTCGGTGGTGCTGGCCCGCATGGGCATGGCCGACCGGTCCTGACGCATCCTGACGCATCCCGCCGCATCCGCCGCATCCGTCCGCCCGAAAGGACACTCCCGCATGACCTCCCTGACCGACTTCGCCTTCGGCCTGCCCAAGGCCGAGCTGCATCTGCACCTCGAGGGCACGCTCGAGCCCGAGCTCAAGTTCGACCTCGCCGCGCGCAACGGCATCGAGCTCGCCGAGAAGACCGTCGACGCGGTGAAGGCGACGTACGACTTCACCGACCTGACGAGCTTCCTCGCGGTGTACTACCCGGCGATGAACGTGCTGCAGACGGCCGACGACTTCCACGACCTGGCCTGGGCGTACCTGCTGCGTGCGAAGGAGCAGGGTGTCGTGCACGTCGAGATGTTCTTCGACCCGCAGGCGCACACGAGCCGCGGGGTGCCCTTCGGCAACGTCATCGGCGGCTACCGGAGGGCAGCGGTCCGCGCCGAGAGCGAACTGGGCATCTCAGCCGAACTGATCCTCTGCTTCCTCCGCGACTTCTCGGCCGAGCACGCCATGACGACGCTCATGGAGGCGCTGCCGTACAAGGCGTGGATCATCGGTGTGGGCCTCGACTCCGACGAGCGCGACAACCCGCCCGGCAAGTTCGCCGACGTCTTCGCCCGCGCGAAGGCCGAGGGGTTCTTCCTCACGATGCACTGCGACATCGACCAGGTCGGCTCGGTCGACAACATCCGAGCGGTCATCGAGGAGATCGGGGTCGACCGCATCGACCACGGCACGAACATCGTCGAGGATCCCGCGCTCGTCGCCCTCGCGAAGGAGCGCGGTCTCGGGTTCACCACCTGCCCCGTGTCGAACTCGTTCGTGACCGAGCAGATGAAGGCCGACGAGATCGTGGGGCTCCTGCGCGAAGGCCTGCGGGTGACGGTCAACTCCGACGACCCGGCCTACTTCGGCGCCTACGTCGGCGAGAACTACGTCGCCCTCGCCGAGCAGGCGGGGCTGTCGCAGACCGACCTCGTGCAGCTCGCGATCAACTCCTTCGAGGCGTCGTGGCTCACCCCCGCGCGCCGCGCCGCGTTCGTCGCCGCGGTGGAGGCGTACGCGACCGACCACGGAGTGGCGCTCCCCGCCTGAGGCCGACATGACGACGATGGTCGAGGGTGCCGCGCACGACGAGAAGGCCGCGAGTCTGCGCCTGGGCGCGCACATCCGCCTCCTGCGTCATGCCCGCGCGATGACGCTGGTGCAGCTCGCCGACGCGACCGATCTGTCGCATCCGTTCCTCAGCCAGCTCGAGCGCGGGCTCGCCCAGCCGAGCCTGTCGACCCTGCGACGCGTGGCGGTGGCGCTGGAGACCAGTCCGATCGAGCTGATCGCCGCCGCCGACGCTCCCGACGAGAAGGCGGCCGAGGTCGAGGTGCATCGCTCGGACGAGCGGCTGGTCGACGACGGATTCGCCGCGACCCCGGCCCGAACCCTCGCGCACGGGACGAGACCGATGCATCCGCTCGAGGTCGTGGGCGAGAACGTCGTCGCGGGCGAGGCGTATGTCCATGCCGAGGACGAGTTCCTCTACGTGCTGGCGGGAGCCGTGCGTGTCGACCTCGCCGGCGAGGTGCTCACGCTCGGTCGAGGCGACTCCGTCTACTACCGCGGCGGGGTGGCGCACCGCTGGTGGTCGGCGACGGGCGAGACCTACCGGCTTCTCGTTGTGAAGCAGGGTCCGAGCGGCTGGAGGAACGCATGATCTCGTACGCCGATTATCTTCAGCTGCTGCCGAAGACCGAGCTGCACTGCCATCTCGTCTCGACGATGCGACCCGCGACGCTGCAAGAGCTCGCGCTGCGCTCGTCGGTCGAGCTGTGGACCGACGATACCGACCGCCTGTTCGAGTTCGGCGATCTCGTCGAGTTCCTCCATGGCTGGCGCGTGGCGCACGAGGTGCTGCGCAGGCCCGCCGATCTGGAGCGGGTCGCGTGGGAGGGCGTGGCCGATGCCGTTGCGGAGGGCAATCTGCGCTATCGCGAGTACTACATCAACCCGCAGTACTTCGCGCACCCGGCGACGCCCGGGGTGGCGCCGATGTCGTACGTCGAGGTGCTGACCGCGGCGATCGCTGGTCTGAGGCGGGCCGAGCGCGAACTGGGCGTCGGCTTCCGCGTCATCGTGGCGATCAACCGGCGGGAGTCCGCCGAAGCGGCCGTCGACCTGGTGCGCGAGATGATCGCGCACCCCTTCCCGGAGGTCGTCGGGATCGGCCAGGACGACCTCACGCCGGAGAACACCGAAGACCCGCTGAGGTTCGCCGCCGCGTACGCGTTGGCGGGTGAGCACGGACTCCTGCGCACCGCCCATGTGGGCGAGACGCCGTCGGCGAGCCCGCACAACGTCCGCGACGCGATCGAGGTTCTGGGGTGCGATCGAATCGACCACGGCTACCGCGTGATGGACGACCCGGCGGTGCTTGCGCTGGCTCTCGAGCGAGGGATCGGCTTCGCCACCACCCCGGTGTCGACGACGATCTGCTCGGGGTGGGTGCTCGATCCCGCGCACCGCATCCGGGCGATGATCGACGCCGGGCTTGCGGTGTCGGTCTCGACCGACGATGCGATGTTCTTCCGCACCGATCTTGGCCGGGAGTACCGCGAGGGGCTCCGGGCGATGGGGATCGACGCCGAAACGGCCAAGCGCATCGCGCTCACCGGTATCGACACCGCGTTCTGCGACGACGAGCAGAAGCGGATGCTGCGCGCCGACTTCACCGCGCAGTTCCTCGCACTCGACGCCCTCCTCGAGCGCTGACCCGGGTCGCTCCTCGTGCCGCCCCCGTCCGCGGTTCACGCGGGAGGAGATGTGCGCACGGGAGGTGCGTTCCCCAGCATCCGCCCTCCGGACTGCAGACCCCCTCCGGTGTGCGCGGGGATGCTCAGGCCCGCAGCAGCTCCGCGGCCCGCTCGGCGATCGCGACGGTGGGCGCCTGGGTGTTACACGTCGGGATGCGGGGCATGACCGAGGCGTCGGCGACCCACAGGCCCTCCAGGCCGCGCACGCGGAGCCCCGGATCGACGACGGCGAGGTCGTCGGTGCCGATGCGGGCCGTGCCCGAGCAGTGGAAGAACGTGCCGATGTTCTCGCGCACGAAGCGCACCTTCGCGGCGCGGTCGAGGCCGTGCGGCGGGGTGATCGGGCCCTCGGCGAGGTCTGCGTAGGCCGACGTCGCGACGAGATCGTGCACCGCGTCGACGGCCTCGACCATGGCGGCGAGGTCGATGGGGTCGGCCAGGTAGTTCGGATGGACGTCGGCGGATGCTGCGGGGTCGGCCGAGCGCACGCGCACCCATCCCGTGCTCCGCGAGCGGTACAGGCCCGGCACGAGCGCGAAGACGCGGTTGCCGGAGAGGTCGTGCGCGGCGTGCAGCGCGTCGTCGCCGCGCGAGCCGTGCGCGATGACGGTGTGGAGGTCGGGTCCGGCTTCGGCGTGAGAGCTCCGCCAGTTCAGCATCGCGCCCCCGCCGTTGCCGATCACCGGGCCGAGGTCGGCGCGCGCGCGGAAGTTCATGCCGAGGATCAACGGGTGGTCCTGGAAGTTCTCGCCCACCCCGGGCAGGTCGTGCACGACATCGATCCCGGCCGCGGAGAGGCGCCGCGGGTCGCCGACGCCCGAGAGCTGCAGCAGGCGCGGGGTGTCGAGGGCGCCGGCGGCGAGCACCGTGCGCGTTGCGGTCGTGGTCACGAGCGAGCCGTCGACGACATGCCGCACGCCGGTGACGACACCGTGCCGGACGACGACACCGTGCACGGCACTGCCGACGATCACGTCGAGGTTCGCGCGTGCGAGCGCGGGCTCGAGGTAAGCCCGGGCGGTGCTCCACCGCTCGAAGGCCCCGTCGGGTGCGGCGACCGCGTTGTAGTCGGCGTAGACGGCCCCCTCGTTGGAGGCGCCGTTGGCGTCGTCGAGCACCGGCAGGCCGCGTTCGGCCGAGGCGGCGATGAGGGCGTCGGCGATCGGGTGCACCTCGGCGAGAGGGCCGACCCGCATGGGTCCGTCGGTTCCGCGGAAGGACGGGTCGCCGCCGGCGCGTGCCTCCGAGCGCCGGAAGTACGGCAGCAGGTCGTCGTACCCCCACCCCGTCGCCCCGGCGGCGGCCCACGCGTCGTAGTCGGCGCGGTTGCCGCGATACCAGAGCATGGCGTTCGTGCTCGAGCTGCCGCCCAGCACCTTTCCACGCGGCATCGCGAGCGAACGCCCCAGCACGTGGTCGGTGGGCGTCGAGCGGTAGCCCCAGTCGTACGGCCCGCCGATCATGGCGTCCCAGTGCGCGGCGTCGAGGATCTCGCCCACCCCGCGGTGGTCCGGTCCTGCTTCGACGAGCAGCACGCGGCGATCCGGGTCCTCCGTGAGGCGAGCGGCCAGCACGCACCCGGCGGCCCCGCCGCCGACCACGATCACGTCGTACTCGGCGGCCGGGGAGGCGATCAGCGGCATCAGTTGTGCTCGCTCGGACCCATGATGCTCACGCCTTCGGTGGCTTCGACGTGGCGGACGAAGATGTACTTGTCCTCGCGCCCGTCGGAGTGCTTGCGCTTGATGCCGGGCTCGAGGATCCCGTCGGTCTTCGCGACGACGATGTACGGCTCGGATGCGGCGAGGCCGGCGGCGCAGTGCGCGTCGAACTCCTCGAGCGTCGCGGCCGTGTAGGCCTGGTCGACGCCGGCGCCGCGGGCGATCGCGGCGAGGTCGACGCGCCCTTTCGCGGTGTGGGTCGCGGGCCCCCCGATCGACTGGTACTGCTCGTTGTCCCAGACCACGATGAAGAGGTTCTCGGGGCGCTCGTTGCCGAGGGTGGCGAGGATGCCGAGGTTGAACAGCAGCCCGCCGTCGGTGTCGAGCGAGACGATACGGCGGTGCGGCAGCCCCACGGCGAGACCGAAGGCCTCGGGGGTGACGCAGCCGAGCTGCTGCTGGAACAGGCTCGCGTCGCGCATGTGCGGCGCGGCGTTGTACCACTCGTCGACCGCGCCGCCGAGGGAGAGGATGACGAGCTCGTCGGCGAGGCGCGCCCCGAGCAGTTTCATGGCTTCGAATCGGGAGTAGCTCATCGGACCAGGTCTCCTCCGAGGACGATCGCCGCGTGGTAGTACGAGGCGTAGGCGGTGTCGTAGGCGCGCACGATCGCGGTCTCGAGCTGATCGACGTCGCGCACGATCGTGTAGGGCGTGCGGAGGGCTTGGAGAAGGGGTTCCATCGTGATCCCGTGCGGGATCGCCCACCAGTTGTTCTCGCCCATCTCCCCCCGGTAGCTCATGATCATCACGACCGGGATGCCGGCGCCGAGCCCCATGCGGGCGAGGTGCTCGGTGGCGGCGCGGAGGCCGGAGTTCTCCATCACGAGCACGGCGCGCTTGCCCGAGAGGAAGACGCCGCCGGCGATCGCGGCGCCCTCGCCCTCGTTCGTGACGGGGATCGTGCGGATGTCGGGATCGGCGTCCAGCGCCGGGTAGAGCTCCTTCAGGAGCGAGTCGGGAAGGTAGGTCGCAACGCTCACCCCGGCCCTCTTCAGGCCGCGGATGACCGCGTCGACAGCATCGGCTCTCACAGTGGTCTCTCTCTCGTTCGGGGGTCGATGTCCCCATCGACCCGGAAATGCGGCGGCGATACCCGGCGGGAACGGGACATCGGCTTCAGGAATGGGCGGTGAGGCCGTGCGCGCGATGCGTCGAGGCCAGGCGCGGAGCGCCGCTGAACCGCTCGCGCAGGGTGGATGCCTCGCCGCCTCCGGCGCGTCCGCGCTCGACGAGGATCGGCAGCACGAGTTCGATGAACGCGCGGTAGGCGTCGAGGCCGCCGAAGGTCGGCTCGAGCATGATGCCGTCGATGCCGGAGCCGTCGACGATGCGCTCGATCTCGTCGGCGACCTCGACCGGCGACCCGGTGACCTGGAAGCCGCGGATCGCCTTCGTGCGGAACTGGTCGAGGATCTGCCCGACCCGCATGTCGGGGTCCTGCCGCGCGTACCGCTGCACGAGCGTCTGCCCGAGGTCGGTCTTCAGGTC
Source organism: Microbacterium hatanonis (assembly GCF_008017415.1). NCBI lineage: Bacteria > Bacillati > Actinomycetota > Actinomycetes > Micrococcales > Microbacteriaceae > Microbacterium > Microbacterium hatanonis. The sequence continues at coordinate 179,481 of NZ_VRSV01000002.1, read as the reverse complement.
CACGACACGCATTTCGGGGTCGAGGCCGGTGAGGTCGAGCCCGGTGATCCCGGCGAACATGACGGCGGCGTCATCGAGGCCGAGGAGCGCCTCGTACTCGGCGCGCAGCATCCGTGCCTCCTCCGAGGTCGGCGCCACCGTCACGGTCATGCCGGTCACCACGGCCACGTCGTCGGCCGCGCGCCCGTTCTTCACCGCCTGCTCGCGGATGTCCTGGACGTGGGCTGCGGCCGAGGCGATCGTCTGCCCCTGGATGAAGACGGCCTCGGCGTTGCGGGCGGCATAGGCGCGTCCTCGGTCGGAGGTGCCCGCCTGGAACAGCACGGGGGTGCGCTGGGGGGTCGGCGGCACGGCGAAGATCCCCCGCGAACGCTGGAACCGCCCGTCGACCTCGACGGGCCGGAGCTTGGCGGGGTCGGCGTAGACGCCGCTCGCGCGGTCGCGCGCCTCGGCATCGTCGTCCCAGCTGTGCTCCCAGTAGCGCAGGCACGTGTCGAGGAACGCGTCGGCGGCGTCGTAGCGCTCGTCGTGCGTGAGCTGCTCGGTGACGCCGAACAGCTCATCGGTCGTCGCCTGCGAGCTGCCGGTGACGATGTTCCACCCGATGCGTCCGCCGGTGAGGCGGTCGAGGGTGGCGAAGCGGCGCGCCGTGGCGTAGGGGCGCTCCACCGTCGTGGGCGAGGTCACGACGAAGCCGAGGCTCTCGGTCTCGCGAGCGAGGGCGGCGATCGCGAGCATGGGGTCGAGGGCGGGGAACTGGATGCCGTGCGCCGCCACCTCTGGGGGCATCCGCCCGTCGAGGGTCGCATAGCCGTAGGTGTCGGCGAAGAAGAGGAAGTCGAACCCCGCAGCGTCGAGCTCGCGCGCGAGCGTCACCCAATGGTCGAGGTCGTCCCAGTCGTCGCCGCGGCCGCGCGGGTCGGTCCACGTCGGCATCCCGTTGCTGGGGTTCATCATCTCGAAGACCCCGAGCCTGATCCGTTTCGTCACAGCACCATCACCACCGTCTTCGTCTCCAAGTAGTTCTCCAGGCCCTGCGCGCCGTTCTCGTAGCCCCAGCCCGATTCCTTGTGGCCGCCCTTGGGTAGCTCCGGGCCGAGGAACGAGTGGCAGTTCACCCACACGGTGCCCGCCTGCAGCCGCGCCGCCACGCGGTGGGCGTCGCTGAGGCCCTCCGTCCACACGCTCGCCGCGAGGCCGTACGGCGAGTCGTTCGCCCACCCCACCACCTCGTCGAGGTCGTCGTAGGGGGTGACGACGGCGACGGGGCCGAAGATCTCCTCGCGCATGAGGCGCATGTCGGCCCGCACGTCGGTAATCACCGTCGGGGCGTAGAACGTGCCGGCGTCGCCCGAGCGCTCCCCGCCCGTGACGACGGTCGCGCCCTGCGCCCGGCCCTCGTCGATGAATCCGGCGACGCGCTCGGCCTGCGCGAGGCTGACGAGGGGTCCGAGGTCGGCGTCGGGGTCGAGGCCGTGTCCGAGCCGCAGCTTCTCGCCCGCCGCCGCCATCCCGTCCACGACGTCGCGGTAGACCGAGCGGTGGGCGTAGACGCGGGCGCTCGCGACGCAGACCTGACCGCCGTTGTCGAAGATCCCGCGCGAGATGCCGTCCACGGCCTGGGCGAGATCGGCGTCGGGCAGCACGAGCGCGGGCGATTTGCCGCCGAGCTCCAGGGTGAGGCGCTTCAGGCTCCCGGCGGCGGTGGCGACCAGGCGCTTGCCGACGGCGGTCGAACCGGTGAAGGCCACCTTCGCGACCCCGGGGTGCTCGGCGAGGGACTGGCCGGCCTCCCCGCCGAAGCCGGTGACGACGTTGACGACGCCGTCGGGAACCCCCGCCTCCTGCAGCAGACGCCCGAGGTACAGCGCCGTCAGCGGGGTGTTCTCGGCGGGCTTCAGCACGATCGTGCAGCCGGCGGCGAGGGCGGGGGCGAGCTTCATCGCCGTCATGATGAGCGGCGAGTTCCACGGCACGATCGCGGCGACCACGCCGACGGGCTCGCGTCGCGTATAGGCGAAGACCTCCTTGCCCGGCGGCGTGCGGCTCAGCGACGTCGGGATCGTCTCGCCGAGGATCTTCGTCGGCCAGCCCGCGTAGTACCGGAACTGGTTGATCGCGGCGGGCACCTCGCCGAGGCGGGAGGTGCGCACGCTCTTGCCCTGGTCGAGCGTCTCGAGCTCGGCGAGATCGTCGAGGTGCTCCTGCATCAGGTCGGCGATGCGCCACAGCAGCGCACCCCGGTCGGCGGGTCGCATCCCGGCCCACGACGCAAGGGCGTCGGATGCGGCGGCCACCGCGGCATCCGCATCCGCACCCGATCCGCGGGCGATCCTGGCGAGCGTCTCGCCGGTGGCGGGGTCGAGGGTGGCGAAGGTCGCGCCGTCGTGGGCGGGCGTCCAGCGGCCGCCCACGAGGAGGCGCCCCGGGTCGTCGGCCAGGAACGCGGCGACGCGCTCGCGGAGCGCGCCGGGGGTGATCTCGATCGTCATGAGCTTCTCCGTCGCGGGGTGTGGGTCGTGGTTCTGCATCGGGTTGTTCGAGGCTACGAAGGTCCTGTTACGTCCGATCGCTTCTCGTGTGTCAGCCGTGGAAGAGCCCGGTCGGGTCGTCCTGGGCGTCGAGCCAGGCCGAGCGGCGGGCGAAGAGGTCGGGCACGAGCGAGCGCACGCGATCGATGATCTCGTCGAGATCGGCGTGCACGAGCCGCCCGTCGCGCACGACGACGTCGCCCGCGACCATGGTCAGGTCGACGTCCGACCCGCGCACGGCGTGCACGAGGTTGTGGTGCACGTTCGCGTATCCGCCCGACGGCAGCAGCGGCGTCATCCGCGGGGTGTCGGTGCGGACCGCGACGAGGTCGGCCTGGAAGCCGGGGGCGATCGCGCCGATGTCGTTGCCACGGCCAATGGCCGCCGCCCCGCCACGGGTCGCCATCTGCAGCACCTGCCAGGAGTCCATGGCCGCAGCATCCATCGTGCGGAGTTTGCCGAGGAGCGACGCGACCTTCATCTCCTCGAACATGTCGAGGTTGTTGTTCTCCTTCTCGCCGTCGGTGCCGAGACCCACGTTCACGCCCGCGGCGAGCATCTCGGCGATCGGGGCCATACCGCTGGCGAGCTTCATGTTCGACACCGGGTTGTGGGAGACGCCGACCCCGCGCTCGGCGATGAGCTCGACCTCGGCCTGGTCGAGCCAGACCGCGTGGGCGATCATGGCGCGCGGGGTGTCGAAGAAGCCGAGCTTCTCGAGCGCGAACATCGGGCGCACGCCGTAGCGCGAGACGAAGTCGGCGACCTCGATCTCGGCCTCGCTGCAGTGGGTGTAGATGCCCGTGTCGTACGCCTTCGCCAGGTCGACGGCCCGGCGCTGCCCGGCCTCGTCGGCGTAGAAGGGGTGCTCGAGGCCGACCCAGGGCATGATCCGGCCGTTGGCTGCGCCGGCCCACTGCGTCAGCATCCGCTCGTTGTCGTCGAGGGTGTCGAAGTAGTCGAAGTCGGGGTGCTCGCCGACGTAGTTCACCGTGACCAGGCGGTTGCCGAGGGCGGATGCCGCGCGGGCGGCGCCGTCCATGTAGCGCCACATGTCGACCACCGTGGTGGTGCCCGACAGCAGCCCCTCCGCGTAGCAGAGCCAGGCGGCGGCCTCCGCCTCCTCGGGGCGCAGCACCCGGTGCATCGGGTCGATGTGCAGGCGCAGCCACTCCCACACCGGCAGGTGCTCGGCGGTGCCGCGCAGCATGCCCGAGTGGTGGTGGGCGTTCACGAGGCCCGGCATGAGCACGCGGTCGGGCAGGTCGATCCGGGCGGCGCCGGGGTAGGCGGCCTCGAGCTCGGCCTGCGGCCCGACGGCGACGATCGCGTCGCCCTGGACGGCGACGGCGGCGCCTTCGAGCACCGAGCGGTCGTCGTCCATCGTCAGCACGACGTCGGGGGTCAGCAGGATCGTGGGGGTGATGCTCATGGGGGTGCTTCCTGGAGGGGGTGCGGGACGGGCGGGACCCGGGCCGGGATGCGCTCCCGGCCCGGAGGCTCAGCGCTGGTAGGCGACGAGGTCGGGGCTCTCTGCGTAGACCTCGTCGAGCAGGCTGAGGTCGAACAGGTCGGCCGCGGTGAGCGCGTAGCCCGACGTGGCCAGGCTCGCCAGGGTCTGCTCCTGCAGGTCGTCAGAGATGGTGAAGAGGCCGTTCTCGACCGTCTCGTCCGAGACGACGAGCAGCTCCGCCTGGGCGGTCGCGCTCGCGGTCGAGCTCTCGAGATCGAGCCCGAGGTCGGTGCCGTACTCGTCGACGGCGAGCTGGGCTCCCGCGCCGGGGTCGGCCACGGCGTCGCTCCAGCCGCGGATCTCTGCCGTGAGGAAGGCCTTGAGGGCATCGCGGTCGGAGGCGATGGTGTCGTCGGTGGCGGTGATGACGTGGCCGACGAACGGCAGGCCGTTGTCGGCGAAGAGCAGGTCGGTGACCTCGATGCCCTGCAGCTCGATCGCTACCGACTGGCTCGTGACGAAGGCGATCAGCCCGTCGACCTCGCCGGTGGTCAGCGGCGCGGGGTCGTACTGCACGGGCACGATGTCGACCTCGGAGGTGTCGATGTCGTTCGCGGCGAGGAACGCGTCGAAGACCGCACGGTTGGAGTCCTGCACGCCGATCTTCTTGCCGATCATGTCCTGGGGCGTCGTGATGTCGGCGCCGTCGGCGAGGGAGGCGATCGTGAAGGGGTTCTTCTGGAACGTCGCGCCGATGATCTTCAGCGGCGCCGCTTCGTTCGCGACGGCGGCGCCCACCGACAGGGCGTCGGTCAGCGACAGATCGGCGGTGCCGGAGAGCAGCTCGGGCACACCGCTCGAGGGACCGGGCACGAGCTGCACCGAGCCGAGCCCGGCGTCGGTGTAGTAGCCCTCGGAGTCGGCGATGAGCTCTCCCGACCATTCCTCGTTCAGGATCCAGCTGAGCTGCACGGTCAGGTCGCCGAGGCCGGTTGCTTCGGCGGCGCTCTCCGAGGGGGCGGATGCTGCGCCGCCGGCGCAGGCGGACAGCAGCAGGGCGCCGACGGCCACGGCTGCTCCCGCGGCGAATCGACGGAGCAGGGGACGGGTCGAGGTCATGGCTCTCTCGCTCTCCCCGCGGCGCCCGGTGGGCGGGCGCGGCGGAAACGGTGTCATCGCTGCGGGTGAAGCGACGAGGACCCGGAGGAGGCGGCCCTGCATCCGATAGTAAATACCTATCGTTGATTGCAAATAGCGATCACGTTACGTGTTCGTTTCGCGATGCGGGGAGCTCACCGACTGCCGGCGTAGACCAGCAGGATGCGCACCGGGTCGTCACCGACGACCGACCAGCGGTTGCGCAGAGCGCCCGGGTGGGCGATGGCGTCGCCCGCGCCGAGCTCCCATTCGCCGCGCCCCTCAATCGAGACGGTGATGCGTCCGGCGACGACGTAGACCGTGAGGTCTCCGTCGGACTCGAACCAGTCGCCCATGTACTGCCCCGGTTCGATCCGGTACTCCTGCACGGTCGCCGCGCGGGCATCGGCCGAGGAGATGACGCGATGGACGCCCGCGTTGGCGACGTCGGCGATCGGCGCCCAGGTGCCCGCATCCGCCCTGGAGAGGTGGATGACCTCGGGCTCGGGCATCGCGGGCAGGAGGGCCGACGGGGAGATGCCGAGCACCTTCGCGATCCGGTACAGCGACGCGAGCGACGGCATGGTCTGCCCGTTCTCGATGGTGCTGAGGAACGGCTGGCTGATCTCGGCCTCGGCGGCGAGAGCGCGCATCGAGAGCTTGCGCGCCGTGCGGGCCTCGCGGATCGCACGCCCCAGCGACTGCCCGATGAGGGCGTCGTGATCGGGGGCGACGGGCACGGGCTCCACGATAGGCGGTGTCGTCACGGGGTGCCCTGCGCCAGCCGCCACACCCGGTCACGCGAGAACGGCTGTTCGTAGCCGCGCGTGCCGAGCGCGCGGGCGATCGCGTTGCCGACCGCGGGTGCGACGGGGTTGTAGGGCGACTCGCTCATCGACTTCGCGCCGAACGGGCCGACTGAGTCGTCGGTGTCGGCGAAGTACACCTCGGTGTCGGGGATGTCGGCGAACTGCGGCACCCGGTAGGTGCGGAAGACGGGGTTCTGCACGCGCCCGTCGGGCTGGATGTACACCTCTTCGTAGAGCGCGCTGCCGTAGCCCTGCGCGACGCCGCCCTCGATCTGGCCGCGGCACTGCGCCGGGTTCATGACGAAACCCGCGTCGGCGGCGTGCACCGACTGCAGCACCCTCACGGTGCCGGTCTCGACGTCGACCGCGACCCGCACCGCGTGCACGTTGAACGCGAGCGAGCGCACGTCGCCGTGCTCGCTGCCCTCGGCGCGCAGACCCTCCGCGGTGCTCTCGCCCGCAGCATCCACGATCTCGTCGAACCCGACGAGCCTGTCGCCGACCCGCACCCCTCCGGCTTCGAGCTGCGCGCTTGCGTTCGTCGAGTCGACGGCCTCTCGCCGAGTCGACACCCCGCCGGCGTCGAGAGCCTGGCCGCTCGGCGAGAGCTCGTCGTCTCGGCGGGCGATCTCCCGCGCGACCTGCAGCATGCGGTCGCGCAGCGACAGGCACGCGGCGTGGAGGGCCTTGCCGGCGACCGTGATGCCGGCCGAGGCGAACGCGCCGGTGTCGTGCGAGACCAGGTCGGTGTCGGCGGTGCGCAGGTCGAGGCGGTCGAACGAGGCCGACAGATCGGATGCGGCGATCTGCCGCAGCACGGTCGTGGTGCCGTTGCCGAACTCGGCCGTGCCGGCGCGCAGCGCGAACGTGCCGTCGCGGCGGAGCGTGACCGAGGTGTGGGAGATGTGTCCACGCGGGGCCATCGTCGCGATCATCGCGATCGCCATGCCCTCGCCGACCCGCCAGTTCTCGCCCGCGGGGGCTGCCACCCCGTTGCCGCGCGCGAGCGCCGCCTGCGCGAGGTCGAGGCACTGGTCGAGGCCGTAGCTGCCCCACACGAGATCCTCCTCGTGGGGGACGTGGTCGGGGTGGAGCCGGTCGCCCTCGTGCACCGCGTTGATGCGCCGCAGCTCGAACGGGTCGATCCCCAGGCGCTCGGCGAGCATGTCCATCGCCGATTCGACCCCGAGCATGACCTGGCCGAGTCCGTACCCGCGGAAGGCCCCCGACGGCACGTTGTTCGTGTAGACCGCCTCCGCGTCGATGCGCCGCACGGGGCAGCGGTAGACGGTGGTCGACTCGGCGACGCCGTGGAACATCACCCCGATCGCGTGGTTGCCGTAAGCGCCGGTGTCGCTGAGCACGTCGACCCGCATCGCGGTGAGCACGCCCTCGTCCGTTGCGCCGAGGGTCACCGACACCCGCATCGGGTGCCGCACCGAGGTGCGCTGGAACTCGTCGGTGCGCGAGAGCTCGTACGCGACGGGGCGGCCGGTGCGCAGCACCGCGAGGGCGACGAGGTCTTCGGCGAAGATCTCCTGCTTTCCGCCGAAGCCGCCGCCGACCCGGGCGGTCAGCACCCGCACGCGTGACGGGTCGAGATCGAAGATGCGGGCGAGTTCGTCGCGCGTGAGGAACGGCACCTGCGTGCTCGCGCGGATCACCAGGCGCCCGTCGTCATCGAGCCATCCCACGGCGCCGTGGGTCTCGAGCTGCGCGTGCGAGACGCGGGCGTTGCGCCACGTTCCGCTGACGGTCACCGCGCTCGCCGCGAGCGCCGCCGCGGTGTCGCCGTGCTCTTCGTGGAACGCGGCGACCACGTTGCGCGAGGCCTCGGCCACGCGGTCGTCGGGCGTGCGTTCGGGATGAAGGAGCGGTGCACCGGCCGTGCGCGCCTCCTCCGGCTCGAACACCGCCGGCAGCACGTCGTAGGTCACGGCGATCGCGCGGCATGCGGCCTCCGCGGCGGCGGCGGTCTCGGCGACGACGGCCGCCACGCGCTGCCCGATGAAGCGCACGGTGTCGTCCAGCATCCGTGTGTCGTCGGGGTCGTCGGTGCGGTGCTCGTGGCGCCCCGTGGAGTATCGCGTCGACGGCACGTCTTCGTGCGTGAAGACCTCCACGACGCCGGGGATGCTGCGGGCCGCCGCGGTGTCGATCGCGACGATGCGCGCGTGCGCGTGCGGCGAGCCGAGCACGCGCAGGAACAGGGCGCCCGGCACGGGTTCGTCGAAGGTGTACGGCTCGAGTCCCTGCACGATGCCGCGCGCCGCGGGCGGCACGGGCGACGCCCCGACGCCCTGCGGCTCGCCCGCGCCGCTCCTCACGTCCGCGTCGCTCGCGCCCGCGTCGCTCCTCACGTGAGAGTCCAAGACACCCGGAGTCGCGCTCTCGAGCGTCCGGGTGTTCTGGACTTTCGGCGGGAGGCCCGCGCCGGTCTCACGCACCGGGCCCAGAACGGATGCTTCGATCGCCTCGCGGATCGGACGATAACCCGTGCAGCGGCAGAGGCTGCCCTTCATGTGGCGGTGCAGGTCGGGCAGGTCGTCGGGGGCGAGTGTCGACGCCGTGACCGACATGCCGGCCGTGCAGAACCCGCACTGGAACCCGAAGCCGGTGGCGATCGCCTCCTGCACCGGGTGCAGGTCGTCGCCGGGCGCGAGGCCTGCGGCCGTGGTGACGGCGGCACCCTCGACCCGCATGGCGGGGATGATGCAGGAGTGCACGGGCGCGCCGTCGAGGATGACCGCGCACGCGCCGCAGTCGCCCGCGTCGCACCCCTTCTTGACCTCGGTGTGGCCGTGCTCGCGCAGCAGGGTGCGCAGCGACTGGCCCGGACGGGGCTCCGCGTCGACGCCTGCGCCGTTGACCTCGAACCTCATGCGCCCTCCTCCAACGCCGCGCGGATGCGCTCGGCGAGCACGATGCTGACCCCTCGGCGCCAGTCGGCCGAACCGAGCGGGTCGGAGTAGTAGCGCGAGGCCGCACCCACCGCATCGGCGAGGGTCGCAGCATCCGGGATCCCGTCGAACCGCAGCACCGTCGGCGCCTCGGTCGCCGCGGTGATCCCGAAGACGCACGCGCCGTCGGGATCGATGCGGCCGGTGACGACCGCGCCGGAGCGGCCGAGCTCCGCGAGCGCGATCTTCTGCAGCAGCATGCGCGAGCGAAGGGCGTGCGCGGGGATCTCGATCGCGCGCAGCACCTCGCCGCGCGTGAGGGCGTTCTCGGCGTTGCCGGTGACGAGCTCGGCCACGGGGAGGCGGCGCTCGCCGCCGTCGGGCGTCCAGACGACGGCCGTCGCGTCGAGACCGGAGGCGAACGAGGTCATCGAGCCCGCCGCGAACGACTGGCAGACGTTGCCGCCGACGGTGGCGGTGTTCCAGATCTTGAAGCTCGCCAGCAGGGCGTTCGCCGCATCCGGCACCCGGGCGACGGCGGTCCAGTCGGCGGGCACCTCGGAGCTCCGCGACCACGCGACGAAGCGGGCGATCGTGCAGGTCGCGGCGATCCGGAGGCCCTCGGCGGTGATCTCGAGGTCGGGCCAGGGCATCGTGGTGAGGTCGACGAAGCCCGTGGCCTGCGGCTGCGGCTCGCTCATGAGCCAGGTGCCGCCGCCGAGGAAGATCTCGCCGGGAGCCAACGCGAGGTCGTCGCGCGTGCGTGCGCGGCGGAAGCTCGTCACGGTGTTGATGTCCATGGCGCGCCCCTCTCTTCTGCGGTGGCGTCAGTCAACCATCCGCGGATTACTCGAATGTTTCCTGGGTCAACATCCGACTCCGCCGCCCGACGCGTTTCAGCCCTCCGCCAGCATCCGCATCATGTACTCGACGAAGCGCTCGCGGTCGATCGCCTCGATCGCCGTGGCGTTCGCCGGCGGGGCGACCGCGCGCCAGTCGAACACGGTCGCGCCGCGGGTGAGCTCACCCTGGGTCTCGACGGCGACGAAGTATCCGCGTTCCTCGAGCACGAGCGCCGGCTCGAGCGCGACCAGCACCGACAGCGAGTCGCAGTGGATCGACCCGCCGACGCCCACGGCCACGTCGAACTCGAAGGTCTGCTGATTGGCGGTGACGAAGAAGTCGCTGCGCCGGGTGCCGAGAGAGCGGATGCTGTCGATCCGCGCCTGATCGAAGACCACGTCGCGCAGCGAGAGCGGGTCCCACGTGACGAATCGCACCGAGGCGAATCCGGCGTCGAGCACGATCTGCGCGGCCTCTGGATCGACGTAGATGTTGTACTCGGCGGCCGCCGTGATGTTGCCGCGCGCGTTGATCGAGCCGCCCATGATCACGAGCTCCGCGACGTTCGCCGCGAAACCCGGGTCGTGCTGCACCGCCAGGGCGATGTTCGTCAGCGGGCCGATCGCGATCACGGTCAGCGCCCCGGCGTGCTCGCGCGCGAGCCGCACCAGCGCGTCGGGCGCTGGTTCATCCGCGGCCTGCTCCGACCCCTCGCGCTGCTGGCCGCCGACGCCGTCGCCGTGCACGTCCGACGCGCTCGCCCACTCGCGCTCGAGCGGCTGCCGCGCACCGAGGTGCACGGGCACCTCGCCGCGGCGCCCCACGACCTCGAGCGTGAGGAACGCGTTCTCGACCTGCTGCTCGAAGCCGACGTTGCCGGCGACCATCGTGATCGCCCGCAGGTCGGCGCGCGGATCGGTGAGCCCGATCATCAGCGCGAAGCAGTCATCGGCCGCCGTGTCGGTGTCGATCACGAGCGGAATGCGGTCGGTCATGCTGTCCCTTCGTCCCGGTCGGAGAATCGCGCGGTGGTCGGAGCGTTCCGCGCCGATCCTCCGACATGCGTCACATTCTCCGACGTTCGCGAGCCGCGCCGTGCCGGCGCCCGCCTCACAGCCTTCCCGCCAGCTCTTCGGATGCTGCGGCCACGCCGGCGGCGATCGTCCGCTCGTCGGCGGTGGTCAGCATCCCGCCGTCGACCACCACCCGCCCGTTGACGAACAGTCGCTCGACGGGCGGCATCGCCCCGAGCCCGAGGGCGGCCACCGGATCGAGGATGCCGGCGTGCTCGACCCCGTCGATCCGCCACACCGCGACGTCGGCGAGCTTGCCGACCTCGAGCGAACCGATCTCGGCCTCGCGCCCGAGCACGCGCGCCCCGCCGATCGTGGCGATGCGCAGCCCGTCGCGCACCGAGAACGAGTCGGCGCCCGTGCGCAGGCGGTTCATCAGCACCGCCTCGCGGATCTCGATGCCGAGCTGCCCCGACTCGTTCGACGCCGACCCGTCGACGCCGAGGCCGACCGGAACGCCCGCGCGCAGCATGTCGCGTACCGGCGCGATGCCCGCGGCCAGGCGCGCGTTCGACGACGGGCAGTGCGCGACGCCCGTGCCGGTCTCGGCGTACCGGCGGATGCCCGCGTCGTCGAGCCGCACGGCGTGCGCCATCCACACGTCCGGACCCAGCCACCCGAGATCGCCGAGATGATCCGTCGGTGACTTGCCGAACGTGGCGAGGCAGTACTCGTCCTCCTCGGCGGTCTCCGACGCGTGGGTGTGCAGCCGCACGTCGAGCGACCGGGCGAGCACGGCGGCCTCGCGCAGCAGGTCTTCCGTCACCGAGAACGGCGAGCACGGCGCGACGGCGACCCTCACCATCGCTTCGAACGAGGGGTCGTGGTACCGCTCCACCGCCTCCTGCGATGCCGCCAGCGCAGCATCCGTCGACTCGACGGCGAAGTCGGGCGGCAGCCCGCCCTGCGACTGGCCGCGATCCATCGAGCCGCGGGTCGCGTGCAGGCGCACGCCGATGCGAGCGGATGCGTCGACGATCGCCCCCACGATGTCGCCGCCGCCCCGGGGGAAGACGTAGTGGTGGTCGCCGACCGTCGTGCAGCCCGAGCGTGCGAGCACCGACATCGCGCCGGCAGCCCCCGCCCCGACGAGGTCGGCGTCGATGCGCGCCCAGAGCGGATAGAGCGAGGTGAGCCAGTCGAACAGGATCGAGTCCTGCGCGTAGCCGCGCGTGAGCCACTGGTAGAGGTGATGGTGGGTGTTGATGAGCCCGGGGGTCACGAGGCACCCGCGGGCGTCGACGACACTCGCGCCCTCGCGGAACGCGTCGGGTGCACGGCCCGGGCCGACGGCCACGATGCGGGTGCCCTCGATGACGACGTGTCCGCCGTCGTACTCGTTGCCCATCGCACCCGTGCTGAGCTGCGGCGAAGCGTCGACCGCGGCGACGTAGCCGCCCTCGATGATCGTGCGTGCCATCACAGCTCCAGTTCGACCGCGGTCTCGAGCGCCGCCTCGATCGAGCGCATCCATCCGCCCTTGAGTGCGGCGTTCTTGTCGGAGTACAGCGAATCGCCGTCGACGAGGTTGCTCGAGCAGGCGCAGATCATGCCGGCCCGCAGGCCCCGCAGACGCGCGACGACGTACATCGCGGACGCCTCCATCTCGATGTTGAGCACGCCCATGCCGCTGAGCTCCGTGATCAGCGCGGGGGTCTCGGCGTAGAACGCGTCGCTCGACGTGCTGATTCCGGTGAACGCGCGGGTGCCGGATGCGGCGGCGATGCGCTCGGCGTGCCGGGTCAGCGCGACGGTGAGCCCGAGGTCGGGAACGGCCGGGAACCCGCGGGGAAGGTAGGCGTCGGTCGTGCCGTCGGCGCGGAGGCTCCCCTCGCTCACGAGCAGGTCGCCGGGGGCGATGCCGGGCTGAAGCCCGGCGGAGCTGCCGACGCGGATGAACGAGGTCACCCCGACGCGGGCGAGCTCCTCCACGGCGATCGCGGTGGACGGGCAGCCCATGCCGGTCGAGGTCGCCGTGATGTGACGCCCCTTGTACCAACCGGTCATCGTGCGGTGCTCGCGGTTGTGCGCGACCTCCTTCACGCCGGTGAGGAACTCGGCGACGAACGGCACGCGGAACGGATCGCCCGGCAGCAGCGCGACGGACGAGACCTCACCCGGCGCGATGCCGATGTGGTACTGCCGTTCGGTGAGTCCGGCCTGGGATTTGTCGACGGTGGACATGGTTCTCCTTCGAGGATGCAGTGACGTGATGTCGCCGCAGTCCCCGCCCTGAGCCGGCCCCGCTCGCGAGGAACCGGTCCGGCCATGGTGATAGGACCCGCAGTGCCGCCGAGCCTACCGACCGCCTGTTGCGGCGGTGTTTCGAGGGCGGCGTCAGTCCCAGAAGCCCGCGTGCACCTCTCGGGCGCCTTCGACCTCGACGGGGCCGACGACCTCGATCGCGCGGCCGCCGCGGGCGAAGACCTCGCGGCACGGCATCGCCATCGTCGGCACGCCCTCCTGCTCGCGCACCATCTCGATGAGCTCGTCCTCGCCGATCGCGTACACGACGCGCCCGATCCCCGACCAGTAGATCGCGCCCGCGCACATCGCGCAGGGTTCGGTGCTGGTGAAGAGAGTGGATGCCGCGAGCTCGACGCTCTCGAGCGCGGCGCCCGCCGCACGCACGAGGTTCGTCTCGGCGTGACCGGTGGGATCGCTCTGCGTCAGCACCGAGTTCATGCCCTCGACGACCGTGCCGGCCGGAGTCACCACGATCGCGCCGAAGGGGTGGTCGCCGCGGTCGCGAGCGGCCTGGGCGAGCCGCACGGCGTGGGCGAGGTGGTCGAGATCGTTCATCGGGTCACGTCCTGGAGGGAGGGGATGCAGACGGCGTCGGCCGTCGTCGGGCGGCGGTGAAGGGGTCCGTCACCGTCGCGGAGGGGGGAGCCGGGCGCGCCGTGCCGGGCAGCGACGATCTCGGCGAGCACTGCGATGGCCGTCTCGGTGGGCGAGGCTCCGCCGAGGTCGAGCCCCAGCGGACTGCGCAGCCGGGCGAGCTCGCCGTCGGCGACCCCGCTCTCGCGGAGCAGGTGCGCGCGGTGCGCGACCGTGGAGCGTGCGCCCATCGCCCCGACGAACCCGACGCCGTGGCGGAGTGCGGCGGCGATGGCGGGCACGTCGACCCGCTCGTCGTGGGTCAGCACGCACACGGCGGCGCGCGCGGGGTCGGAGACGAGCCCGCGCAGCTCGTCGGCTGGCAGTCCGACGACGAGGCGGTCGGCGGTGGGGAAGCGTTCGGCGGTCACGAGCCGCTCCCAGACGTCGCAGACGGTCACCGCGAAGCCCGCGGCGCTGCCGACACGGGCGAGGGCCATGGCGTGATCGCCCGCGCCCACGATCACGAGTTCCGGCCGGGGTCGGTGCACCAGTGCGAGAACCTCGCATCCGTCATATGCGTTCTCGAGCATGCGGGTGTCGTCGAGCGCATCTGCGCCGGCGAGATCGATGATCCGCCCCGCGTGGGCCCCCGAGGAGACGAGCCCGACGGCGGTGGGGCGATCCTCGGCCGCGGATCCGAGCGCGGCGATCGCCGCCGCATCCGTCGGTTCTATCCGGTGGACCACCACCGCGACGCTCCCGCCGCAGGCGAGTCCGGCGGCGTGGGCGGCGTCGTCGCTGAAGCCGAGATCGGCGGTGCGCGAGCACCCCGTGGCCAGCACCTCGGTCGCCAGCAGGATCGCGTCGCCCTCGACGCATCCGCCCGAGATCGAGCCGATCACGTCGCCGCTGCGGGTGAGAGCCATCGCCGTTCCGATGCCGCGCGGCGCGCTGCGGGTGATCCGCGCCACGGTCACGACGGCCACGGGCTCACCGCCGCGGAGCACCGGCAGGAGGGCGGACGCGAGTTGGAGCATGCTTCCACGGTAACCCCGTGATGTTTCGGCCAGACGACGCGGGGCTGCGCGGGTAGGGTGAGGCGCCATGGGCGAGGCGGGGCGGATCTGCGGCATCGTGCTCGCCGCGGGTGCCGGAACCCGCTTCGGCGGTCCGAAGGCTCTGGCGCGCACCCCCGAGGGCGAGCCGTGGATCGCCAGGGCCGCGCGCGCCCTTCGAGACGGCGGCTGCGACGAGGTCGTGGTGGTGCTCGGGGCCGGGGCGGATGCGGCGGCCGACCTCGTCCCCGACGGCACGCGCGTGGCGATCGCCGCCGACTGGGCGGGCGGTCTCTCACACTCGCTGCGGGCGGGGCTGGCAGCCGCGGCGGAGGCGGACGCGGCCGTCATCGTGCCGGTGGACACCCCCGACGTCCCGGCCGCCGCCGTGGCGAGGGTCATCGGCGGGGCGGAGCGGGCGCCGCTCGTCCGCGCGGAGTACGACGGCCGGCCGGGTCACCCCGTCCTCGTGCGCGCCGACCATTTCGCGGCCCTCGCCAACGCGGTCACCGGCGACGTCGGCGCCGGTCCGTACCTGGCCCGACACCGTGCGCTGCGCGTCGACTGCTCCGACCTGTGGTCGGGCGAGGATCGCGACCGCCGCTGAGTCCGCCGTCGCGAAGGTAGGACGATCACGCTGGTGCAGGAGGATCGGCGCGGAATCCTCCTGCGCCGGCGTCATCTCCTACGCCGGCGCCATCCTCCGGCGCCGCATCCGCCGCCTCAGCCGCCGATGACGACATTCAGCGGCGGCTCTCCGGCGACCAGTCGGTCGATCTGGCGCCGCACCAGGCGCGCGATCCGCGGTCCCATCGCGCTCGATGCCCCGCCGACGTGCGGTACGACGAGCGCCCCGGGCAGCGACCACAGGGGGTGGTCCTCGGGCAGCGGCTCGGGATCGGTCACGTCCAACGCCGCTCGCAGGCGCCCGGATCCCACCTCGGCCACGAGCGCATCGGTGTCGATGAGCGGGCCCCGGCCCACGTTGACCACGAGCGCGTCGTCGGGGAGAGCGGCGAGCGCCGCGGCGTCGAGCACGTGGCGGGTCGCGTCGCCGCCGGGGAGCGACGCGATGACGATCTCCGTGTCGGCGAGCACCTCGTGCAGGTCGTCGATCGCGCGGACGACGATGCCGTCCTCCTCTCGCGCCCGGCTCGCGACCGCGGTCAGCTCGACCTCGAATCCGGCCAGACGCGCCGCGATCGCCTTGCCGACCCCGCCGAAGCCGAGGAGCGTCACCCGACGATCGGCCAGGCTCTCCGAGAACCGCGCGCGCCAGGAGTGCTCATCCTGGGCGCGGACGAACTCGGGGATGCGGCGCTGGGCGGCGAGGGTGAGGGCGACGGCGAGCTCGGCGGTCGACGCCTCGTGGACGGTGGAGGCATTGGCGAAGGGGAGCCCGGGCGGGAGGAGCTTCTCCATGCCCTCGTACCCGATCGACTGGCTCTGCAGCAGGCCGATGTCGACGCCGCGGATGCGCTCGATGACGTGGGTCATCGTCATGTAGGGCGGCACGACCATGTCGAAACGGTCGCGGGGCGCGGGGCCGTCCATCGGCCAGACGACGAGGTCGACGCCCTCCGGCAGCGGCTGGAGATCGGCGGCGAGCCGATCGGTGGGAACGGATACGACGATGCTCTCTCGGGGGGTCACCCTCTCACGCTACGGCGTACGCCCGTCGACATCGGGCATCGTGAAGTCGGCGAAGTCGAAACCCGGCGAGACGAGGCAGCTCACGAGCGCGTCGTGATCGGCCGGGAGCGTGCGCTGCCACGCACCGGGCGGCACCACGGCCTGCGGGGCGTGGCCCTCTCCGGCGTCGCCCACGACGATCGTCTCGCCCGGTTCGGGCTCGTCGCCCTCGCCGCCCAGCTGCAACGCCACGGGACCGACGCCGCTCGCGATCCAGATCTCGCTCGACGAGACGCGGTGCCATCCCGACGCTTCGCCGGTCGGCAGAAGGAAGAGGATGAGCGTGGCGGCGGGCCGCGTCGCGCCGCCGACGGCGACCGTGGCGGGAGAGGTCCACGTGCGCCGGTACCAGCCGCCCTCGGGGTGCGGCTCGAGTCCGAGCTCGACGGCCAGGGCGGGGCGCTCCAGGCGCTCGATGAGCCGTCCGTCGAGCGTGCGGCGTTCGGCGAGCGCGTCGTCGGCCATCGGATGCGGCGGGGTCAGGCCGCGGTCGCCACGACGGCGGCGATCGCCGAGGCGAAGAAGCCGATCCCGTCGACGCCCGAGCGCATCGCGAGCGACGTGGACGGGCCGAAGCCGGGTTCGACGGCGTGTTCGGGGTGCGGCATGAGGCCGACCACGTTGCCGCGCTCGTTCGTCAGCCCGGCGATGTCGTCGAGCGAGCCGTTCGGGTTGACGCCCAGATAGCGGAACGCGACGAGGCCCTCGCCGTTGACGCGGGCGAGCGTCTCGGCGTCGGCGATGTAGCCGCCGTCGGCGTTCTTCAGCGGGATCACGATCTCGTCGCCCTCGGCGAACTCGCTGGTCCACGCGGTCGATGCGTTCTCGACTCGCAGGCGCTGGTCGCGGCGGATGAACTGCTGGTGCGCATTGCGGATCAGCCCGCCCGGAAGCAGGTGGGCCTCGACGAGCATCTGGAAGCCGTTGCAGATGCCGAGCACGGGCATGCCCTTGGCCGCTGCATCCTTCACCTCGCTCATGATGGGCGCGAGGGCGGCGATGGCGCCGGCGCGCAGATAGTCGCCGTAGCTGAAGCCGCCGGGTAGCACGAGGGCGTCGACCCCCTGGAGGTCGTGGTCGCCGTGCCACAGCGCGACGGGTTCGGCCCCGGCGATGCGGACGGCGCGTTGGGCGTCGCGGTCGTCGAGCGAGCCCGGGAACGTGATGACGCCGATCCGCACCGTCATTCGACGACCTCGATGCCCACGACGTCTTCGATGACGGAGTTGGACAGGATGCTGTCGGCGATCTCGCGAGCGGCCGCGAGCGTCGCGTCGTCGACGGGGCCGTCGACGGTGAGTTCGAACCGCTTTCCGATGCGGACGGACGAGAAACGCGTCTCTCCCTGGCGGGCGAGGGCGCCGGCGACGGCCTTCCCCTGCGGGTCGAGCAGCTCGGCCTTGGGCATGACGTCGACGACGATGGTGGGCATTTCGGCTCCGAGTGTCGCGGGAAGAGGGGCACCGCCCATCCTACGGGCGCGGGCTCACCCCTATCGAATGTCGTGGGAGCGCTCCCTTGACGCCATGAGAGCGATCCCATACGGTGGCCTCGAGCAATGAGAGCGCTCCCATGAACGCTTGCTCGCACCTGTTCCGATCATCGAAGACCCGAACACACCAGGAGTGAACCGTGAGATCACCTGCACTGCACCGCACCGCCATCGTCGCGGTGGCTCTGACGTCGTCCGCCCTCGTCCTCGCCGGCTGCTCCGGCGGCGGCTCGACCGGGGAGGGGACCGACGGCGACATCACGCTGACGGTCACCACCTTCGGCACCTTCGGATACGAAGACCTCTACGCCGAGTACGAGGAGCTCAATCCGAACGTGAAGATCGAGGCGACGAACATCGACACCGGCGGCAACGCCCGCACCGATGCCTTCACCAAGATCGCCGCGGGCTCGGGTCTGTCCGACGTCGTCGCGCTCGAGGAGGGGTGGCTCGGCGCGATCATGGAGGTCTCCGATCAGTTCGCCGACCTCCGCGACTACGGCATCGAAGACCGCAAGTCCGACTGGGTCGACTGGAAGTACGCGCAGGGCACCGACCCGTCCGGTCGCGTCATCGGCTACGGCACCGACATCGGCCCCGAGGGGCTCTGCTACAACAAGCCCGCCTTCGAGGCCGCCGGGCTCCCGACCGACCGCGAAGAGGTCGCCGCCCTGTTCGACGGCGACTGGGAGAACTACTTCGACATCGGTCGGCAGTACCACGAGACCACCGGCAAAGCCTTCTACGACCACTCCGGGTTCGTCTGGAACGCGATGGTGAACCAGCTCGACGAGGGCTATTACACGAGCGACGGCGAACTCAACGTCGAGGGCAACGTCGAACTGCAGGATCGCTTCGAGCTGCTGGGTGCGGCGACCGAGGACGGCCTGTCGGCCGCGCAGACGGCGTGGGACTGGAACGGCGGCAAGTCGTTCCTCGACGGCACCTTCGCCACCTTCGTCTGCCCCGGCTGGATGCTCGGCACGATGGAGGGCTCGATCGAGGGCGCCGGCGGCACGGCCGACAACGGCTGGGACTTCGCAGACGCCTTCCCCGGCGGCCCCGCGAACTGGGGCGGCGCGTTCCTCGCGGTGTCCGAGACCTCGCAGCACAAGGAGGCGGCAGCCAAGCTCGCCGACTGGCTGACGCAGCCCGACCAGCAGGTGAAGCAGTCCGCCGCCGCGAACAACTTCCCCAGCACGGTCGCGGCCCAGGAGACCCTGGCCGCCGAGGCGACGCCGAACGAGTTCTTCAGCGACGCGCCGACCGGAGCGAT
Organism: Microbacterium hatanonis; assembly: GCF_008017415.1. Classification (NCBI taxonomy): domain Bacteria; kingdom Bacillati; phylum Actinomycetota; class Actinomycetes; order Micrococcales; family Microbacteriaceae; genus Microbacterium; species Microbacterium hatanonis. Next base: position 160,397 of record NZ_VRSV01000002.1, on the reverse strand, counting down.
CCTCGCCGAGCGAGCGAAGGGCGTCGTGGCGCAGTTCAAGGGCCCGGATGACTCGGTGATCCAGGAGAACGTCTTCGGTCCGGCGCTGAAGGCGCTCGACCTCGGAAACACCGACACGCAGGGCGCGTGGCAGCAGGCCCAGGACCTCCTGAAGGAACTGGTCGGCTGATCCGTCTCGGGGGTCGGGGCCTGCGTGCTGCGGACGCAGCGGGCCCCGACCCTCGCCAGCGAGAGGACCCCTCATGACCGCCACACTGCCATCGGTGGATGCTTCGCCCACCGCCCCCGCACCGCGCCGCTCGGCGCCCCGCCCTCGCCCCGCGTGGCGGATGCGCCTGTCCACAGCCGACCAGAAGGGCGCGCCCTACCTCTACATCGCCCCGTTCTTCCTCCTGTTCGGGCTCGTGGGTCTCTTCCCGCTGGTCTACACGCTCGTCGTCTCGCTGTACGACTGGGACCTCCTGAAGGGGCAGGGCGACTTCGTCGGGCTCGGCAACTTCATCGAGATCCTCACCGACGGGATGTTCTGGAACTCGGTGTTCAACACCGTCAGCATCTTCCTGCTGTCGGCGATCCCGCAGCTGGCCGTCGCCCTCGTCGTCGCCTACCTCCTCGACCGGGGCCTCCGCGCCCCCACCTTCTGGCGGATGAGCGTGCTCGTGCCGTTCGTCGTCACCCCCGTGGCCACCGCGCTGATCTTCTCGAGCATCTTCAACGACGCCGACGGTCTCGCCAACAACCTCCTCAACCTCTTCGGCATCGCCGATCAGGCCTGGAAGCAGGACCGATTCCTCAGCCACCTGGCGATCGCGATCATGGTCAATTTCCGCTGGACCGGGTACAACGCCCTCATCCTCCTGGCGGCGATGCAGGCGGTGCCGCGCGACCTGTACGAGTCGGCGGCGATCGACGGCGCCGGCCCGGTGCGACGGTTCTTCTCGATCACCATCCCGACCATCCGACCGACTCTCATCTTCGTGATCATCACCGCCACGATCGGCGGGCTGCAGATCTTCGCCGAGCCCCGCCTGTTCGACGTCTCCACGGCCGGCGGCATCGGCGGCAGCGACCGGCAGTTCCAGACCACCGTGCTGTTCCTGTGGGAGCTGGCATTCTTCCGCCGCAACCTCGGCGAGGCCTCGGCGGTGGCGTGGCTGCTGTTCCTGCTCATCGTCGGCTTCGGCCTGGTCAACTTCCTCATCGCGCGACGCATCTCCACCGGCGATGCGCGCGTCTCACGCCGTGCGCGACGGGCCGCCGCCCGCCGCGAGAAGACAGGAGCGTCGTCATGAGCGTCGTCGTGCCCGAACCCCTCCCCGCCGTGCAGGTCGACACGCTCGACACCGACCCGCCGCGCCGACCCGGGCGTGGGCGACGCCTGCGCGAGACGGGCACGGCCGGCATCGGCAGTCGCCCCGGGTTCCTCACCTACGGACTCCTGGCCGCGTTCATCATCGGCAGCGTCTACCCGCTGTGGTGGTCGGTGGTGGTCGCCTCCGGCACGAACGCCACGCGTGGTGAGACCCTGCCGCTCGTGCCGGGCGGCAACTTCCTCGCCAACGCGGTCAAGGTGCTCGATGCCATCCCGTTCTGGCTGGCGCTGGGCAACTCCGTGCTCATCTCGGCGATCATCACGCTCTCGGTGGTGACGTTCTCCACGATCGCGGGCTACGCGTTCGCGAAGCTGCGCTTCCGCGGACGCAGCGGCCTGATGCTCTTCGTGATCGCGACGATGGCGATCCCGACGCAGCTCGGCATCATCCCGCTGTTCATGGTGATGCGCGAGCTCGGATGGACCGGCACCATCGGCGCGGTCATCGTGCCGACCCTCGTCACCGCCTTCGGCGTCTTCTTCATGCGGCAGTACCTCGTCGACGTCATCCCCGACGAGCTGATCGAGGCTGCGCGGATGGACGGTGCGAACCAGTTCCGCACCTTCCTGACGGTCGGGCTTCCCGCGGCCCGTCCTGCCATGGCGATCCTCGGACTGTTCACCTTCATGACGGCGTGGACCGACTACCTCTGGCCCCTCATCGTGCTCAGCCCTCAGAACCCCACCCTGCAGACGGCGCTCAGCCAGCTGCAGTCGGGCTACTACATCGACTACTCGATCGTGCTGGCGGGGGCCGTCATGGCGACCCTCCCGCTGCTGGTGCTCTTCGTGCTCGCGGGGAAGCAGTTGATCAGTGGGATCATGGCCGGGGCGGTAAAAGGATGACTGTCACCGTTTCCACGCCCCGACCGATGGGATCCCGCTCCATGACCCTTACCGACGCGACCACCACGACGCCGCTGCGGCCCTTCCCCGCCGACTTCCTGTTCGGCGCGGCGACCGCCGCCTACCAGATCGAGGGCGCCGCGGCCGAGGACGGCCGACGCGACTCGATCTGGGATGCGTTCGCGCGGGTTCCCGGTGCGGTCATCAACGGCGACAACGGCGACGTGGCCTGCGACCACTACCACCGGTACCGCGACGACGTGGCGATGATGAAGCGGCTCGGGCTCCAGACGTACCGCTTCTCGACGTCGTGGTCGCGGGTGCGTCCCGACGGGGGAGCGGTGAACCCGAAGGGCGTCGACTTCTACGAGCGCCTCGTCGACGAACTTCTCGCGGCCGACATCCTGCCCTGGCTGACCCTGTACCACTGGGACCTCCCGCAGGCCCTCCAGGAGGAGGGCGGGTGGACGAACCGCGACACCGCGGAGAAGTTCACCGAGTACGCCCTCGACATGCACGACGCCCTCGGTGACCGTGTCGGCGTCTGGACGACGCTCAACGAGCCCTGGTGCTCGTCGTTCCTCAGCTATACCGCGGGCATCCACGCCCCGGGGCACTTCTCGACGGGTGAGGGGATGCTGGCGGCGCACCACCTGCTGCTGGGGCACGGGCAGACCGTGCGCGAACTGCGCGCGCGTGACTCGTCGCTCAACCTCGGGCTCACGCTCAACCTCACCGTCGCCGATCCGGTCGACCCGACGGTCGCGGCCGACGCGGACGCTGCCCGCCGCATCGACGGGCAGTTCAACCGGTGGTTCCTCGACCCCGTGTTCCGGGGCGCGTATCCGGCCGACATCGTCGAGGACTTCCGCCGCGTCGATGCGGAGGCCGTCGCGACGTGGGAGGCGGCGGTGCGCCCGGGCGACCTCGAGGTCATCTCGACCCCGATCGAGACCCTCGGCGTGAACTACTACCACGGTGAGTTCGTCGGCGGCACGCCGCCGACCACGCCGCCCGGCGGCGGAGACGCGCCGACCGACCGCGTCACCCGTTCCCCGTTCCCGTCGGTCGACGGGATCTACTGGCACGACCGTGGTCTTCCCCGCACCCCCATGAACTGGGAGGTGCAGCCGGAGGGGCTCACCCGTCTCCTGCGTCGTGTCGACGAGGAGTACTCGGCCGCCGTGGGCACGGCGCTGTTCGTCACCGAGAACGGGGCCGCCTACGACGACGAACCGGTCGTGGAGGACGGCGAGCGCCGCGTGCACGACAGCGGCCGGGCGGACTTCGTCGGCGCCCACCTGGGTGCCGTGCTCGACGCGATCGAGCACGGGGTCGACGTGCGCGGCTACTTCTACTGGTCGCTGATGGACAACTTCGAGTGGGCGTGGGGCTACGAGAAGCGGTTCGGCATCGTGCGCGTCGACTACGACACCCAGGAGCGAACGGTGAAGGATTCGGCGCTCCAGTACAGTCGCATCATCGCCGCGCGCGCGCTCGAGGGCTTTCCCGCGTCCTCGTAGCACTCTCCGCCGGTCGGGGAGGAATGTCATGGTCATCAGTGCGTCGACCATCGAAGAGGTCGCGGCGCGCGCCGGGGTGTCGCGCTCGACCGTCTCGCGCGTCGTCAACGGCTCGCCCGCGGTCTCGGAGGTCGCCCGGGAATCGGTGCGGCGTGCCATCGACGACCTCAACTACGTGCCGAACCGCGCGGCGCGTGCGCTCGCGAGCCGGCACAGCCAGGCGATCGCGCTCGTCGTCCCCGAGGACACGGCGAGGTTCTTCGGCGACCCGTTCTTCGCGGCGGTCGTCTCGGGCATCCAGGCGCGACTGGCGAGTACCGACTACATCCTGAACGTGATCCTCGCCACGGGCGACCCGGGCGACAAGACCACCGGCTACCTGCGCAGCGGCAGCGTCGACGGTGCGATCATCGTCTCCCACCACGACAACGACACCTTCATCGACCGCATCGCCGGCGCGATCCCCGTCGTCTACGGCGGGCGGCGCGTGCGTGTGCGCGATGAGGACCACGTCGTCGACAGCGACAACGTCGGCGGTGGTCGCGCGGCCACCGAGCACCTCCTCGAGCGGGGACGGCGGCGCATCGCGACCATCACCGGGCCCCCGTCGATGCGCTCCTCGCTCGATCGGCTCGACGGGTTCCGCGCCGTGCTCGACGACGCCGGGCTCGCCCCCGTGGCCGTCGAGGACGGCGACTTCTCGGAGGACGGCGGAGCCGCCGCGATGCGTCGCATCCTCGCGAGCGGTCAGGAGGTCGATGCGGTCTTCGCCGCGAGCGATCTCATGGCGCGCGGCGCGCTGCGTGTGCTGCGCGATGCCGGGCTCGCGGTGCCCGACGACGTGGCTGTCGTCGGCTTCGACGACTCGATGATCGCGGCGACGACCTCGCCGCCGCTGACGACGATCCGTCAGCCTTCGCGCGGGCAGGGTGAACGCCTGGTCGAGATCCTGCTCGACCTCCTCCGGGGCGCTTCTCCCGAGCACGCCACCGTCATGCCGATCGAGCTCGTGGTGCGCGAGTCGACCTGACCGGCGTCGGTCAGAACCAGGTCGTGAGCACCGGCTGACGCGCAGAGCGCAGCAGGCCGTCGGCGGTCGCCGCGTCGCCGGGGGCGCGCTCCGTGATGCGCCCGGCTGCGGCGAGGGTCGCCGCCGAGACGCCGCCGAACAGGAGCGGTGCGAGCAGGTCGACCGGGAGGTCGATCAGCGGGCCGGAGGATGCTTCGGCCTGCGCCACGCGCGCCGTTCCCGCCGCATCCGTCTCGATCGAGAAGACGCCGTCGGCGAACCCGAGCGGGTCGCGCACGCGCAGGGTGAGGGAGCCCGCCCCGCCGTACGTACGAGCGCTCAGCACGGCGGGCGCGTCGAGCACGCGGGCCCAGAGGTGCTCGCGCAGCTCGAGGGTGCGGATCATGCGGGGATTCGCGACGAGCCAGGTCAGCGGTTCGTCGGTCGAGCGCAGCGACGCCTTCACCGTTCCGATGAGGTCGAGCTCGAACAGGTAGCGCCAGAGCGCGCGGTAGGCATCGTCGGTGGTCGTCACGAGGTAGTCGACCTCGAGGATCTGCGCCGACCAGTCGTGCGGGTCTTCGCTCACGTGATAGACCGCGAGTCCGCGGGGAGTGCCCGACTCGTCGTCGTAACGCACGAAGCGGCGCTTGCGGCGTTCGGCCGCGTCGGAGGGGGCGCCGAACAGGCGGTCGAACCGGTGTCCGACGATGCCGACGTCGCCGGGCGTCGCCCGCCGCGCCTCGTCGAACAGCGTGCGGGCGGTCGTCATGGCGATCTCGCGGCTGATCAGCTGCACGCGCCCGGGGGCGTCGGCACCGACCCAGCCCGCACGGCGCACGTCGACCTCGAACCGGCTGGCCCACGTGACGGGGCCGAAGCCGTACCGACCGTAGATCGTGGCCTCCGACACCGTGAGCACGGCCATCGGCAGGCCCGCTTCGACGGCGGTGCGCAGTTCGCCCTCGAGCATGGCCCGGGCGATGCCTCGGCGTCGGTGAGTCGGTGCGACGGTGACCGCGCTGATCGCCCATGCGTCGACCTCGCCGCCGGGGAGGGTCACCGGGGCGGGCCAGCCCGCGACCGTCGCGATGGGGATCGCCGGGTCGGCGAGGGTGTCGTCGAAGACTCCGATGGTGCGCTGCAGAACGAAGTCGTCGCGCAGCTCGGCCAGGAACTCATCGGTCGGAGCACCGTCGTGGAAGCCGCGCGCATCGGCTTCGACCCACGCGCGGACGGCCGCGTCGTCGGTCGCGTCGATCGCGGACATCCGCAGACCGCGACCGGCCAGTGCGGCGGTCGATGTCGGGTCGGCGGGAAGGGCGGAGATCTCGGCGGGCATCCCCCGAGCCTAGCCGCGGGCCGTGCGCCGCTCCAGGGCGACCGGCGGAGCCCGCCGGCCGCCCAGAGGTTCAGACGAGCGGGCGCAGACCCGCGACGAGCGGCGTCGTCGGACGCCCGATGAGCCGGGCCATCGTGCCGTCGGCGTCGGCGAGGGCTCCGTCGCGGATGCCCGCCTCCAGCGCGGTCACGAAGCCGATCGAGCCGGCGTCCAGGCCGGCGGCCTCCAGGGCTGCGGCCTGCTCCTGCGTCGACAATGACTGGTAGGCGACGGGGCGGCCGGTGATCTCGGTGGCGGCCGCGGCGAAGTCGTCGAAGGTCCAGCTCGTGTCGCCGCTCAGTTCGTAGACCTCGCCGATGTGCCCGTCTTCGAGGAGCACGACCGCGGCCGCTTCGGCGAAGTCGGCGCGGGTCGCCGACGCGATCCGGCCGTCTCCGGCGCTCGAGGCCACGACGCCGGTCTCGGCCGCGCGCGCGAGGTCGGTCGCGTGGTTCTCGGTGTACCAGTTGTTGCGGAGGATCACCGCGGGGAGCCCCGACGCGGCGATCGCCTCTTCGGTCGCCTTGTGCTCGGGCGCGAGCGGCAGTTCGGACGTGTCGGCGTGGGCGAGGCTGGTGTAGACGAACTTCGACACGCCCGCGGCGACGGCGGCGTCGATGACCGCCTGGTGCTGCGCGATGCGCTGGCCGACCTCCGACCCGGAGATGAGCAGCACGGTGTCGACGCCCTCGAGCGACGACGCGATGGTCGCAGGCACGGCGTAGTCGAGCGCGGAGACGGTCACGCCGCGCTCGGCGAGGTCGGCGGCCTTGGCCGTGTCGCGCGCGCCGGCGACGATGCTCTGCGGCTCGGCCCCGCGGGCGAGGAGGCTGTCGATGACGAGGCGGCCGAGGTTGCCGGTCGCGCCGGTGACGAGGATGGTCATGGGGTGCCTTTCGTATGTGGACACGAGCAAGAACCGTCGGATGCGGCGAAACCATCCCTCGCGGAGGTACCCACTTCTGCGTAAGGTACTGGCATGTCGGTGAGTTTTGCGGAAATACGGGGTGAGACCGACGGGGTCTTCTCCGAGGGGTGCAGCACCCGGACGGTGCTCGATCACATCATGAGCAAGTGGGGGGTTCTCGTGCTCTCCTCGCTGTCGGACGGGACGCTGCGCTGGGGGGCGTTGCGCCGAGCCATCGACGGCATCAGCGAGAAGATGCTCGCGAGCACCCTCAAGACCCTCTGCGACGACGGTCTGGTGCACCGGGAGTCGTTCCCCTCGGTGCCGCCGCACGTCGAGTACAGCCTCACGCCCCTGGGACGCGACCTCATGGAGCGCATGCTGCCGCTGGTCGAATGGGTCGCGCAGAACGCCGAGACGATGATCCGCCCCGAGACCCGCCCCGCGGCTTAGAGCGGATCGCCGCCGAGGGGGCCGACCGCGGGGATCGGCCCACCGTCGTCGGCGCCGGTCTTGCGCAGACGCGCGATCGCGTTGCCCAGGTGGTAGATGACGAGCGCTGCCACCGAGCCGAGCACGATGGCGCCGAGCTGGAAGTCGCCCCACTGCATGGTGAATCCGGCGATCGCGAGCACGAGAGCGACGGCGCCGGTGTACTGGTTGACCGGGCGCGAGAAGTCCACGCGGTTGTCGACCCAGATCTTGATGCCGATGATGCCGATGAGCCCGTACAGAGCGGTGGTGACGCCGCCGAGCACCCCGGGAGGGATGGTGTTGAAGACCGCGCCGATCTTCGGCGAGAGGCTCAGCACGATCGCCGCGGCGCCCGCGACCCAGTACACCGCGGTCGAGTAGACGCGGGTGGCCGCCATGACGCCGATGTTCTCGCCGTAGGTCGTCGTTCCCGAGCCGCCGAAGAGGCCGGCGAGGGTGGTCGCCGCGCCGTCGGCGATCAGGGCGCGGCCGGTCGAGCGGTTGACCGATGCATCCGTCATCGTGGCGACACCGCGCACGTGCCCGACGTTCTCGGCGACGAGCACGAGGACGACGGGGAGGAACATCGCGATGACCGACCAGGTCTGCGGCGACGTGACGTCGGCGAGCTGGAACTCGGGGAACCCGATCCACGCCGCATCCGCCACCGGAGTGAAGTCGATCTCGTTCTGGATGAGGGCGGCGATGTACCCGACGATCACGCCGAGGAAGATCGAGATGCGCCCGAGGAAACCGCGGAACAGCACGCTGAAGAGGATCACCGCGGCGAGCGTGATGGTTCCGGTCAGCGGCGCCTCGCGGAACGACGTCCAGGCGACGGGGGCGAGGTTGAACCCGATGAGGGCGACGATCGCACCGGCGACCACCGGGGGCATGAGGCGGTCGACCCAGCCGAGGCCGGCGAACTGCACGATCACACCGACGGCGGCCAGCAGCAGCCCGACCGCGACGATGCCCGCGAGGGCCGACCCTGTGCCGGCGGTAGCGGTCGCCGCGGTGATCGGAGCGATGAACGCGAACGACGACCCGAGGTAGCTGGGCAGCTTGTTGCGCGTGACCACCAGGAACAGCAGCGTTCCGACGCCCGAGAAGAACAGGGTCGTCGAGACGGGGAAGCCCGTGAGCACCGGCACGAGGAACGTCGCGCCGAACATGGCGATGACGTGCTGGATGCCGATCGCGACGGTCGCGCCCCAGTTCATGCGCTCGTCGGGGGCGACGACGGCCCCGGGGGCGACGGTGCGGCCGTTTCCGTGCAGCTTCCACAGCGCCATGATGTTCCTCCCGGAGATTCGCTCACGTCACCTTACCGACGCGGGCGGCCGCCGCTGCGCGAGAGCACGGACGGCCCCCGAGCGCACGGCGCGTGGCCGTACCGGTCCCGTGCGTCGGGGCGCACCCCGTGCGCCCGGCGTACCCGGTCAGCTCGCGGTGAGGCGCTCGAGCAGTTCGGCGTAGCGGTCGCGGGTGCGCTCGACGATGTCGGCGGGGAGAGTGGGCGGCTCGCCCTCGCGGTCCTCCCAGTTCGCCGCGAGCCAGTCGCGCACGATCTGCTTGTCGAAGCTGGCCATGCGCTCCTCGGGTGTGGTTCCCGAGGCCCAGGCCGCCGCATCCCAGTACCGCGACGAATCGCTCGTGAGCACCTCGTCGGCCAGCGTCAGCACTCCGGTCCCTGAGCCCGTCGAAGGGCGGCCGAACTCGAACTTCGTGTCGGCGAGGACCAGCCCGTGCTCCTCGGCGGTCGCCGCCGCGCGCCGGTAGATCTCCAGCGAGGTGTCGCGCAGCTCCGCCGCGCTCTCGGCGCCGACGATCTCGACAGTGCGCTCGAACGAGATGTTCTCGTCGTGCTCGCCGAGGGGTGCCTTGAACGCCGGGGTGAAGATGGGCTCGGGCAGCCGGTCGCCGTTCGCGAGGCCCGCGGGCAGGGCGATGCCGCACACGGTTCCCGACGCCCGGTACTCGGCCCATCCGGAACCCGTGAGGTAGCCGCGCACGACGCACTCGATCGGCTCCATCTCGAGCGAGCGCACCAGCATCGATCGGGCGACGACCTCGCGCGGGATGATCTCGCGCGCCTCGTCGCCGACGAGCTCGTGGTCGGCGATGAGGTGGTTCGGGATGCGTCGCCCGCCGTCGCCGCCGCCGAGACGGTCGAACCACCACAGGCTCAGCGCGGTGAGCAGTTCGCCCTTCTGCGGGATGCCGGGGGAGAGCACATGATCGAACGCGCTCACCCGGTCGCTCGCGACGACGAGCATGCGGTCAGCGGCCCCGTCGGAACCTTCCGGCACGTAGAGATCGCGCACCTTCCCGGAGTAGACGTGACGCCAGCCGGGCAGTTCGGTCGTCGAGCTCATCCGCCCATTATCGCGGGGCGGCGCGGCTACCGCGGAGTCAGTCGATCGACGAAGTCGTGCGCCTCGTCGATCAGCGACCGCCAGGTGTCGGCGCCGGCGCTGGGCGTCACGGTCACCCACTCGCGCATCTCCCGCTCGCGCATGACCATGCGCAGCGCCGTGCCGTCGGCGCACAGCGCGTCGGCACGCGACTGGGGCACTTTCGCGATCAGTCCGCCCTGGTGCTCGACGAAGGCGTACACCTTGCCCCGGACTCGCAGGCCCTCCGTGCCGAACATGGGCCCGATGTCGACGTCGGGACGCGCGAGGTGGTCGGCGGCGATCGGATCGAAGATCTCGTGCGCCCTCTCCATCGCGGCTCTGTCGACCATGCCGACACGGTAGCGCGCGTCGGCCCTGAAGCGTATAGTCCACGTGGACTAGTCGAGATGGAGTGACCGAATGAGCGACGCCGCCCGCCTGACGCCCCTCGGGGTCGTCGTGCTCGCGCTCCTGCGCGAGGGCGAGATGCATCCCTACGAGATGATGCGGATGCTGCGACAGCGCCGCGACGACCGGCTCGTGCGCATTCAGAACGGCACGTTCTACCACACCGTCTCGCGCCTCGAGCGGGCGGGGCTCCTCACCGAGGTGGGCGTCGATCGCGACGGCAACCGCCCCGAGCGCACGACCTACCGGCTCACCGATGCGGGCGACACGGCCGTCATCGACTGGGTGCGACGGGAGCTGCCGCGTATGGATCACCCGGCGGAGTTCCGTATCGCGCTCGCCGAGGCCCACAACCTCGATCGGGGCGAGGTCGCCGCTCTCCTCGCGGAGCGCCGCATCGCCCTCGTCGCCGAACTCGACGCGCATCGGAGGGGTCTCGCCGACTCCGCGACGCGCGGCACCCCCGATCAGTTCCTCGTCGAGGTGAGTCGCCAGGCGACCTTGCTCGACGCCGAGCTCGCCTGGCAGGACGCCCTTCACGCGCGCCTCGTCGACGGCTCGCTCCCGTGGGGGGTCGATGAGATCCCCGACCACGTACATCACTCGAACGCCGCTATCCGAAAGTCCCTGTCATGACTTCACCGCGCACCGCGCCCGTCGCCGCATCCACTCCCGAACGAAGCCCCTGGCCCGCGCTCTTCGCGCTCGTCATCGGGTTCTTCATGATCCTCGTCGACACCACGATCGTGTCCGTCGCGAACCCCGCGATCAAGGCGGCGCTCGACCCCACCACGACCAACCTCGACAACGTCGTGTGGGTCACCAGCGCCTACCTGCTGGCCTACGCGGTTCCGCTGCTGATCACCGGACGCCTCGGCGACCGCTTCGGCCCGAAGAACATCTATCTCATCGGTCTCGCCGTCTTCACCCTCGCCTCGCTCGCGTGCGGCCTGTCGGGCTCGCTCGAGGTGCTCGTGGTCGCGCGCGCCGTGCAGGGGCTCGGTGCCGCGATGATGACCCCGCAGACGATGGCCGTCATCACGCGCACCTTCCCGGCGAACCGGCGCGGTGCCGCCATGGGCCTGTGGGGAGCGACCGCGGGCGTCGCGACTCTCGTCGGGCCGCTCGCCGGAGGGCTCCTCGTCGACGGATTCGGCTGGGAATGGATCTTCTTCATCAACATCCCCGTCGGCGTGATCGCGTTCGTCGCGGCCTGGCGTCTCGTTCCAAAGCTCGCGACGAACCCGCACCGGTTCGACATCCTCGGCGTGATCCTCAGCGCGATCGCCCTCTTCCTCATCGTGTTCGGCCTGCAGGAGGGCGAGCACTACGACTGGGCGGGCTGGGTGTGGGCGATGATCGCCGCCGGCGTCGTCGTGCTCGCGGTCTTCATCTGGACGCAGGCCCGCACGAAGGCCGAGCCGCTCGTTCCTCTCGGGCTCTTCCGCGAGCGCAACTTCTCGGTGTCGAACCTCGCGATCACCACGGTCGGATTCACCGTGACGAGCATGACGCTGCCGCTGTTCTTCTTCATCCAGCTCGCCCGGGGCCTCACTCCGACCCAGTCGGCGCTGCTGCTCATCCCGATGGCGGTGCTCTCGGGCGTGCTCGCGCCGTTCGCCGGCCGGCTGCTCGACCGCACCGACCCGCGTTTCCTGCTGGTGCCCGGGCTCGTCCTCGTGGCCGGATCGCTCATCTGGTACTCGACGCTCATGAACCTCGACACCCCGATCTGGATGTTCCTCCTCCCCTCCGCGATGATGGGCATCGGCAACGCAGGCATGTGGGGCCCCCTGGCGACCACCGCGACGCGGATGCTGCCGCGCGATCAGGCGGGCGCCGGCGCGGGCATCTACAACGCCACCCGCACGATCGGGTCGGTGCTCGGCTCGGCCGCGATCGCCGCGTTCATGCAGTCGCGGCTCGAGGCCAACCTCCCCGGCGCGTCGGATGCGACCAGCGGGTTCGGCGGAGGCACACTGCCGGCCCAGGTCGCCGGGCCTTTCGCCGAAGCGATGTCGCAGACGATCCTGCTCCCCGTCGCGGTGATGGTGGTCGGCATCATCGCCGTCCTGTTCCTGCGCCGCCCGAGCGTGATCCCCGCGCACGGCGAGCGTCGCGCCGCACCCGCGGCGGCCGACAACTGAGGGTCAGCCGGCCAGGTCGAGGAAGTCGTCGACGGCGGCGAGATCGCGGCGGAGCTTCTCTCCGCGCGACCTCGCCGCCTCGGCGAAGTGCGCGCGACGCTCGGGGGTGAGCCCGGCGAGCGGATGCTGCGGAGAGGCGTCGCGCGAGTCGACGAGTTCGGCGATCTCGTCGAGGCTGAAGCCGAGCGGTTTCATGAGCATGACGAAGCGGGCCTTGGCTTCGTCGGCCTCGGAGTAGAGCCGGAAGTTCCCGTCGCTGCGGCCCGAGGGGGTCAGGAGCCCGATCTCGTCCCAATGCCGCAGCGAACGCTGTGAGAGGCCCAGACGGTCGGCGAGCTCGCCGATGTGCATCGTGCGTTCGCCCACGGTTCCTCCAATCAACCCTTACGTAAGGGTAGAGTTTCATGCGGCGGTCCCTCCGCCGCATCCATTCTCTTGCCCGGCGGCCACGGCCGCCCATTCGGGAGCCCCATGACCTCCGCCCCGCCCGCCCCCGCGCGCCCGCGCATCGAACCCACCGTCCTGCAGGCGCTGCGGAGCCCGCGCCTGCTCACCCGCGAGGTTCTGGCGGGGCTCGTGGTGGCGATCGCGCTGATCCCCGAGGCCATCGCGTTCTCCATCATCGCGGGCGTCGATCCGCGCGTCGGACTGTTCTCGTCGTTCGTGATGGCCGTCGCCATCGCGTTCCTCGGCGGTCGACCCGCCATGATCACGGCCGCGACCGGCGCGGTCGCGCTGGTGATCGCCCCCGTCGCCCGCGACCACGGCATGGACTACTTCATCGCGACCGTGCTGCTGGGAGGGGCTATCCAGATCGTGCTCGCCGTGCTCGGGGTGGCCAAGCTCATGCGCTTCATCCCGCGCAGCGTCATGGTGGGCTTCGTCAACGCGCTCGCGATCCTCATCTTCATCTCGCAGGTGCCGCACCTCATCGGCGTCCCCTGGGCGGTCTATCCGCTGACGGCGGCGGGCCTTCTGATCATGTTCCTCATGCCGCGCCTCACCCGTGTCGTGCCGGCGCCGCTGGTCGCCATCGTGCTGCTGACGGCGGCCGTCGTCGTCTTCTCGATCGCCGTGCCGACGGTCGGTGACCAGGGCGAGCTGCCACGGAGTCTCCCCGAGCTCTTCCTGCCGCAGGTGCCGCTCACCGTCGACACGCTCGCGATCATCGCGCCGTACGCCCTGGCGATGGCGGTCGTCGGACTCCTCGAGTCGCTGATGACGGCGAAGCTCGTCGACGAGATCACCGACACCCGCTCGCCCAAGACCCGCGAGGCGTGGGCGCAGGGTGCGGCCAACATCCTCTCGGGAGCCTTCGGGGGCATGGGCGGGTGCGCGATGATCGGGCAGACCATGATCAACGTGAAGGCCTCCGGTGCCCGCACGCGCATCTCGACGTTCCTGGCCGGCGTGTTCCTGCTGGTACTGGTGCTCGTCTTCGGCGACGTGGTCGCGATCGTCCCGATGGCCGCGCTCGTGGCCGTCATGGTCGTCGTCTCGGTCGCGACCTTCGACTGGCACAGCGTGCGCCTGTCGACCCTGCGGCGCCTGCCCAAGAGCGAGACGGCCGTCATGGTGCTCACGGTGGCGGTCACCGTCTGGTCGCACAACCTCGCGATCGGGGTGATCGTGGGTGTGGTCGCGGCCATGGTGCTCTTCGCCCGTCGCGTCGCGCACTTCGCCACCGTGACCCGCACCGACGTCGGCGACGACGCGGTGCGCTACACGGTCGACGGCGAGCTGTTCTTCGCCTCGAGCAACGACCTCACGACCCAGTTCGACTACGCGGCCGACCCCGACCGCGTCGTCGTCGACCTCGCGCGCTCGCACGTCTGGGACGCCTCGACGGTGGCGGCTCTCGACGCGATCGAGACGAAGTACGCCGCCCACGGCAAGAGCGTGGTCTTCGAGGGGATGAACGAGGCCACGACCGCGTTCCACCGTCGCCTCAGCGGCGGCCTCGGGGCCGGCCACTGAGGCCGGGCACCGGCACGCGGATCAGTACGCGGCGACCCGCGCGGCGATATCGGTGCGGTACTGACCGCCCTCGAGCTCGATCGCCTCGATCGCGCGGTACACGCTCGCCCGCGCCTCGGCGAACGTCGTTCCGAGCGCCACGACGCTGAGCACGCGGCCGCCGGTGGCGACCAGGCCGTCGTCGACGCGGGCGGTCGCGGCATGCGCGAGGTGCACTCCGTCGACGTCGGCCGCCGCTTCCAGCCCGTGGAGGGTGCGTCCGGTCAGGGGCGCCTCCGGGTAACCGGCGCTCGCGAGCACGACGGTCACGGCGGTGGCCTCGGCGAAGGCGGGACGCGGGTGGCTCTCGAGAGTGCCGGAGGCCGTGGCCAGCAGCAGCTGCGACAGCGGGTCGACGAGGCGCGGCAGGACGACCTGCGTCTCGGGGTCGCCGAAGCGCGCATTGAACTCGATCACGCGGACGCCGGCGGCGGTGAGGATGAGGCCGGCGTAGAGCAGGCCGATGAAGGGGGTGCCCTCGGCGTCGAGCTGGCGGACGACGGGCTCGGCCACCTCGCGGGTGACGAGATCGACGAACTCCTCCTCGCCGCCGAAGCGCTCCGACAGCCACGGCAGCGGCGAATAGGCGCCCATGCCGCCGGTGTTCGGGCCGGCATCGCCGTCGAGGAGGCGCTTGTAGTCCTGCGCGGGGCTGAGCGGGCGCACGGTGTCGCCGTCGGACAGGAAGAACAGCGACACCTCGGGGCCCTCGAGGAACTCCTCGATCAGCACCGGTCCGCGGGGGAGGAACGCCTCCGCGTGGCCGATGGCCTCGGCGCGGTCGCTGGTGACGATGACGCCCTTGCCCGAGGCGAGGCCGTCGGCCTTGACCACGTAGGGCGCGCCGAACTCGTCGAGCGCGGCGGCGACGGCGGCGGAGTCCTGCGCGCGCAGGGCACGGCCCGTGGGCACCCCCGCCGCATCCATCACGCGCTTCGCGAACGCCTTGGAGCCCTCGAGCTGCGCGGCGGCCTTGCCGGGGCCGAACACGGGGATGCCGCGGGTGCGCAGTGCATCCGCCACGCCGGCGATGAGCGGAGCCTCGGGACCGACGACGACCAGGTCGATCGACTCGTCGTCGGCGAAGGCCGTGACGGCGTCGGGGTCGTTCGGATCGAGGTCGACCAGGTGCGCGTCGGAGGCGACGCCGGCGTTGCCGGGAGCGGCGAAGATCGCGTGCGCCTCATCCTCCGAACGCAGGGCGAGGATGATGGCGTGCTCGCGCGCGCCGGAGCCGAGGACGAGGATTCTCACCCGCCCACCCTATCGACCGGGTTTCCGCGCGTAGCGTGGAGGTCATGGCGCGACGGATCGAGACCGGTGACGGACGAGCGGCACTGGGGGCGGTCTCGGCCGCCGATGCCGCCGGACACCCGCCGGCGCGCAGCGACCTGGCGACCGCCGTGCGCTACTTGCTGCAGCTGCTGGTGGAGAAGGCGCCGGGCAACTCGGTCGAGGTGCGGGTGCCCCCGTTCGGCGCGGTCCAGGTGATCGAGGGGCCGCGGCACACGCGCGGCACGCCGCCGAACGTCGTGGAGACCGACGCCGCGACGTGGATCGCGCTGGCCACGGGAGGCGAGGAATGGGCGGATGCTGCGGCCGCGGGCCGCATCGTCGCCTCGGGCGTGCGGGCCGACCTCTCAGCCCTGCTTCCCCTGCGTCCCTGACGGCTTGTCCCCGGCCGTCGGTGCGCTCGCGCGCCGACGGCGGACGAGCACGACGGCCGCCACGACGAGGCCGGCGACGACCACGAGGAGCGCGACGAGGCTCCACGGAACGGCGAGGGTGGAGAAATCCGTCACGACGGACGCGAGCTGTCCCGCCCCGAGCCCGACGCCTTCGGGGTCGATGACGACCGCCCCCGAGAGCCACCCGAGGGCGGAGACCGGGAGCGTGCGGCGCATCTCGATCGTCGAACCCGGGATGACCTCGTCGAGCTGCTCCGCGGTCGTGCGGCTCGCGAACAGTCCCACGGGGCCCGCCGCCTCGATCGCACCGACGCCCGTCAGGCGGGTGTTGCCGGTGTTGCGGAGGGCGTACTCGACCGTCAGCGTGCCTGCCTCGAAGGGGTTCCACGACGGCGTGTACGAGGCGCGCACGTTCTCGACCTGGGCGGCGGGCAGCAGTGCGCCGGCGACACGGACGTTGATGCGGGTGCCCAGGCGGCGTTCGACCGACAGGATCGCCGAGGCGTCGGCGCCCGCGAGGGACGTCACGAGGCCCGCGGCGTGGTCGCCCGGCTGCGCACCGGTGGGCACGGTGAGGGTGAAGGGGATCTCGGCCTGGGCCCCCGGCTCGAGCACGATCTGGGAGGTCGCCACGCTCACCCAGAGGCCGGCGTCGTCGGAGGCGGACGCATCGGCGACGAGGTCCACGTCGCCGCCGGCCGTGGTGAAGGCGTCGGCGGCGTAGACGTCGAGGGGGAGGGCGACGGTGCCCGTGTTGACGACGACCATGGCGTCGCTGACGCTCGCTCCGGGTTCGAGGTCGTAGCTGAAGCTGCCTCGCCCCGTCCCGTTCTCACTGTCGACGGTCTTCACCGTCCATGCGACGCCGCCGCTGTCCGCCGCGATCGCGGGGGTGGCGAGACCGAGGACGAGGAGGGCGGATGCAGTCGCTGCGGCGAGCATCGTCGTGGAGCGGTGAGCGGGCACGGCGGGTCTTTCGGGTTACGGGGTCTGCGGTGAGCGACGCGGGGCCCCGGCGACGGCCGGGACCCCGCGCACGCTCACTCCGACAGGGCGGTGATGGTGATGGTGCTGGTGTACTGACCCGCCGGGGTCGTGCCGGGGAGCACGAGCGACAGGTCCGCGCCGACCGTGGCGGTGACGGCCGCGGTCGACGATGCGAGGGCGCGCGAGGACGCGAGCCCGGTGCCGCCGAGCTGGCTCGAGGTGACCGGGGCGCCCGCCGAGACGAGGCTGCCGCCGGCGACGACCTTCGGGGTCCAGCCGAGGAAGCCGGCCGAGAAGGTCTGCGCGCCCGACGTGAAGTCCGACGCCTGCCCGGCGATCGACCACGTGTACGGCGATGTTCCACCGGCGCGGGTGTCGGTCACCACGATGTCGGTGAGCGATCCGGAGGCGACGAAGTTCGTCCCCGCCTGCGCGGCGACGCCGAGGTTCGCGGGGCTCGAGCCCTCGAACGCCCAGCCGAACGAGCCGGTCGCCTCATCCACCCACTCGGGGATCTCGACGACCACGTCGTCGGCCCCCGTGAAGGTGAGCGGCGTGAACGTCTCGAAGGGGGCGTACACGGTGCCGCTGCCGCCGTAGGTGTAGATGCCGTAGTTGCCGGCGAGCAGGTCGTTCGCCTCCGACGCCGAGACGGTGATCTGCGTGGAGAACGATCCATCGGCCTGCAGCGTGATCGCGCCGGCGTTCGCGCCGCCGATCGTCGCCGCGCTCGCCTCGGGGACGGCCCACTTCTGCGTCAGCACCTTGCGCGCCGAGCTCGCCGCCCCCGCGGAGGGCTTCCAGGCGTCGAGGAACTTGCCGAACACGACGTAGGCACCGCTGAACTGGCCGGCCAGCGGCGGGCGTGTGCCGTTGGTGGAGGTGCCGCTCGGCACGAAGCCGGAGCCGGTGATCGTGAGGGTCTCGCCGGTGCGCGAGATGCCTTCGGTCTTCGAGACCGACACCGACGGCGCGGCGGGGGCGGCCGCGACGGAGTAGCCCACGGTCAGCGGGCTCGCCGGCTTGGCCGCGTCACGCGATCCGCCCGAGGAGTACCAGTAGCTCGACTGACCGGTGAGGTTCTGGAAGTCGACGTACGACTGCGGGAACGATCCCCAGTTCGTGCCGGTGCGCGTCTGAGCGGTTCCCGTCGTGGTGACCTCGACGCCCAGGTAGGCGGGCGTCGCCGTGAAGCCGGTGTCCGAGACCTGGCCGGCCGCGATGTCGGCGAGCACGATCTGCTGGTCGGCGATCGGCACCCACTGCGTCTGATCCTCCATGGACGTGCCGTAGCCGCTGGCCGTCGCCGTCAGCTGCCCGTTGCCGTTCGCGTCGAGCGAGAGCGTCGGGTCGGACGCGGTCCAGTACGTCAGGCCGCCGTAGAAGGCGACCGTGAAGTCGCCGTCCCATGCGAGCTGCACCGACCCGTCGGAGGCCACCTGCCCCTGACCGTTGGAGATGTTGACCTGGATCTTCGTCAGCGACGTCGTCGACGCCGCGCTCACGGCGGTGCCGGAGGGGTTCTTGCACTTGTCCGCCCAGGCGACGGGCACCTGCGCGCCGGTGGCATCGGGCTTCGTGACGGAGACGTTGCCCGCGGTGGTCTGGAAGAAGCCGTCGGCCTCCGTCCAGACACGGGAGCTCCCGGTGTTGCCGGCCTTCCCGGCGCTGAGGAAGTTGCAGCCGCCGAAGAACGCGCCGCCTCCCGCTTCGCCGCTCAGCCCCCAGCTGAGGGTGGCGTTGGTCACCGCACCCGCGGTCGCCGCCTGTGCCGGCGCGGCGAAAGCCACCGCGCCGCCGAGTGCGAGCGCCGCGGCGGCGACGACGGCGGCCGAGCGGTTGAACCGTCGACGCATGGTCGAAGAATCCACGTTCGTTCCTTTCGTGATGCCATCCCTCATCGCGCGGCGGTGTCGGGTGCCGGCGTCATCCTGAGAAAAGGATGTGGGATAGTAGGTGAGGCTTACCTAACCATGTCCGAGCTCTTTCCGGCAAGATGGAAGTAAGCCTGACCTAACTTCGACCACCTTCCGACCCGCCGGGGGCCGTCATGACCATCACGCAGAGACGTCGCACGTTCTCGCTGCCCGCCGCGCTGCTCGTCGCCGCGCTGGCGCTCGCCGGGTGCACCGGCGCCACAGCAGGCACGGACCAAGCGGCTCCGGCGACGCCGCCGCTCGCGGAGGTGTCGCCGATCGCCGACCCGTTGTCGTGGCAGGGCCCGGCGACCGCGGTCGCCGCGCACAGCGCGATCGACCCCATCATCGAGGGCGCCGCCGCCCTGCCCGCCACGATCGTCGACGCGCAGGGGACGACCGTCACCGTCACCGACACGTCGCGCATTCTGGCCCTCGACATCTACGGCTCGCTCTCGCGCATCGTCTTCGAGCTCGGACTGGGCGACTCGGTCGTGGGGCGCGACGTGTCGAGCGCGTTCCCCGAGGCATCCGATCTCCCCCTCGTCACGGCGAACGGTCACGAGCTGAACGCCGAGGCCATCCTCGACGCCGCCCCGACCGTCATCCTGACCGACACCAGCCTCGGTCCGTGGGACACGATCCTGCAGATGCGCGACGCAGGCATCGCGGTCGTCGTCGTCGACTCGCACCGTTCGATCGACACGGTCGGCGCGTTGACCCAGCAGGTCGCCGACGCCCTCGGTGTATCCGAGCGGGGGGCGACGCTCGCCGCGCGCACCACGGCGGCCGTCGACGCGAAGGTCGCCGAGATCGCCGCCGTCGCCCCGGCGGACCCGTCGCAGAGGCTGCGCATGATGTTCCTCTACGTGCGGGGGCAGTCGGGCGTCTACTACCTCTTCGGCGAGGAGTCCGGCGCCGACACCCTCATCACCGCCCTGGGCGGTATCGACATCGCCGGCGAGATCGGCTGGCAGGGGATGCGGCCGGTCACCGACGAGGCGCTCATCGACGCGAACCCCGATCTGATCCTGATGATGACCGATGGGCTCGCCTCGGTCGGGGGCGTCGACGGGCTCGCCGAGCACCTCCCCGCCGTCGCCCAGACCGACGCGGGCCGCAACCGCCGCATCGTCGACATGGCCGACTCGACGATCCTGAGCTTCGGCCCGAACACCGCGCAGACCCTCGACGCGCTCGCCGTGGCGATCTACGCACCGGAGTCGGCGGGGTGAGCGCCGCGACCCAGACGGTCGCCGTCGCCGCCCCCGCCGCTGTCCCGAGGCGTCGGGATCGCCGCGCGGTCGCGATCGCGACCTTCGTCGCGATGGGCGCGGCGCTGGTCGTGCTGACGGTCGTCTCGGCCGGCACCGGGCAGCTCTCGATCCCTCCCGCGGAGGTGCTCGGATCGTTCGCCCGAGCGTGGAACGGGTTCGTCTCCTCCTTCGGCGCGGGCTGGATGTCGGTGCCGAGCGGAGCGGCCATGACGCACGTGAACGGCGAGGCCACCCTCTGGCTCGTCCGCCTGCCGCGCCTGTTCATGGCGGTGCTCGTCGGTGCCTCGCTCGCGACCGCCGGCGCCGTCATGCAGGGCGTGTTCCGCAATCCGCTCGCCGAGCCCGGCGTGATCGGCATCTCTTCGGGCGCGGCCGTCGGCGCGTCGGCCGTGATCGTCTTCGGTCTCTCGTTCGCCGGGCCTCTGACCGTGCCGCTGTTCGCCTTCCTCGGCGGCCTCGCCGCGACCATCGTCGTGTACACCTCGGCCCGAGCCGACGGACGCACGGAGGTGGTCACGCTCGTCCTCACCGGTATCGCGGTCAACGCGATCGGAGGCGCGGCGATCGCCCTCTTCACGTACCTCGGGTCGAC
The DNA here is from genome assembly GCF_008017415.1 of Microbacterium hatanonis. Taxonomy (NCBI): domain Bacteria; kingdom Bacillati; phylum Actinomycetota; class Actinomycetes; order Micrococcales; family Microbacteriaceae; genus Microbacterium; species Microbacterium hatanonis. Next base: position 139,455 of record NZ_VRSV01000002.1, on the reverse strand, counting down.
ACAGGAGCGCGAGCAGATCGTCTTCTGGCAGCTGGGGTCGCTCAACGGCACCCGGTGGCAGGACGTCACGATCGTCGCACCGCTGGTGGCGGTGGGCGTCGCCGTCTGCCTGCTGCTGTCCCCCGATCTCGACCTGCTCGCCCTGGGCGAGCGACAGGCCGAGCACCTCGGCGTGCGGGTGGAGCGGCTGCGCGTCGTCGCGATCGTGGTCATCGCGCTTCTCACCGGCGCCGCGGTGGCCTTCTGCGGCATCATCGGTTTCGTCGGGCTGGTCGTGCCGCACCTGATGCGGATGCTGTTGGGCCCCGGCCATCGGCTGCTCCTGCCCGCCAGTGCGCTCGGGGGCGCGGTGCTGCTCGTGGCCGCCGACCTCGTCGCGCGCACGGTCGTGCCGAACTCGGAGCTTCCGATCGGCATGATCACCGCTCTCATCGGCGGCCCCTTCTTCTTCTGGCTGCTGCGGCGCACGCGGCGACGCTCCGGAGGGTGGGGGTGATGGCCGCGGTGCTGAGCGCACGGAACGTCGGCGTATCGGTCGGGGGGCGCCGTCTGCTCGACGGCGTCGACCTCGACCTGCACCCGGGCGAGCTGCTCGTGCTCGTGGGTCCGAACGGCGCCGGGAAATCCACGCTCCTGTCGGTGCTCGCCGGCGACCGCGCGCCCGACGAGGGCGAGGTGCGGCTCGACGGCCGACCCCTGGCGACGCACCGCGTCGAAGACCGTGCCCGTCGCCGGTCCGTGCTCACTCAGAGCAACGAGGTCTCGTTCCCCTTCCTCTCGGCCGAGGTGGTCGCGATGGGGCGGGCGCCGTGGCGTCGGCGGCCCGAGGCCGACCGCGACGATGAAGCGGTACGCGTCGCGCTCGTCGCGGGCGAGGTCGAGTCGTTCGCGTCGCGTCCGGTGACCTCGCTCTCGGGAGGCGAGCGGGCGCGGGTCGCCTTCGCGCGCTCGTTCGCGCAGGAATGCGGGATCGCGCTGCTCGACGAGCCCACCGCGAGCCTCGACATCCGGCATCAGCATCGCGTGCTGTCCCGCACCCGCGCCCGTGTCGCCGCCGGGGGCGCGGCGGTCGTGGTGCTGCACGACCTCGCGCTGGCGGCGGCCTACGCCGATCGCATCGCATTGCTCGAGGCCGGACGGCTCGTCGCCGTGGGCGCCCCTCGCGAGGTGCTCGAGCCGGAGCTGCTCACGCGGGTGTACCGGCATCCGATCCACGTCCTCGACGGGCCCGGGGGTTCGCTCCTGGTGATCGCCGACCCGTCCGCCACCCACTCCGACTCTTCTGAGGAGCGCATCGCATGACCGCCAGCACCCACCGCCGAGTCCGACCGCTCGCCGCCCTCGCGATCGCGACGGCCATCGCGGCCTCGGCGATCGCGGGCGCGACGCCCGCCTGGGCGTCCGCGGGCGTATCGGTCGCCGGGCCCGACGGCGGCAGCCTCCTGCCGGCCGACTACGCGACCGAGGTGACGGTCAGCGGCACCGGCTTCCAGTCGATCGCGAAGGGCTTCGGCGGCGTCTACGTGCTGTTCGGGTGGGTCGACGACGCGGCCGGTGGATCGTGGCGCCCCTCGCAGGGAGGAGAGGTCGGCAGCGACTACCGATACGTTCCCGATGCCGAGTCGGCCGACAACGCCGGGTATCAGCGATTCCTGGCGTTCCCCGGCAGCCAGACCGAATCCTCGGCGAACGGCGTGCTCGGCGCGGACGGATCGTGGAGCCTGTCGATGGTCGTGCCCGGCGCCGTCTTCGAGAGTCAGGACCGCGACGGCCGGGTGTCGGAGGTCGACTGCCGCCAGGTCACGTGCGGCATCATCACGATCGGCGCGCACGGCGTGAAGAACGCCAACAACGAGACGTTCACGCCGGTGAGTTTCGGGACGGCGCCGGCGGCCGCCGAGGACGGGACGGATGCTGCGCCCGCAGCGCCCGCGGCTCCCGCAGGCTCCGTGAGGGTCGGGCTCGCGTCGGGGTTCGTCGAGGCGGGCACCTCGATCGTCTTCACGGGCCAGGGGTTCACGCCCGGGGAGCAGATCGTCGCCTCGCTCGACTCCGGACTCACCGCGGTCGGGCCGCTGACCGCCGGCTCCCTCGGCGAGGTCGCGGGGGCGCTCCCCGTGCCGTCCGACGCGCGCGACGGCACCCATCTCGTCAGCCTCCGCGGTGCGGGGTCCGGCGTCGTGGCCGAGGCGGAGGTCACCGTCACCGGCAGCACTGCGGCAGCGGGCCTCGTCTCGGCGGCGACGACCGAGACGCCGCAGTGGGTGGTGGTCGTGCTGCTGGCGAGCATCGTGCTCGCCGTCGTCCTCATCGTCACGAGCCTGATCGCGGGGCTCCGCCGTCGCCACCGCCGCAACAAGGCGCGGAAGGCGGCCGCCGCGGTCCCGGTCGCGGAGGCATCGACCGACGCCCCGACGGCCGCAGCATCCGCACCCGTCGTCCCGTCCACGACTCCGATGGAGGTCGTCCGATGACCCGCCGTCTCGCGGCCGCCATCGCCGCCGTCCTCGCCGTGGGGGCCCTCTCCCTCGGGGCCGCCGCGCCCGCGATCGCCGCGCCCGACGAGATCACCGTCACCATTCCCGAGTTCGTCGAGGTGCCGGCGAACCCGGCCGACGGCACGACGATCACGAACGCACAGCTGCGGTGGGGCCTGAACACCGAGGCGGGGGCCGGCGCCTTCGCCGGCGGCTGCAACTTCTTGAGCGCGGGGCGTGCCGGCGACGCCGGCAGCGCCCGCGTCTGGGGCGCCGGCGACGGGCTGTACTCGGCCCGAGCCGGTTCGGTGCGCATCGAGAAGCCCAATGCCGCGGGCGAGTGGGTGCCGGCGTCGTTCGACACCCGCTGCCTCGACCCGCAGGGTCGCGCCGTGACCACGTCGAGCATGACCAGCGCCTCGGGGAACAACGTGGTGATCGACGGCGGTACCGGCTCCGTCCGCGCCGACGGCGGCATGGATCTCCGCTGGAGCGGCTCGTTCACGGTCGTCTTCTACGGGGGCATGACGTACTGGTCGGTCACCGATCCGGTGCTCACGATCGACGCCTCCGGCACCGGGCGCCTCGTGGGCACGGCCAGCGGATGGGGCACGTCGATGGACGACACGACGAAGTGGGAGAAGCTCCCCGACCAGTCGATCGTGCTCGCCGAAGTGCGTCGCGTCGATTCCTCGGGCGGCGCCGGGTTCTCGGTCGTTCCGGAGTACCTCGGCGTCGCCGTCTCGGACGGTCAGGCGCCGCGCACCGCGCAGAACCAGGCGTACTGGGGATCGTTCCCGCAGAGCTTCGTCGACTACCAGAGCCGCACGGGCCAGCGCGCGTACTGGCTGACCTCCGGCGGCGTGCGCGACCCCGCCAAGCCCGCGACCGCGCTGACCGTCAGCTACGACGCATCCGCCCCGATCGCCGCCCCTGCGGGCGGCTCCGGCGACGGCGCGCAGGCCGCCGGGGCGACGCCCTCCAACCCGGTGCGCACGGCCCCGGCCGTCGCCTCGCCCCTCGCGGTGCCGTCCGTCCCGACGATGCCGATCGTCGCGACGGCCGCGCTGACGACGGTGCCGTCGCCCCGGGGGCTCGTGCCCGACGCGGCGACCGCGATGTCGCCGCTCGTGGTGCCGCTGCTCGGCACGGCCGCGGCACTGGGTCTGTCGATCATCGCCGTGCTCGGTCTCATGCAGCTGCTCCCCTGGCAGCGCAGGGCGATCCCGTAGGTGTCGAGAGACCGCCGGCGCCGTATCGGGCGGGCGGTGCGACAATAGGGTCATGGCCGCCCAGCCCGAGTACGCACCGCCTCCCTCCGTCACCGACGAGGTCGAGACGGTCACCGTGCGCCGGGCGCCCAAGTACAGCGTCTTCCTGGTCGCGGGCGCCGCTCTCGGCATCGTCATCGCGATGATCCTGACGTTGGCGTTCTCCCGCCCCGCCGAGACCAGTCAGTACACGGGCATCGAGTACGCACCCATGCAGGTGTTCGGTTTCATCGCCCTCATCTGCGTGCCCGCCGGCATCGCGATCGGCGGTGTCGTCGCGCTGATCTTCGACCGCACGGTCGGTCGACGAACCCGCGAGGTGGTCGTCGATCACGAGCGGGTGCACCTGCCCGACTGATCAGGCGAGCTCCGCGATGATCGGGTGGATGGCCGCGTCGAACGCGACCACATCGCCGCGCAGCCCGTCGGTCACGGCGACGGTGAGAGAGCCGATCCACCACACGCCGCGCTGGGTCAGCGGAAGCACCTGGACGTTCAGCTCGAACGAGTGCGCGCGGCGGCCGACGCGTCGCTCGTGCTCGGCGATCGCGCTGGCGTAGGCGCGATACGACACGCCGGGCCTGCCGCCCGAGTCGGACGAGTACCGCGCGTTCTCCGCCCGCGCGTAGGCGAGAGAGGCGCGCGCGTGCGGCACGATCGCGGCCTGGAGGTCGGCCATGCCCTGGGCGGGCAGCGCGATCATGGTCTCGAAGTCGTCGACGAGCTCGAGCGGCACGGGTGAGGGGTGGGCCTGCGGCTCCACCGTCATCGCCCAGTACTCGCGCCACTGGCGTTCGAGCCGGGCCTGGGCTTCTTCGTCGCGCTCGGGGCCGGTGCGGGCGGGCACACCGCGAAGGTGGGGGAGCTCGTCGGGGGAACGGACGCCGATGGCCTGCCGGAGGTAGAGCGCGAGCAGCACCGCGACCCCCGCGTCCTCGCGGATCGTCCACTCCGGACCGCCGGTGCCCGCCATGCCGCCATTGTAGGTCCGTGTGCCCGCCCCGCCCCCGTCGCGGGCGGAGGAGATCTCACGAGCGGAGGATGCTGCGGCCGCGCCGGGTCAGCCCCCGGTGAGAACTCCTCCGTTCGCGACACCGCCCGCTCCTCCCCAGCGGTTCCGGGCAGCGGATCGTCCCCACCCCTCCGACGGGTCGGGTCCGCACCTCGCCCCGTCGGCCAGGGTCGGGGGATGCGCGAACGTGATCTGGTACGACTGACGATGGCTCTGCGGGCGGGAGGCGGTCTCGTCCGCAGCATCCGTCTGGTTCGCGAGGGTCATCCGCACCGCACCATCGCCGCCGCGATCGAGCGCGGACTCGCCATCCGGGTCAGGCGGTCGTGGATCGCCCTGCCCGATGCCGACCCCGCCCTCCTCGTGGCGGCTCGGGCGGGGGTGGTCCTCACGTGCGTCACACAGGCCGAGCGGCTCGGCCTGTGGGTGCTCGATCACTCCGGGATGCACGTCGCCGCCCCGCCGAACGCGGGCCGTGTCGACGTGCCCGCCGGTGCGCACGTGCATCGCGCCCGGCCCCTCCTCCCGCGAGCCGCCGACGCGCTGAGCGATCCGATCCAGAACGTTCTCGCGCTCGTCGCGGTCTGCCAGCCGTTCGAGGCGGCGCTCGCGGTGTGGGAGTCGGCGCTCCGCGCGCAACGGGTCGACGTGCTCGAGCTGCAGCGTCTTCCCATCGGGTCGCGGGCGCGCGAGATCCTTGCTGCGGCCCAGCCGTTCTCCGATTCGGGGCTCGAGTCGTTCGTCCTGCCGAGGCTGAAGTGGATGCGGTTGCGCATCATCGCGCAGGCGTGGATCGCCGGACGCCCCGTCGACTTCCTGATCGGCGAACGCCTGGTGCTGCAGATCGACGGCGGCCACCATGTCGGCGCCCAGCGCGAAAGCGACGTGCGGCACGACGCCGAGTTGGCGCTGCGCGGGTACCACGTGATCCGGGTCGGGTACCGGCAGGTCGTCGACGACTGGGTCTCGGTGCAGGATCTTCTCTCTCGCGCCGTCGCTCAAGGACTCCACCTCGCCGCCTGAGGCGTCACCGCGAAAGGAGATCTCACGGGCGGAGGGCCCCTCGGGCGCGCAGCATCCTCCTCTCGTGACATCTCCTCCCTACGTGACGGGGGGGCGGTCCTCCTGGCGTGACGCGGGACGGCGTCACGGGCGCAGACCGTGCCGCAGCGCGCCGGTAGGCTGTCACCGTGGCCGAAGCTCCCCGCAATCCCTACTCCGATGCCGGCGTGGACACGGCTGCGGGTGACCGCGCGGTCGAGCTCATGAAGGCCGCCGTCCGCCGCACGCACGGCCCAGAGGTGCTCGGCGGCGTCGGCGGTTTCGCCGGCCTGTTCGACGCCTCGGCACTGCTCGGCTACAGCCGACCGCTCCTCGCATCCAGCACCGACGGCGTCGGCACGAAGGTCGCCATCGCGCAGGCGATCGACAAGCACGACACGATCGGCCTCGACCTGGTCGGCATGGTCGTCGACGACATCGTCGTGGTGGGCGCCAAGCCGCTCTTCATGACCGACTACATCGCGTGCGGGAAGATCTTCCCCGAGCGCATCGCCGACATCGTCGCGGGCATCGCGCGCGGCTGCGCCGAGACGGGCACCGCGCTCGTCGGCGGCGAGACGGCGGAGCACCCGGGCCTGCTCGGACCCCACGACTACGACGTCGCCGGAGCGGCGACGGGCGTGGTCGAGGCCGACCGCATCCTCGGCGCCGAGCGCGTGCGCCCGGGCGACGTGGTGCTCGCCCTCGCCTCCAGCGGTCTGCACTCCAACGGCTACTCGCTCGTGCGCCACATCGTCTCGGGCCGCGGCATCCAGTACGGCGACGTCGCCGCCGACTTCGGCGTGACGTGGGGCGAGGCGCTCCTCGAGCCGACCCGCCTCTACACGACCCCGCTGCTCGGGCTCGTCGACGCCCTCGGCGACGGCGTGCACGCGCTGACACACGTCACCGGCGGGGGCATCGCCGCCAATCTCGCGCGCGTGCTGCCCCGCGGCACCTGGGTCGACGTCGATCGCGCGTCATGGTCGCCTCCGCCGGTCTTCCGCGTGCTGGCGGACCTCGGCGGTCTCTCCCTCACCGAGACCGAGGGCACGTGGAACCTCGGCATCGGCTTCCTCGCGGTCGTCTCGGCAGGGAAGGCGGATGCTGCTGCCGCCCACCTCGCGGCCCTCGGCATCCAGACGTGGCCGGTCGGCACCATCCACGACAGCCCCCTCCCCGACGGCGACTTCGAACAGGGCGCCAAGGGTGTCGACGGAGGAGCAGTGCGGCTCGTGGGCGCCTACGCCGACGGCTCATCCGAAACCGGAGCGAACTAACACCACATGTGCGGAATCGTCGGAATGGTGGGCCAAGGCCCGGTCAACCAGGAGATCTACGATGCCCTCCTCCTCCTGCAGCACCGCGGGCAGGATTCGACGGGTATCGCCACGGCCGAGTCGAACGGCATCTTCCACATCTCGAAGGCACGCGGCATGGTGCGCGAGGGCTTCCGCACGCGCGACATGCGCACGCTCCTCGGCGGCATCGGCCTCGGGCACGTGCGCTACGCCACCAAGGGCACGGCGTCGAACGAGGAAGAGGCGCAGCCGTTCTACGTGAACGCGCCGTACGGCATCGTCCTCGTGCACAACGGCAACCTCACGAACACCCGTGAGCTGACAGACGAGCTGTTCCACCGCGACCGCCGCCACCTCAACACGAGCTCCGACACCGAGCTGCTCGTGAACATCCTCGGCTCCGAGCTGCAGTCCGAGATCGGCGGCCCCGATCTCGACCCCGCACAGGTGTTCGCCGCGGTGACCCGCGTGCACGAGCGCGTCGAGGGGTCGTACGCCGCGATCGCGTTGATCGCCGGGTACGGCCTGCTCGCCTTCCGCGACCCGTTCGGCATCCGCCCGCTGATCCTCGGCACCCGCGCGGCCGACCCGTCGGCGTCTGTCGGCGAGTCGATCGGCGTGGAGGCGGTCGGGCACTCCGGCGGGTACGAGTGGGTCGTGGCATCCGAATCGCTCGTGCTCGAGAACGCCGGCTTCGAGGTCGTGCGCGACCTGCTGCCGGGCGAGGCCGTGTTCATCACGCTCGACGGCACGCTGCACACGCAGCAGTGCGCACCGACCCCGCAGCTCGTGCCGTGCTCGTTCGAGTACGTCTACCTCGCCCGTCCCGACTCGGTGATGAACGGCATCGCCGTCTACGAGTCGCGCCTGCGCATGGGCGACCGCCTGGCCGACACGATCGCGAAGTACACGCCGATCGAGGCGATCGACGTGGTCATGCCGATCCCCGACTCGTCGCGCCCGGCGGCGATGCAGGTCGCGCGCAAGCTCGGCATCGAGTACCGCGAGGGCTTCTACAAGAACCGCTACGTCGGCCGCACCTTCATCATGCCCGGACAGGCGGTGCGCAAGAAGAGCGTGCGTCAGAAGCTCAACGCCATGTCGAGCGAGTTCAAGGGCAAGAACGTGCTGCTCATCGACGACTCGATCGTGCGCGGCACCACGAGCCGCGAGATCATCCAGATGGCCCGCGACGCCGGCGCCAAGACGGTGACGTTCGCGTCGGCGGCGCCGCCCGTCCGCTACCCCCACGTGTACGGCATCAACATGCCCTCGCGCGAGGAACTCGTCGCCCACAACCGCACGATCCCCGAGATCGCCGAAGAGCTGGGCTGCGACTACCTCGTGTATCAGGAGGTCGACGACCTCAAGGCGGCGATCCTCGAGGGTTCGGACGTCACCGACCTCGACATGAGCTGCTTCGACGGCCGATACATCACCGGTACGGTCTCGGCCGAGTACCTCGCCTGGGTCGAGGGTTCGCAGTCCTCGTGACACGGTCGCGGCCGTGAGCGCGCCGTCCCGGCCGGTCGGCCGCGCGCTCGTCGTCGTCGGCATCGTGCTGATGGCGGCGACCCTGCGCATCGCCGTGGCATCGTTGTCGCCCGTCATCGATCGCATCGATCGCGACTTCGCCCTGCCGGCCGCGCTCGTCGGCCTCATCGGAATGGCGCCTCCCGCGGCTTTCGCCGTGATGGGGATGCTGACGCCCGCCATCGAGCGGCGGGTCGGCCTCGAGCGACTCGCGCTGGCGGCCGTGGCCGTGGGGGCGGTGGGGCTCGCCGCCCGCGCCCTCGCCTTCGACGCCTGGTCGCTGTTCGCCGTCACCGCCGTGCTGTTCGCCGCGGTCGGGGTGGGCAACGTGCTGCTGCCCGGCATCGTGAAGAAGTACTTCCCCCGCAGCGTCGGTGCGATGACAGCGGTGTATACGACCGCCATGACGGTGGCCACCTTCGTCCCGCCGCTGTTCGCCGTGCCCCTGGCCGACTCGCTCGGCTGGCGGCTGTCGTTCGCGGTGTGGGCGGCGGTGGGGGCCGCCTCCCTCGTCCCCTGGGTCGTGATCGCCGTGCGCGCGCGGCGCTCGCCCCGTGACGCGATCGAGGGGCCGCGCGTCGATGTCGTCCGCCGTCTCGTGCGTCTTCCCCTGGCGTGGGCGCTCACCGGTACCTTCGCGGTGAACGCCTCGGTCGTCTACGCCGCGTTCGCCTGGCTGCCGGCGATCCTCGTCGACGTCGCGGGCTCCTCGGCCGAGGGGGCGGGTGCGTTGCTCGCGCTCTTCGCCTTGGTCGGGCTGCCCTGCACGCTCTTCGTGCCCCTGCTGGTAGCCCGCTACCGTGTGATCCGCAGCCTCTATGCGGTCGCGGTCGGCGGCGGTCTCGTCGCGATCGCCGGACTGCTCTTCGCTCCGGCGGCAGCGACCGCGCTCTGGGTCGTTCTTCTCGGGCTGCCGCCGCTGCTGTTCCCGATGATGCTGGTGCTGCTCGGACTCCGCACGCGGGCGCACGACACCGCCGTGGCCACCAGCGGGTTCGTCCAGAGCGTCGGCTACGCTTTCGCGGCTCTCGTGCCGCTGGCGATCGGCGTCACCCACGAGATCACCGGCGACTGGACGGTCGCGCTGGTGATCCTCGGCGTCGTGATCGCGATGGCCGCTCCCGCCGCCGTCTTCGTCGTGCGCTCGGGCACGGTGGAAGACGAGTGGGAACGACGACACGGCCCCTGGTGAGGAGCCGACGCGGGTTCGAGAAGCCTCAGCGGCTCACGTGCGAGGTGGACGACTGAGGAGTGTCTTCCTCTTCGCCTTCTTCGTCGTCGTCGAACTCATCCGCCCACTTGTCTTCGTAAGCGTTCTCGTCGGCGTCGGGGTGCCCGAGCTCGCGCTCGAGTGCCGAGTAGTTCACCGACGGGCTGAACGACTTGAGTTCCCGGGCGATCTTGGTGTGCTTCGCCTTTTGACGGCCACGCCCCATGCGAGACCCCCTCATTTGACTGACGCGGGCTTGTCCAGCCCGGTATTCGCGAATCCGGATCGAAGCCGGTAAGAGTAGCATTCAGGATATCACGGTGGCCTCCTGCGCTTCCCGCGCCGGGGGGCGAGAGGACGCGACCGATGAGCGACGAAGCATCCCTCCAGCCCGACGGGCCGCTCGCCGGCTCGACCGACGTGCCGCGCGGCGCGGTGATCGCCGGTGTCGCGCCGGGCGTGAGCCCCCGGGTCGTGGTGGAGGCCGCGCGATTCGCGAGACTGTCGTCGGCTCCCCTCGCGGTCGTGCACGTCGACGTCACCCGGTTCGTGACCTTCGAAGACCCCGACGGGTACGTCCACTCCTCGCAGGTCGAGATGGCCGCCGACGCCGCCCGTGCGCAGCTCGACGAGGTCGAGAAGGCGGCGCGCCTCGCTCTGGCCGACACCGACGTCGCGTGGTCGGTGCATCAGCTGGTCGGCGATCCGGCGACGGCTTTGGCCCGACTCGCCGATCGCATCGACTCTCCGCTGCTGGTGGTCGGCACCCGCCGCCGGGGTCTCGGCGAGTCGATCCGCGAGTTCTTCACCGGATCGGTCGCCGCTCGGCTCACCCACCGGCAGCACCGACCGGTGCTGGTGGTGCCGCTGGGCGAACCGGTGCCTCACGATCAGGAGATCGACTGGGGCCTGTGACGATCAGCCCTGCATCGCCCGGGTGAGGGCTCGGGATGCTTCGTCGAGCGCGGCTTCCAGAGCGTCCACCGTCGAGGCGGTGAGCGTTCCGCCTCGTGCGACGCGGGTGCGCAGGTCGCTGCGCACCCGCGCGCGGAACTCGCTCACGAGGGCGTCGGCGCGATACAGCTGCTCGCGGCTGCGCACGCGAGGATCATCGTCGGTCGAGGGCGTCGCGGGCTCGGCGCGCTCGTCGCGCGAGGCGGCGGCGAGATCGGCGCGGAGGCTGCGCATCGCGTCGCGGACGCTGCCGCGCACCTCTTGCGCGATGAGTCTCACGCTGTCGGCGAGGTCGTCCTGGATGCCGCGGAGGTCGCCGGCACGGGCGGCCACCTCGGTGCGACCGGCGTCGGTGATCTCGTAGACGGTCTTGCGTCCGTCGACGGTCTTCGTCACGAGTCCCTCCTCCTCGAGCTTGGCGAGGCGGGGGTAGATCGTGCCGGCCGAGGGCGTGTAGGTGCCTCCGGTGCGGTCGGACAGCGCCTGCATGAGGTCATAGCCGTGGCGGGGCGACTCGTCGAGCAGGCTCAGCAGGTAGAGGCGCAGGTCGCCGTGCGAGAACACCGGGCTCATCGCTCCTCCTCCGACTCGTGCTCGTGCGCGGCGGGCGCCACGGCGGGCGACTCCGATGAGGCGAGCGCCGGGCGGCGCAGCACCGTGAGGTCGCCCGAGACGGCGTTGGTGCGCACGTCGACGAAGTTGCCGGCGAGTTCTCCGGACGAGCCGCTGTAGTTGGTGGGTCCCGAGCCGGAACGCACCACGCCGTCGACCTGCACGCGCCCGCTGACGGTGCGCGCGACGTAGTTCGCGGCGAGCCCCTCGTCGAGGCGCACGGTCGCGTTGCCGCTGACGGTGTTGACGTTGATCGCGTGGATCGGGCCGCTGGAGTCGACCAGCACGGACCCCGAGACGGTGTCGACGGAGGTCTTGGTGATCTCGCCTGTGGCGGCGACGTCGCCCGAGACGCTGTTGGCGGTGAGGGCGCCGCGGAGCTCCCGCACCTGCACGTCGCCGGAGACGGCGTTGAGAGTGAGGTCGCCGTCGAGTCCGTCGACGATGATGTCGCCCGAGACGGTGTTGAGCCGCGCCGAGGTCTTCAGGCCGGCCACGAGCGCGCTCGCGCTCACGACCCCGAGGGTGAAGGCGATGTCGCGCGGCACAGCGACGCTGATCTCGGCCTTGGGCCCGCCGGCGCCGAAGTTGCGGAACACCTCGAGGAAGTTGTCCCAGCGCAGCTGCGGGTGGTCGATCTCGAGCGCGTCGCCCGACATCTCGATGCGCAGGTCTTTGACCGTTACGCCGTGCACCTCGATGCGCACGCCCGGTTCGTCATGGGCGACGACATCGATCTGGCCGCCGACGAGGCCGGCCTTCAGCGAGCGCACCGTTTCGATGTCGATGACGCGCGTCTCGCCGGGGTGGATGATCCACTTCTCCATAGTCATGGTCGACTCCTTCTCGCATGGTCGCGATATATCGCGTTGAGGAGAAGATAACACGATATATCGCGTCTCGCCAGAGCAATGCGTGCGGACCAAGGGTCGGCGGCCTCGAGCGCGGCGGTCGAAGCGTCAGGCCGGGCGTACGAGGTGGATGCTCGCCCAGTCGCGGATCTGGTCGAGCGCGGGCACCAGGGCGCACCCGCCGGCGGTGAGGGCGTATCGCACGCTCACCGGCGGCCCCGATTCGACGGTCCGCGTCACGAGACCGTTCGCCGCCAGTTCGCTCAGCCGCTCGGAGAGCATGGAGTCGCTGATGCCGTCGAGGGCGCGTCGCAGATCGGAGAACGACGCTTCGCCGCCGCCCAGGACCCCGAGGATCATGCCGTTCCAGCGCTTCCCCAGTACCACGAACGCGTGGGTGAGCGCCGCGTCGCAACTCCGCGCATCGTGGGGGGTGGCCGCATCCATGGGGTCATTCTACTCTGCTAGTCTTTCCGCAGTCGCTAGCAAATAACGAGTGACAAGGTTTCGAGAAGTGGAGAGTGCCATGGTTCTGTTCCGGTTGGATGCCAGCATCCGCGAAGAAGGGTCGCTCAGCCGTGAGCTGGGCGACGTGGTCGAGGCCGAGTGGGCGGCCTCGCACCCCGGCGCATCGATCGTGCGTCGTCACGTGGGCGTCGACCCCGTCCCCGCATCGGCATGGGCTGCGGCCGTCTCCGCCGGCGCCGTGGAACCGGGGGAGCGCTCCGCCGAGCAGCGCGATGCGGTCGCCCTTGCGGCGACGTTCGTCGACGAACTGGTCGAGGCGGACGCCTTCCTGTTCGCCGTTCCGCTGTACAACTTCGGCGTCTCGCAGCACTTCAAGTCGTGGGTCGACCTCGTGGTCACGGACGAGCGGATGCAGCCGGGCGCCACCACGCTCCGAGGCCGCCCGGCCGTCCTCGCCACCGTGCAGGGCGGCAACTACCGCGACGGCACGCCGCGCGAGGGCTGGGATCACGCGACCGGGTGGATGCGCCGCATCCTCGCCGACGTCTGGGGGATGGACGTCCGCGTCGTCCAGCGGGAGTTCACCCTCGTCGGTGTGAACCCCGCGCTCGACCAGTTCGCCGACGCCGCGGCCGAGATCGCGCGGGAGTCGCACGCTCAGGCACTCGAGCACGGCCGCTTCCTCGCCGACGCTCTCTCTCGCGCCGCCGCCTGAACGTGCTCGGCGTCGCGGTGTCAACCCCGCGGCGCCGAGCACGCGGCGCGCTCTAATCTCGGGCTCAGTTCGGTGACGGAAGGAGCCGCCATGCCCGGTGCGCGCGGATCGAGTCTCAAAGATCCAGACATGTACGAGGAGCTTCGCAAAGACGGCGCGTCCAAGGAGAAGGCCGCCCGCATCTCCAATGCCGCCGCGGCGCAGGGACGTTCGCGCGTGGGAACGCGCGGCGGCCGGGCCGAGGACTACGAGGACCGCACCGTTCCCGAGCTGAGGGCGAGAGCCAAGGAGCTCGGCCTGAGCGGGTACTCGGGCAAGAGGAAGGCGGAGCTGATCACCATGCTCCGCGAGCACTGACGCCGTGGCGCGGCTCCTTCGGGTGCGCCCGTACGAGGATCCCGGGTTTCGCCGGGTGAGGTCGGGTGCAGGATTCCGCTACGTCGATCACGCCGGTGGTGCTGTGGCCGACCACGCCGCCGACCGGGCGCGCGCGCTGGTGATCCCGCCGGCGTGGCGGGAGGTCTGGATCTCGCACGAGCCGCTCGCCCATATCCAGGCGGTCGGCACCGACGAGGCGGGAAGGCGGCAGTACCTCTACCACGCGGACTGGTCGAAGCGTCAGGACAAGGGCAAGTTCGCCCGCGCCCTCGCGCTCGCCGACACCCTGCCTCGGGCGAGGGGGCGCGTCACGCAGTCGCTGCGACGCGCCGAACTCGACCGCGAGCGCGTGCTGGCGGTGTCGTTCCGGCTCCTCGACCAGGTGGCTCCGCGCGTCGGCTCGGCGCGCTACTTCACGACCAACGGCAGTCGGGGCCTGACCACCCTGCAGCGCCGCGACGCCACGGTCGACGGGTCGCACGTCGAGCTGTCGTTCCCGGCGAAGAGCGGCAAGCGCGCCTACCTGGAGCTCGACGACGACGACCTCGCCGCGGCCCTCGGCGAGCTCGCCGCCGGTCGCCCGAGAGCGCCCCTCCTGTCGTACCGGAGGGGGCGCCGCCGCGTCGCTCTGCGACCGGGCGATGTGAACGCCTACGTGCGCGTGCTCACCGGCGGGACTTTCTCGGCGAAGGACTTCCGCACGCTTCGAGGAACCGTCCTCGCCGCAGAGGCATTGGCCCGCATCGGCACCGTCGACACCGCGAGCGATCGCAAGCGCGCGGAACTCCTGGCGATCCGCGCCACCGCCGACGGGCTCGGCAACACCCCCGCCGTGGCCAAGAGCAGCTACATCGACCCCCGCGTCTTCGACCGATATCGCAAGGGGCGGCTGTTGAGTCTCGACGGGTCGCGCGACAACGCCATCCGCGCGCTCATCCTCGGCTGAGGCGTCGCACGGTGGGCCGCAGGCCGACGGCCGAAGGCGCGGATGTCGTCGACGCGACGGGAGTGGGGGTTCTCGGTGCCGGGCTCCCCGGCCGAACTCCCGGCCGGGCCCGTCGCACGCGTGGAATACTGAAACCGATACATCTCTGTATCGATCCCGCAGCACCCGCGATCCGCGAAGGACCCCCGTGTCGAACCTCGCCGTCCTCAGCCTGAAGAACCGGGCGCTCATCGCGCTGGTCACGATCGTCGTCGCGGTGTTCGGAGGCCTGGCTCTGACGAGCCTGAAGCAGGAGCTCATCCCCTCGATCGAGCTGCCCGTGCTCTCGGTCGTCACGACCTACCCCGGTGCCTCGCCCGAGGTCGTCAGCAACGATGTCTCCACGCCGATCGAGACGGCCATCCAGGGGGTCCCCGGCCTCGAGTCGACGACCGCGACGAGCACGACCAACGCGTCGATCGTGCAGGCGTCGTTCACGTACGGCACCGACCTCGCCACCGCCGAGCAGAAGATCACACAGGCGATCAACCGCATCAAAGCGCAGCTCCCCACCGACGTCGAGCCCAACGTCGTGTCGGTGAGCATCGACGACTTCCCCGTCATCCAGATCGCCGTCACCGGCTACGCCGACGCCGACACCGCACAGGCGACGCTCCAGTCGACGATCGTGCCCGACCTGCAAGACGTCGACGGGGTCAATGCAGCGCAGGTCGTCGGCGGCGTCGGTCAGCGCATCACGATCACCCCCGACCAGACGGCGCTCGCAGAACGCGGGTTCTCGCAGCAGGCCATCACCGACGCTCTCGATCAGAACGGCGTGCTCTTCCCCGGCGGCGAGATCACCGAGGGCGATCAGACCCTGACCGTGCAGACCGGTGCGAAGATCACCTCGGTCGACGACCTCTCCGCGCTCCCGCTCGTCCCCACCGACGCCGCCCAGGCCGCCGCCGCGACGACGACGATCGCCGATGTCGCCACCGTGGAACTGCAGGCCGACCCGGTGACCTCCATCTCGCGCGTCGACGGCGAGCCGGCGTTGACGATCGCGGTGACGAAGCTCCCGTCGGCGAACACCGTCGACGTCTCCCGCGGTGTGCTCGCGGCGCTCCCCGCCCTCGAGTCGTCGTTCGAGGGCGCGACCTTCACGGTCGTCTTCGATCAGGCGCCGTTCATCGAGCAGTCCATCGAGTCGCTCGCCCTCGAGGGACTGCTGGGGCTGGTCTTCGCCGTCCTGGTGATCCTGGTGTTCCTGCTGTCGGTGCGTTCCACCCTCGTCACGGCGATCTCGATCCCGACGAGCGTGCTCATCACCTTCATCGGCATCCAGGCCTTCGGGTACTCGCTCAACATCCTGACCCTGGGCGCGCTCACCATCGCCATCGGGCGTGTGGTCGACGACTCCATCGTCGTCATCGAGAACATCAAACGGCACTACGTGCGGGGTGCCGACAAGACCCAGGCCATCCTCCTCGGCGTCCGGGAGGTCGCCGGCGCGATCACCGCCTCGACGCTCACGACCGTCGCGGTCTTCCTCCCCATCGCCTTCGTCGGCGACCTCACGGGTGAGCTGTTCCGACCGTTCGCGCTCACCGTGTCGATCGCGATGGCAGCCTCGCTCTTCGTCGCGCTGACGATCGTGCCCGTGCTCGCCTACTGGTTCCTCCGGCCCGGCAAACCCGTGACCGACGCCGAAGGCCGCTCCATCGATCCCGAAGACCCCGCCGCACCGCCGAGCGGTCTCCAGAAGCGATACCTCCCGGTGCTGCGGTGGACGCTCGCCCACAAGGCGGTCACCCTCGTTCTCGCGGCGGTCGTCCTGGTCGGCACAGGATTCCTCGCTCCGCTGATGAAGATCAACTTCCTCGGGGACTCGGGCCAGAACACCCTCACCATCACTCAGGAGGTCGCCCCCGCAGCGAGCCTCGAGACCGAGGACGCGGCGGCGCAGCGCGTCGAGACGGCTCTCGAAGGCGTCGAGGGCATCCGAACGGTGCAGGTCTCGATCGGCTCGACGGGGTCGGCGCTGCGCGACGCGTTCAGCGGCGGCGGAGCCGGCATCACCTACTCGGTGACCACCGACACCGATGCCGACCAGGAAGCCGTGCGACGCGATGTGCAGAACGCGATCGCCGATCTCGACGACGTCGGCACGGTCTCGGTCGCCGCATCCGGTGGCGGATTCGGATCCAGCGACATCGAGATCGACGTGACCGCGCCCGACGGGTCGACGCTGCAGGAGGCGACCGATGCCGTCGTGACGGCGCTCGACGCGCGCGAGGACATCGGCCAGGTCACGAGCAACCTGTCCGACTCGCTGCCGTACATCGCCGTGTCCGTGGATCGTGACGCCGCCGCGCAGCGCGGGCTGTCGGAGGTCGCCGTCGGCGGTCTCGTCTCGAACACGATGCAACCCCGCTCGGCAGGCACGGTGGAGATCGACGAGACCTCGCTGACGGTCTACATCGCGGCCGCCCAGAGGCCCCTCACCATCGACGAGCTGCGGGCTCTCAGCATCCCGACCGCCGCGGGCATCGTGCGACTCGACGAGATCGCCACGGTCGCCGAGACGCAGGGGCCGACCTCGATCACGACGGTGCGCGGTCAGCAGACCGCCACCGTGACGGTCGCGCCGGACGGCGACGATCTGACCGCGGCTTCCTCGGCGGTGAACGCCGCGCTCGCCGATGCGCAGCTGCCCTCGTCGGCGGACGCCGAGGTCGGGGGCGTGCTGACCCAGCAGCAGGAGGGCTTCGCCCAGCTCGGGCTCGCGATGCTCGCGGCGATCCTGATCGTCTACATCATCATGGTGGCGTCGTTCAGATCGTTGCTCCAGCCGCTCCTTCTGCTGGTGTCGATCCCGTTCGCGGCCACCGGGGCGATCCTGCTGCAGATCGTCAGCGGGATCCCGCTGGGCATCGCATCGCTGATCGGTGTGCTGATGCTCATCGGCATCGTCGTGACGAACGCGATCGTGCTGATCGACCTGGTCAATCAGTACCGCCGTAAGGGCCTCGACGTCGCCGACGCCATGATCGCGGGCGGCTCACGGCGACTGCGGCCGATCCTGATGACGGCGCTCGCGACGATCTTCGCCCTCACTCCGATGGCTCTGGGCATCACGGGGCATGGCGGGTTCATCTCCCAACCGCTCGCGATCGTCGTGATCGGCGGGCTGGTGTCGTCCACTGTCCTGACGCTCCTCGTGCTGCCGACCCTGTACGCCCTCGTGGAAGGGGCGCGTGAGCGGCGCGCAGCACGGCGGGGCGCACCGGCTGGGGGCGACGCGGCACTCCCGTCAGCGACCGGACCTGCGGACGGCTCGTCGGTCGCAGCGCACGCCGGTGCGAGCGCACCGCACGGTGACGACGCGGCACCGGCGTCGCGCCGGGAGTACCGACGAGAGCACCCGGAGAGCTGACCGCCTGCACGCGGGCCGTGAGGCTCCGCGTGAAGATGCCCGACCAGGCGAACATCGCGCTGGTGGCGATCACTTCGAACAGAGCCAGGTTGATCGTCTCTGTGACGAAGAGCCAGGCGCCGATGAAGATCACGACGAACACGATGCTCGTCGTGAACACCAGGCGCTTCGGCATGCGGTGCAGGAGGATCGGCGACGTCAGCAGCAACGCGGCGAAGCCGAGCACCATGGAGCCTGCGACGTTGTCGTGCAGGGTCTTGTTGACGTTGAGCGGGATGCACCCGACCAGCGAGAGGTTCACACCCACGATCGACAGGCAGACCTGCGCGACGAGAGGCGCACCGCGGCGCACGTAGACGCGCCGGATGCGGCGGAGGTCGCGCCCCACGCTGCGCGCGTACAGGGTCACCGCGATCCCCGCGATGATCAGCGTGCCGTTGAAGAAGCCCCCCGACGTGTTGCGGTACGTGCCGAGCTCGCTGAAGTGGAGCTGCCACCACAGCGGCTCGGTCGTCGTGAGGATGGAGAGCAGGATGCCGCCGACGAGGATCACGAGGGATGCGGCGCCGAAGTGCATCGTCGTCAGTCGCGACGCGGCGGCGCGAGCCGACGGCACGGAGAATCGGAGGGGCAGGGGTGCAGCGACGCTCGACGCGGGCATTTTCCATCCAGGACTAACGGGGCGTTCACCCCCCGCGGGACCCCCAGCCCCTTCTACCCCTACGGAAAGCGAACGCCGGGTTCCATCCAGAATTCGCTCCCCAGCGCGACGGCAAGCCGTCGTGCACATGGTACCGCCCGGATGAGTCGGCGAGATGACGGGCTTGACATCGAACCTGTGAGTCGGCCGCGTGTGCCGCGGGTCGTAGCCCCCGCGAGGCGAGGAGCTAGACGGTCAGCTCGATGCCCCACTCGAGGGTCCATGTCTCACCGGGCGCGAGACGGCGCAGGTCGGTGCCCGAGTTGAAGGCGTTCGCCGGCGCGGTCATCGGCTCGATGGCGACGGCCAGGTCGCGGGCGGGGTAGCGGTCGGTCGTGAAGACCTGGGCCCACTCGAACCCGACTCCCTGCCACAGGGTCGACACCCGTCCGTCCGGCGCGGTGAGGGTGTGGCGGACGCGTCCATCGGCGTCGCGCGTGAGCCCGCGGTAGGCCGTGTCGAGGGAGAGGTCTCCGATGCGCCGCCCATCGCGCAGATCGGTGTCGGCGTCGACGGGTTGCTCGCCGACCGGGATCTTCTGGTCGTCGAGGATGAGCCGGCTCGTGCCGCTGGAGCGGATGACGAGTTCTGCGGTGTCGACACCACCGATCTCCAGGAACGGGTGCGTTCCGATCGCGACGGGCGCGGATCCCGTCCCCACGTTCGTCAGATCGTGCGTCGCGTGCACTCCCGTCGCGGTGAGGGCGTAGGTCACGGCGGTGGCGAGATGGAACGGGTAGCCCGTCTGCGGATAGACGTCGGCACGGAGCGTCACCCGATCGGTCGGCTCGGAATCGGCCGCGTAGGGCGAGAACCTCAGCAGGCCATGACTGGCGTTTCCGAACGCCGGCTCGGTCACCGCGAGGCGTCGGATCTCGCCGTCGTCGTGCCAGATCCCGTCGCGGATGCGGTTCGGCCACGGCACGAGCACGACACCCGACGCCGACGGCGTCGCAAGGTCGTCGGCGTATCGGGAGACGAGGTCGGTGCCTCCGACGGTGAGGGCGCGCAGCGATCCACCGACCTGGGCGATCTCCGCGATGACGTCGTCGCGGCGGAGGACGAAACGGCGTCCGGTCGGATCGGCGATCATGGGGTGCTCCTCGGCTCGGGCGGCGTGCGAAGCATCCGCTCCCCACAGCGTAGAAGGTGGCCGCCGGAGTGCGCCGGAGCCGCGTCGATGCACCGTGCGGGCGCCTCACAGGCAGCTGGGGTAGCGTTGGCAGGTCGGCGGAGGACACCGCGCCTAGGGCGCGGGCATCTTGTGTGAGTCCTCGGGGCCGATTCACGGGGCCCGATCCGCGGCCCCGGACCATCTACTGGAATGGCCCCCGGCCGACGATGAGCCCGGGTTTCCCGCTGCGCGCGGGCGCTGTTCTCGTGTGAGAACCGAGAAGGACACCTCCCATGCCCAAAAGCAAGAAGCCGGCCGGCGGCCGGCCCGCCAAGAACTTCGAACCGCGTTACGGCGACAAGCCCGCGTACCAGGATCGCAAGCGTCACGGCGACGGGGCCTCCGCCTCGAAGCCCGGCAGCAAGAGCCCGAGCCACCGCGGCTACCGCGCGGCCGAGACGACCGAGGCGGCCCCGAAGCGTCGCTGGACCGCGCAGGAGCGCGCCGGCCGCGACGAGTCGCGCGGCATCCGCACCCAGGCCGGCGGTACGGGTCGCGGCGACGACCGTCCGCGTCGCTCGTTCGACGACCGCCCGCCCCGTTCCTACGACGACCGCCCCGCGCGGTCCTCGGAACGCCCCGTCCGTTCCTACGACGATCGTCCCGCACGCTCGTCCGACCGCCCGGCCCGGTCGTTCGAGGGCCGTCCGGCTCGTTCGTTCGACGACCGTCCCCGCCGCGACGACCGCCCCATGCGCACCGACCGCGTCGACCGCACCGAGCGTCGCACCACCGGCGACGCGCGTCCGTCGTACCGCGACGACCGTCCCCGTCGTTCGTTCGATGACCGTCCCGCCCGTTCGACCGAGCGTCCGGCTCGTTCGTTCGGTGACCGTCCGGCTCGTGATGACCGTCCGGCTCGTTCGTTCGACGACCGTCCCCGCCGCGACGCCCGTCCGGCTCGTTCGTTCGACGAGCGTCCCGCCCGTTCGACCGAGCGTCCGGCTCGTTCGTTCGGTGACCGTCCGGCTCGTGATGACCGTCCGGCCCGTTCGTTCGACGACGGCCCCCGCCGCTCTTTCGACGAGCGTCCCGCCCGTTCGGCCGAGCGTCCGGCTCGTTCGTTCGGTGACCGTCCGGCTCGTGATGACCGTCCGGCTCGTTCGTTCGACGACCGTCCCCGCCGCGACGACCGTCGCTCCGAAGGGCCGGGTCGCTCCGATTGGTCCTCGGCGCCGAAGCGCAGCGCGCAGCAGGAGCAGCACGTCGACGTCGTGCACGAGCGACTCCAGGCCGACGCCGTCGACGCGGCGACCGTCACCGAGCTGGGCTTCGCGGAGCTCGGCCTGGGCGAGAACATCGTGCGGGTCCTCGCCGACCTCGGCGCCTCGAGCCCGTTCCCGATCCAGGCCGCGACCGTGGCTCCGATCCTCCAGGGCCGGGATGTCCTGGCTCGCGGACGCACCGGTTCGGGCAAGACGATCGCGTTCGGCGCCCCGCTCGTCGAGAGCGTGCTGCGCGCCGGCGCGGGAACGAAGCGGGCCTTCGCCCGTGCGCCTCGTGCGCTGATCCTCGCGCCGACCCGTGAACTCGCGCTGCAGATCGACAGCACGGTGCAGCCGATCGCGCGCAGCGTCGGACTCTTCACCACGCAGATCTACGGCGGTGTTCCCCAGGGTCGCCAGGTCGGGGCTCTTCGCAAGGGCGTCGACATCGTCATCGGAACCCCCGGGCGCATCGAAGACCTCGTGGAGCAGGGCAAGCTCGACCTCTCGGAGGTCAAGATCGTCGTTCTCGACGAGGCCGATCACATGTGCGAGCTCGGGTTCCTCGAGCCCGTGCAGCGGATTCTGCGCCACACCGCGGCCGGCAGCCAGAAGCTGCTCTTCTCGGCCACCCTCGACCGCGAGGTCGCCGCGCTCGTCGACGAGTTCCTCGTGGAGCCCGCCGTCTACGAGGTCGCCGGCGAAGACCAGGAGTCGGGAACGATCGAGCACCGTGTGCTCGTGATCGACCATCGCGACAAGGCCGAGATCCTCGTGTCGCTGGTCGACCGGGCCGGCAAGACGCTCGTCTTCGCCCGCACCCGTGCGTACGCCGAGATGCTCGCCGAGCAGTTCGACGACGCCGGGATCTCGGCCGTCGCGCTCCACGGCGATCTGAACCAGGCCAAGCGCACGCGCAACCTCGAGAAGATGACGTCGGGCCGCGTGGCGGTGCTCGTCGCGACCGACGTCGCGGCACGCGGCATCCACGTCGACGACATCGACCTCGTCGTCCAGGCCGACGCGCCGGACGAGTACAAGACCTACCTGCACCGCTCGGGCCGCACCGGCCGCGCGGGCCGGACGGGTCGGGTCGTGACGCTCATCCCGCGTCAGCGTCGTCGCCGCATGGTCGAGATGCTCGAGCGAGCCGAGATCGACGCGCCGTTCGAGGACGCCCGCCCCGGCGACGACCTCCTCGAAGAGATCGCCGGCCGCCAGATCGCGAACGTCACCGGCTGACACCCCGCCCCGGTTCGGGGCGCATTCTTCGGGTGGGGGCGTGGAATTCCGCGCCCCCACCCGATTTTTGCGCCCCGAACCGGCCGGCGCGGGAGGGTCAGAACAGGGTCGCCGGAGCGACCGCGGGTCGCACGGTCGGCGTCGCGAGCGGCGTGCGGGCGGCGAGGCCCGGCTGCGGTCGGCCGCGCGGATGGTCGTCCTCGTCGTGACCGTCGAGGCGGTGCATCCGCAGCAGAGGCCGCACCCGCTTCGACAGCCAGGTGCGGTAGGCCTTGGGCGCCGACGTGGAGACGCCCGGGTACAGACCGCGGTACGACGACACGAGTTCGGGGTGCTCCCGCTCGAGCCACTCGAAGAACCACGGTTTGACGCCCGGACGCAGGTGCAGCGCGCCGTAGACGACTCGCACGGCCCCGGCCTCGCTGATGCGCCGCAGCGCGTCGTCGAGCGCCGCGATCGAGTCGGTCAGGTGCGGGATCACCGGCATGAGGAACACCGTCACCCGGAAGCCCAGCTCGGTCGCCGCCCGCACGGTGTCGAGTCGCGCCTGTGCGCTGGGGGTCCCCGGTTCGATCGAGTGCTGCAGCGCGTCGTCGAACACCCCGATCGACATCGCGAGCGACACTCGTACGGATGCGGCGGCCTCCGCCAGCAGCGGAAGGTCGCGCCGCAGGAGCGAGCCCTTCGTGAGGATCGAGAACGGCGTGCCCGTCTCGGTGAGCGCCGAAGCGATCTGCGGCATCAGCCGGTACCGACCCTCGGCGCGCTGATAGGGGTCGGTGTTCGTGCCGAGCATCACGGGCTCCCGGGCCCACGAGCCGCGCCGAAGCTCCTTGCGCAGCACCTCGGCGACGTTCACCTTCACGACGATCTGGTTGTCGAAGTCGTTGCCCGCATCGAGATCGAGGTACTCGTGCGTGCCGCGTGCGAAGCAGTTGTGGCTGATCACTCCGTTGGCGACGAAGTCACCGGTCCCGGTAGTGATGTCGATCATGTCGATCTCGGTGCCAAGGTCTTCGATGCCGGTCACTCGGAGGTCGCTGAACGTCTTGACAGCGGTTCCGACAATGTCGAGCTTGCGAGTGATCGACGGGGCGGTGACCGAGAAGAATCGTTGGCGGACGGGGAGGCCTCCCCGCAGACGGATCGTGGATACCCCGTTCTCCCTCGGCGGCTCCTGCACGTACGGGAAGTCGAACGCGGTGAGGGCTTCGCGCAGCATCCGCAGCACGTCTGCGTCCTTGTTCGAGATCCGGAGGATGCCACGTGAGCATGAGCCTTCCGCGTCGAACATGCCGCTCAGGTAGCCGGCATGCCAGTCCTTCGAGCGCAGCGCAGGTTCGGACACGAGGCTCTCGAGCCGCCGAATATCCCCGCCCTTCGCCGTGTGGAGCGCGGTGATCTCCTGTCTCGTGGAAGTAGCCTCGCCGAACGGGCGGGTATTCGTCGCGATCCCCTCGGCGGCGAGCAACGTGCGGGTGCGGTCGAGTGCTTCGGTGTCGGCGAGAGCGAGGCGGAAGCGATGCACCGTCCGCACGCGGCGTCCGTCGTCGTAGGTGCGGTGGAAGATCATCCCGTCGCCGCGGATCATCCCCGCCAGGTATCCACGGCGGAAGTCTTCTCCGAGAGGCGGATCGATCATCGGGGGGCCGCCGATGCCGAATCCCTGCAGCCGGTTCTGCGGTGTCAGGTAGGGGCGCCGGGCGGCTCCTGCCATCGTGCCGGTGACGTATTTCCAGCCCCTCTCGCTGAGGAAGCGGTGGTCGCCGCTTGCGACGATCTCGGTGCCGTCTGCCAGTGTCACCCGATGGGCGCGCTTGCGCGTGGTCCAGGTCGCCCTCACGGTCGTGCGGACATATCGCCGGTACGAGCCCGATCGCTCGGTTCCGATGATCTCGTCGCCCGGACGCAGGCCGGACATTGGGCGTTGCCGTCCGTCGGCCATGAGGATCAGGGTGTCGGGTGAAAGGCAATACGTGCACGCATGGCTGCACCCCCGATACGGGTTCACCGTCCAGTCGAAGGGCATCGCCGACGCGCCCGGAACGCGGTTGAGCGCCGTCTTCGCGAGCACCTCGTGGAAGGTCATGCCGGCGAACTCCGGAGTGGTGACCGATCGCACGAGGCCGTCCATGCGCTCGAGACCGGGCAGGGCCGCAGCATCCGTCACGCCCAGCTGTTGTCCCTGCCATCTCATGTTTCCATGGGAACAGAAATACGAATGTTAAGCAAGCCTGTGGCGACGCAGTCTCGAAGGGCGCGCCGCTCCCTCGTTTCGCTCCGGCCCATCGGCGACAATGGGGACGTGACGGAACCCGGCCCGTTCTCCCCCCGCACGCGCCGAGAGGCGCGTGTGGCGGCCGAGCGCGCGTCCAGCCCGCCGCGCACCCTGGCTCGACATGCGCGGGGCCGCCGAGCCGCGCGCCTGCGGGCGATCTTCGCCGTGGCGGCCTCCGGCGCGCTGCTCTTCGGCGGGGCGGGGGCGGTCACCGCCGCGGTCGCGGGAGGGGTGCTCACCGAGGGCGCGCCCGTCTCCGCGCCGGACCGTCTCTCCACCCCGAGCGAACCCTCGCCGAGCATCGACGCGATGATCCAGGCGATGCCCGTCGAAGGGCTCCCGTCGCCGACGATGAACGCCACCGCCGCCGGCGGCGCCCTCTGCGATGACCCGGCGTTCGCCGAGGTGCTCGCCTCCGGAGACGACGCTGCGGTGATCGCCGCTGCGGGCGGCGCCGAGGCTTTCCGCTCGGCGGTTGCTGCGGGCGCGGCGCCGTGCATCCCGCTCGGCGACCCGAACCGCACCTGGGTCGTCGTCAACAAGCAGCGGCCGTTCTCGCCGATCGACTTCGGCCCGTCGCCCCTGGCCCTCCCCGAGGGAGTGAAGAGCCTCTCCGGCGGAGAGTTGCGGACGGATGCGGCGACCGCCCTGTCGGCGATGGTGGGCGCCGCTCGTGACGCGGGCGTGGGCGATCTCGCGATGGAGAGCGGCTACCGCTCCTACTCGACGCAGCAGTCCACCTACCGCGGCCACGTCAGCGACCGTGGTGTCGCCGGCGCCGACCTCGTCAGCGCGCGGCCCGGTTTCAGCGAGCACCAGTCGGGCCTCGGTGCCGACGTCGTGGCGTGCGGCACGTCGGGATGCGGCTCGCTCGACGACCTCGCTGCGACCCCGCAGGGCGCGTGGGTCGCCGAGCACGCGTGGGAGCACGGCTGGATCGTGCGTTACCTCGACGGGCGCACCGACGTCACCGGCTATCTCCCCGAGCCGTGGCACCTGCGGTACGTCGGCCCCGAGCTCGCCCGGGCGTACCACGACGGCGGCTGGACGACGCTCGAGGAGTTCTTCGGCCTCCCCGCCGCCCCCGGCTACGCGAGCTGAGCCCGCCCCGGCCGAGCCCCGTCCTCCTGCGCGCTTCCCCGCCGTCGAGCCCGTACGCACTCGCCGAGCCAGTACGCTATCGGCGCCGACCGCGTGTCGGCTCGGCGAAAGCATGCGGGGTCGACGGCTCGAGCAATGCCTACTGGCGGAGATTCCCCGACGAGCAGGTGTCCTGTGCGGCGGTCGAGCCGGTGATGCTGGGCGGCAGCGTCGCCACGTCGCCGGGAGTGGCGGCGGCGTCGTCGGGCGTCTGGGCGGGATCGGGCGTCTGCGGCGGATCGGACGTCTCTTCGGGAACGGTGGGCTCGGGCGTGACCTCGACGACCCCGCCGTTGGCGCCCACGTCTCCTGTCAGTTCGAGCGGGCGGTTCTGTTCGATCGCCTCCCAGAGCTGCGTCGCCGCGGAGGTGTTCGGCTCGACACGGTTGGTGTCTCCGGCAGCCGTCACCGACGGATACTGCACGAACACGATGTCCTCGAACGGTACGTCCTTCACGGCGAGGGCGATCTGCACCAGCGTGATCGGGTTCGTGAGGGTGTCGGTCGGGGTGACGCTCCGCAACGTCGATGAGGCGAGGCGGTAGAGGGTCGCGGGGTTCGTGAGCACGTCGTCGCTGACAAGTTTGCGGGCGAGCTTCGACATGTACTGCTGCTGGTTGCTGATGCGGGCGAGGTCGCTGCCGCCCACGCCGTAGCGGGTGCGCAGGAACTGCAGCGCGTCGATCCCCTGCACCGTGCGATTGCCGGCGGGCCAGTCGATTCCCGTATTCGAGTCGCGCATGCCCTTGTCGAGGCAGATCTCCACGCCCCCGATCGCGTCGGTGATCTCGATGACGCCGCCGAAGGTCACGGTCGCGGCGAACTGGATCTGCTGACCGCTCAGACCCTCGATGGAATCGATCACGCAGTTCAGTCCGCCGAGCTCGTACGTCTCATTGATCTGGATGCGTCCGCCCTGCCACGTCGTGCCGTCGTTGCGCGTGCATCCCGGTGCCGAGAAGATCAGGTCGCGCGGGAACGAGATCACTGTGACCCGACGCGGATCGTCGGAGATGTGCAGCAGCATGTTCACATCGTTGAGCTGGGTCTCGGCATCGGGGCCGTCGCACCGCGCGCCGAACAGTTCGCGATACTTCTCCTCGCACTCGTCGATCCCCGTGACGAGGAGGTTGACGCCTCCCTCGATCTCACCGATGTCGGGCGGGATCGGAGAATCCTGCTCGGTCTCGACCGCGCCCTGGGTGAAGCTGGTGGTGAGGTCGTAGGCCGTGTAGGCAGCGGTGCCCGCGATGGAGACCAGAACCACGGCGACCGCCACCGCGACCAGCGTCGTGAGTTGGCGTAGGGCGCTCGGCGATCCGAGGCGCGCGTGCTGCGCCACGGTCTTGCGTCGTCGGGCCATGGTTCCCCTCGTCGGTCTCGAACGAGTCTATGCAGAGGTCGTGGCGACCGCTCAGGCCCGCACCGGCGGGCGGCGGCGAGCAATACGGGCGACTCCGGTGCGCCGGAGTCGGTCGGCGATCGCGATGCCGAGCGCGACGCCGCCGATCGAACTGACGAGCGTGAGCACGAAGAACAGCGACTGGCCCCACCACGGGAAGGAGAAGAGATCGAAGGTGGCGGACGCGAGGACGGGGTAGACGGCGCCGACCACGACGGCGCCGGCGAAGTACTGCCACCTCGACCAGAACCGGTAGAGCACGAGGAGGAACGGCAGCTCCACGAAGGCGGCGTACCAGAGGTTCGTCGCGACGCTGCCGAATCCGTAGCCCGAGAAGGGCACGAGCACCAGGCCCGAGATGAGGCCGACGAGGAGGGCCGCGAGGGGGCGCTCGAGGAGGCGCATGCCCACGACCGCGGGAAGCAGCCAGAGCCCGATGAGGATGACCGAGATGAACGGCACGGTCGCGAACAGCGCCGTCGAGACCCAGTTGGCGCCGAGGAGCAGGATGCCGCCTGCGACGCCGATGGCGGCGCAGGTCAGCAGGTACGCGGTGGACACTCTCGACATGGATGCTCCTTCATGAAGACGGGACGACTCACCACGATCCGGCGAGCAGGAAGAGGGCGGCGGATGCTGTCCAGAACGCCACGACGAACACCGCGTCTCGCGCGCGGAACGGCACGAGATGCCGCTCGGTGCGGGTGGGGTGCGCGCCGAAGGCCCGGGCGTCCATGGCGAGCGCGACCCGCTCGGCGTGCCGGATCGCTCCGGCCAGCAGCGGCACGACATAACCTCCCCAGCGTGCGGCGGCGGCGAGCGGCCCTCGGCCGCCGTGCGCTCCCCGCACACGATGCGCCTGGCGGATGATCTCCAGCTCGTGCCCGAACCTCGGCACGAAGCGGAAAGCGGCCAGTGCGGTGTACCCGATCCGGTAGGGCACGCGCAGCTGCTGCACGAGCGAGCGCACCAGGTCGGGGCCGGTCGTGGTGAGCCCTCCGACGAGCGCGAGGGAGACGATCGCGCCGAGCCGCAGCGCCGTCGAGAACCCGGTCGCGAGAGCTCCGCCGTACAGCGTCCACCCGCCGAGCTGCAGTACGGCCACCGACTGGTCGACGCGCGCCGCGTCTGCCCAGACCGAGAATCCGAGGCCGATCACGAGCACGGACGCGGGGATGGCCAGGGCGAGCAGCCCCAGCATCCGCCCGCTCAGCCGGGCGCCCACCAGCAGCACGGCATACGCCAGCACGAGGAACGACAGCGGTGTGACGAGATCCCGAGCGAACACCAGCGCGATCATCGCGGGAAGGGGCGCGGCGATCTTCGCGAGCGGGTTCAGCGCCGGAAGGAAGCGCAGCCCGCGGGAGGGCGCGGCCTCGGCGTACGGGTCGATGGCGACGGTCACCCCGGGCCCCCGGGAAGGTCGGCGATGCGTGCCACGGACGACAGCGACGGATGGTGCGTCAGCCCGCGGAGCGCTCGCCGCAGCGGCGGCGGACGCAGCCCCGCGCGTTCGATGAGCGCATCGTCGGCGAACACGGCCGCGGTCGGCGCCGCCGTGACGATGCGTCCGTCGGAGACGACCACCGTGCGCTCGGCGTAGTCGGTCACGAGCTGCATGTCGTGCGTCACCACGACGACCGTGGTGCCCTCCGCGTGGAGCCCCTTCAGCAGCGACAGCAGTTCGTCGGCGCGGGCGCGGTCCTGGCCGAACGTCGGCTCGTCGAGCACCAGGATGCGTGCGCCGCCGATCAGCGCCGTGCCGACCGACAGTCGCCGCTTCTGTCCTCCCGACAGGAGGAACGGGTGCGCGTCCGCGCGGTGCGCCAGCCCGAAGCGCTCGAGCATGTCGTCGACGCGGCGGTGCACCTCGTCGTCGGGGAGCCGCTGCATCCGGAGTCCGTGGGCGAGCTCGTCGAAGGCCGAATTCGCCACGAACTGGTGCTCGGGGTTCTGGAAGACGAATCCGACCGAGGCGGCGAGAGTGCGCGCGTCGGTGCGGTGCACATCGAGCCCGTCGACCTCGACCGTGCCGCGGGGCGGTCGCACGACTCCCGCGAGCGCCTGCACGAGGCTCGTCTTGCCGGCGCCGTTCGCGCCGACGACCGCGACGAACTCGCCGGCGGCGATGTCGAGATCGACGTCGTGCAGCACGGGGGTGCGCCCGCGTGTCAGCGTGAGCCCGCGCACTCGGATCACCGGGGCGGATGCTGCGGTCGACGCAGCCTCTCGAGCTCCACCCGAATCGGTGGAATCGGCCGTGATCGGTGCGCGTGCGGCTGCGGGTTGCCTGTTCTCGCCGATTCCACCGATCTCGGCGGGCGCCTCCGTCGACGGTTCGGCCTCGAGCGCCGCGTGCAGCTCGGCGGGGGTCAGGGGCAGGGGATCGAGCGACATCCCGGCTCGGCGCAGGCGCATCGCGGCCAGCGCGGATGTCGGCAGCCACACTCCGAGCGCGAGCAGCTCGTCGGCGCGGCCGCGCATCACGGCGTCGACGGTGTCGTCCATGACGAGGGTTCCCCGGGCGTCGATCACCACGACCCGGTCGACGAGCCCGACGGCGGCGTCGAGGTTGTGCTCGACGAGCACGATCGCGCGGTCGCCCTCGGCGACGAGCTCTGAGAGCGCCGCGTAGACCTCTTCGATGCCACGGGGATCGAGGTTCGCCGTCGGCTCGTCGAGCACGAGGAGGGGCGAGCCCATCGCCAGTGCGCAGGCGATCGCGAGGCGCTGGCGCCCGCCGCCCGACAGCAGGTCGGGGTTGTCGGCGCGGCGGTGCCAGAGTCCGACGCGCCGGAGCGCCGTCTCGGCGCGCGCGAGCACCTCGTCGACCGGCAGTCGCAGGTTCTCCGGCCCGAAGGCCACCTCGTCGAGCACGGTGCCCGTGACGAGCTGAGCATCGGGGTCTTGGAACACCATGGCCACTCGCGTGCTGAGCTCCGCCACGGGGGTGGTCGCCGCATCCGCGTCTCCGACCCGCACCGTCCCGACGACGGTCGCGGGGACCGCCTGAGGGATCAGCCCGTTCAGAGCGAGGGCGAGCGTCGATTTGCCCGAGCCGCTCGGCCCGAGCAGGAGCACGACCTCGCCCGGCGCGACGTCGAACGTGACGTCGGCGGGCGTGGGTGTCTGCGCCTCGTCGTGGGTGATGCCGACCCCGCGCACGCGCAAGAGGGGGGCGGACGTCATCCGTCCAACTTAGCCCACCCTAAGTTGGGGTGGTGGGCCTCAGCGGTGCCCGGGCACGCGGCCGACGCCGGTGCGACGGAGAGCGGCGCCGATGGCCAGCGCGACGGCCGTCCAGGCGACCGGGCCGAGCACGGCGAGCACCAGATAGGCGACGCCCGCCCAGGGCGCCATCGTCGACAGGTGCGCGATGAATCCGACGGCGACCGCGATGACGGCGCCGATGATGAGCGCCGAGATGAAGAAGCGCCACGACCGCCAGACGCGGTAGCGGGTCAGGGCTGCGACGCCCTCCTGGATGCCGCCGAACAGCAGCGCCGTGCCGAGGAACGACAGCGCGAACTGCGGGGCGACCGCGCTGGAGACGAGAGCGGCGAGCACGTGGGTGATGAGGGCCACGAGAGGCAGGCGCAGCACCTCCTGCGAGATGATCCCGGGGATCACGTGCACGCCGAGGACGAAGCCGTAGATCACCGGGATGCCGGCGATGACCGCCGGGGTGACCCAGCCGGCGACCGCGCCCAGCAGACCCGTGGCGACGCCGATCGCCGCGCACACCAGAAGGACGCGCGTGGAGAGTCGGGATGCTGCCGCCACGGCTCCAGCGTATCGCCCGGGTTCTGCCCGCGGGCCGAGTCTGCCGGGTCGCGAGGGTGCCCGTTTCCGCCATGGGTGCGCGGAAGTTCGGGCACGATCGGCGGAAACGGGCACCCTCGATGGGCCTCAGTCGAGGACGGTGATGCCGAGCCGCGCGGCGAACAGGTCGGCGAGCAGGGCGACCTGCGAACTGTCGAGGGTCGCTCCCTTGAGGCCCTCGATCCCGGTGAGCTGCTGCAGCGCGAGCCCGCGCAGGTCGACGTTTGAGAGCGTCGCGCCGGTGAGGTCGAGGCTCGCGACGCGGCAGTCGCGGAACGCGACCCGCGTCGCGCGCGCCCGACCGAGGTCGAGTTCGTCGATCGTGCAGTCGGTGAACTGCACGTCGCGCAGCTCGGCGCCGCGGAGGTTCACGTAGCCGAGCTTGCACCCGACGAGGTGCACCGACTGCAGGCCGGAGTCGTAGAGCTCGACAGACCCGAGGCGCGACCCCGCGATGCGCACGTCGCGGAGGTGCGAGCGAGAGGCGCGCAGCACCGGGGCGATCAGTCGATCGATCGTCGTCTCGACGAACCGAGACGCCCGCAGGTCGGCGTCGTGGGCGGAGACATCGGTCAGCGCGCACTCGGTGAACGACACATCGACGAGGTCGCGCCCGTCGAGGTCGACGCTGGCGAAGCGCCGGGCGTCGAGGCTCGCTCCCGCGAAGAGGTCGTCGACGTCGCCGTCGTCGAGGTCGGGGAGGGCGATCGGGTCGATGCGCGGTGCGGTGAGGGCGGGGCGGCGTGCCATGGGTCCTGACGGGATCGAGGAGACGGATGCGGCGTGGTCAGTCGCGGGGCCGGTCGGGGCGCCTGCGCGGGGTGAGGCGCACGCCGGGAAGGGGCGGCGCGGGGATGCGCTCGTCGCCGTGGTCGACGACGCGGCCGAACCGGGCAGCGGCCGCCTCCCACTCGTCGCGGGCCTCGACGATCTCGTCGTGGGTGCGGCCGACGAAGTTCCACCACATGACGATGTCGGCCTCGAACGGCTCGCCCCCCAGGAGGAACACCGTCGCGTCGGTGACGCTCGAGACGTCGACCCCGTCGCGCGAGGTGCCGAGGTAGAGCAGGTGCGTGCTGTCGAGCGCGACGGATCCGGTCGGCTCGGACGCGACATGCGCCTCTCCGAAGCATCCGACGACCGCGTACTCCCAGTCGGGGCGCAGCGGGATCCGCACCGTGGATCCGGCCGGAATGCGCACCTCGGCACCGACGATCGGGGTGTGGACGGTCGCGGGCGAGACGACGCCGGCGAGCTCGCCCAGCACGACGGTGGCTTCGCCCCCGGCGCCGGCGCCGACGGCCTCGAGCGAGACCACCGGCAGCTCGGCGTGCTGCTCGAAAGCGGGTGCGCCGTGGCGGCGCGACTCGGGGAGCGCGACCCACAGCTGGAGGGCGTCGAGGGGCACGGGGTCGTCGCCGACCGAGTACTCGGAATGCGAGATGCCGGCGCCGCTCGTCATGAGGTTGAGCGCGCCGCGTCGCACGAGGACGTCGCTGCCCACCGCGTCGCGATGCCGCACGTCTCCGACGAACGGCCAGGTGACCGTCTGGAGGCCGATGTGCGGATGCGGCTCGACGCGCATCTTCGCCTCCTGCGGTCCGAAACGGTCGAGGAAGCACCAGGCTCCGACCATCGGCAGTGCACGCTGCGGCAGGCTGCGGTGCACCGACATCGCCCGAACCCCGCCCAGCGGCACCTCCCGTGCCTCGAGCAGCAGGCTGCGGGGGCCGTCGCAGGCGACGGGGCCCTCGGTCTCGGGCGACTGGCCCGCGGCGCCGTCGGTGTCGAGCCGGGTCACGACGACTGTTCGCCCGGGGTCGCCGACTCGGCGGCGTCGGAGTCGTCGGGCCAGTCGACGACCAGGCCGGCGACGTCGTTGCCCTTGAGGTAGTGCGCGATGAACGGGCATCGTGGCACCACCACCTCGCCGCGACGGGCGAGATCTGCCAGCGCCTCGCCGGCGAGGATCGATCCGAGTCCCTGACCCTTGAACTGCGGGTCGAGCTCGGTGTGGGTGATGATGACGCGGCCGCTGCGCGAG
The DNA here is from genome assembly GCF_008017415.1 of Microbacterium hatanonis. Classification (NCBI taxonomy): domain Bacteria; kingdom Bacillati; phylum Actinomycetota; class Actinomycetes; order Micrococcales; family Microbacteriaceae; genus Microbacterium; species Microbacterium hatanonis. The sequence continues at coordinate 106,261 of NZ_VRSV01000002.1, read as the reverse complement.
GTCAGGAACTCGGCGAAACCGCCGACGACGTCTCCGACGTGGATCTCGTACCGCGACGTCTCGTCGTTGCGGGTGACGCGGGTCTCGAGGGTCATGCGGATTCCTTCCTCAGGCGGTGGTTCCACCGTAGGCGCGTGATCCGACATCGCGCCAGAGCGTCGCGCCCTCGGGCGATTCGTGATGGGCGGAGGGGGTGTCACGGTGGGAGGACCCGTTCGCGCGGATCGGTCCTCCGGCGGTGAGTTCTCCTCCGCTCGTGCTCGCGCGCAGGTCGGTGTCGGGGGCGCGGGTTATCGTGGGCGGGTGACTCCCGGACCCGATCGCGACCCCGAGGCGGGCGTGGCGATCGACCCGTACGACGGCTACGAGTGGAACCCCGACGAGTTCGCGCCGCCCGACGACTTCGACGCGCCGCCTCCGCCCGAGCCCCAGGGCTTCGGCGGCGCTCCCGCGCGGCCGGCCGGTCCGGGCGATCCGGGCCGCCGCGCGTCGAACGCGCCCGAGTCCGCGGCATCCGTCGCCCGCAGGGCCACCGCCCGTCGCGACTTCACCGGCCGCGACCCGCGCGAGGTGTTGCACGAGGTCTACGGCTACGACCGGTTCCGCGCCGACCAGGCCGACATCGTCGCCCAGGTGATCGGCGGGGGCGACGCGGTCGTGCTCATGCCCACCGGCGGTGGCAAGAGCGTGACGTACCAGGTGCCCGCACTCGTGCGCCCGGGCACGGGGCTCGTGGTGAGCCCCCTCATCGCCCTCATGCACGACCAGGTCGAGGCCCTCATCGCCAACGGCGTGCGCGCCGCCTTCCTCAACTCCACGCAGGGCGCCGACGAGCGCCGTGCCACCGAGCAGGCCTACCTCGCCGGAGAGCTCGACCTGCTCTACGTCGCACCCGAGCGGTTGAACACCGCGTCGGCGCTCTCGCTGCTGCAGCGCGGAAAGCTCAGCGTCATCGCGATCGACGAGGCGCATTGCGTGTCGCAGTGGGGCCACGACTTCCGCCCCGACTACCTCGCTCTCGGCGACCTCGCCGAACGCTTCCCCGGCGTCCCGCGCATGGCGCTCACCGCCACCGCGACCCCCGCCACCGCGCGAGAGATCGTCGAGCGGCTGCAGCTGCCCGACGCCCGTCGCTTCGTGGCGAGCTTCGACCGCCCGAACATCCAGTACCGCATCGAGCCGAAGGTCGACCAGCGCCGGCAGCTGGTCTCCTTCATCCGCTCGGTGCAGCAGACCGAGGGGGCGGATGCATCGTCGGCACCGGCGGGCATCGTCTACGCCCTCAGCCGCAAGAGCGTCGAGCAGACCGCCGACTACCTCCGGGGTCAGGGCATCGATGCGCTGCCCTACCACGCGGGTCTTCCGACCGATGTCCGCGCGACCAACCAGTCGCGGTTCCTCCGTGACGACGGGGTCGTCATGGTCGCCACGATCGCCTTCGGGATGGGTATCGACAAGCCCGACGTGCGGTTCGTCGCGCACATCGATCTGCCCAAGTCGGTCGAGGGCTACTACCAGGAGACGGGCCGAGCCGGTCGAGACGGCGAGCCGTCGGTCGTGTGGATGGCGTACGGTCTCGGCGACGTCGTGCAGCAGCGGCGCATGATCGACCAGTCGCCGGGCGACCGCACCTACAAGATGCGGCTCGGCCAGCATCTCGACGCGATGCTGGCGCTGTGCGAGACGGTGGCCTGCCGGCGACAGAACCTGCTCGACTACTTCGGCGAAGCATCCGAACCCTGCGGCAACTGCGACACCTGTCTGCAGCCCCCCGAGACGTGGGACGGCCTGGTCGCGGCGCAGAAGCTGCTCTCCACGATCGTGCGCCTGCAGCGCGAGCGCGGCCAGGCGTTCGGCGCGGGCCATCTCATCGACATCCTGCGTGGCGCGAAGACCGAGCGCATCACGCAGCAGGGGCACGACAAGCTCGCGACCTACGGCATCGGCGCCGATCTGTCCGACCAGGACTGGCGCAGCGTCGTGCGGCAGCTGCTCGCCCGGCAGATCCTCGTCGCCCAGGGCGACTACGGCACGCTCGCCCTGAGTGAGGCCAGCGGGGGAGTGCTCCGCGGCGAGGCGCCGGTGCCGCTGCGCCGAGACGTGCTCGGCCGCAGCGGCGCGTCGGGCGGTTCGCGGGTGCGCAAGTCGTCGTCGGCGGATGCCGTCGCCGCGGGTGATCGCGACCTCTTCGAGGCGCTCCGGGCGTGGCGTGCCGAACAGGCCCGCGAGCAGGGGGTCCCCGCCTACATCGTGTTCGGCGACGCCACACTGCGCGCGTTGGCTGCGGCGCGTCCGGGGTCGCTCGCCGATCTCGACGGCGTTACCGGCATCGGTGCGAAGAAGCGCGAAGCCTACGGCGAGGGCGTTCTCGCCGTCGTCGCCACGCACTGAGCCTGCCTCACCCCCGCACCGTCACGGCGTCGACGCGAGCCGCCGATGCGGCCGCGCGCACCCCGACCTTGCCGGTGGCGAAACCGCCCGCCGCGTTCGTCCACGTCACGAGCGGCACGCCGTCGACCCATCCGGTCGCCGTCGACCCGCGCGCGTCCACCCGCAGCGACACGAATCGGCCCGGTGTCACGTCGACCGCGGCCGAGGCGAGGAGGGTGAACGTTCCGCCGCTTCGGCGGTACAGCTCGACCGCGCCGGTCGCGTCGTTGAGGCGCAGCATGAGGAAGTTCGACGCGTCCGTGTAACGGAAGAGGACGCCGGCGTTGCCCGAGGGCGAGTCGATGCTGATGCGGGCCTCGGCCGTGTAGTCCGACCACGCGGTCGAGCCCGCCGACGCGATGGACTCCGCCGTCGCGGCCTGCGAGGTCAGCGACCCGGGTATCCCCTCCGACGTCCACAGCCCCACGACGGAGGTCCAGCCGGCGAGCGAGCCGCCCTCGAAGTCCGCTGTCGCCGAGAGCGCCGTGGCGGGAGTGCCCTCCACCGCACCCCGGTCGACACCGGCGCCGGGGAGCAGCCTGCCGCTGAAGTCCAGGCCGCCGTTGCCGGTGATCGTCAGTCCGGAGTCGCGGGACGCGGAACCGGCGGCGAGCGTGTACGCCGCGGCGGCGTCTGAGATCGAGGTCGCCCCGCCCGGAGCCGCGAAACCGGGGTCGGCGGTGAGTCGCGCAGCATCCGGTGCCACCGTCGTATTCGCGCCGTAGAACGTGTTCGACGCGTACGACGCGCCCCCGCCGACGCCGTAGGTGCCGGTGCCGAGGTTGTAGAAGACGTTGTTGCGGTAGGTCGCGACGCCCGCCGAGTTCGACGTCGTCAGGCGCCCGGTGCTCCCGGCCGATCGGAAGATGACGTTGTTGTAGACGTCGAGCGAGCCGCCTCCGAACGGGATGCTGAAAGCGCCGCCGGACCGATCGAGGTCGTCCTGCGAGATGTTGTACCGGAAGACGTTGCCCGACGTGTCGTTCATCAGCAGCAGAGTGCCGCCCTCGTTGAGATAGCTGTAGTTGTACTGGTAGACGCTGTTGGTGACGTCGACGTCGAAGTCCCAGGGCTGTCCGTCGCCGTCGATGCGGCGCGTCCGCGAGGCCTGGTTGTACTGGAACGTCGCCCGATCGCTCGAATAGGCCCACTGGGCGGCGACGACGCTGACGGCCGGCAGGTACTTCACGACCGCGGTGTCGGCGGTGGTGTACGTGCCGACCCGATCCGTCGTATTGCGTTCGACGAGAGCGCCGGTCGAGGCGCGGGCGAGGATTCCGTCGCGGTGGATCGCCGTGACCGCATTGCCTCGGATCACGAGACGGGTGAACGCGTCGATGCGGTGCGTCCACGTCGAACCGCTGAGCAGAGAATCGGTCATCGTCTGGATGCCGGTGTCCGCGACGTCGTCGACGATGTTGTCCTGGATGAGGACGTCGTCCCACGTGCTCTCCACGGCCCCCGACGACTGGCGCGCGTGGATGTTGATGCCGCCGCTGCGGCGGTCGTTGCCGTAGATGTGGTGGATCCAGTTGTTCACGACCCGGATGTGGGAGAACGCGCCGCCCCCGGCGCCGGCACCGAGGATGAGGATGCCGTTGCGACGCAACGAGGCCGCCTGCGTGCCGCTGGTGATCTCGAGGTTCTGCACGTGCCAGAACGACCCGTTGGTGATGCGCACGCCGAACCCCTCGCCCCCGACGGAGGTGTTCCCGAAATCGATGCGCGGGCGTGCCCCCGACCCGTAGCTTCCGACGACGATGGGGGAGGAGGCGGTGCCCGACCCCCGAAGGTCGAGGTACTGATTCAGCCACACCTGTCCGGCCCGCAGGAGCACCTGGTCACCGGGGCCGAGAGTCGTCGCGTTCACCTTGGCGAGGGTCTTCCAGGCGGATGCGGGCGCCCCGCCGGAATTGGAGTCGGAGCCGGATGCGGCGTCGACGTAGTAGGTCGAGCCGACGGCCGCGGCGGGTTCGGCCGGGATGGCGGTGAGCGTTGCGGCGAGAAGCGCGGCCGCGAGCAGCGGGGCGAATCGTCGTGTGGCAGGTCTCATGGGACTCCTCATCGTTGAGCGGTACCCCGCAAGGTATAGACGCTTATACGTATGACTACAAGCGTCATCAGCGGCGGGCCCTCTCGACCGTCCCGGATCCGGCGAGAAGAGAAAGATCTGGTGCTTATACGTATCAGCGCGTATGTTGGCCCCACGACCTCGAAGTGGAGCTGCCGTGACCTCGTCCAAGAATCCCCGTCAGAGCGACATCGCCCGGCGCGCCGGCGTCTCGCAGGCGACGGTGTCGCTGGTGCTGACCGGTCGCGCAGCGGCCAGCCGCATCCCGGAGGCGACGCAGGAGCGCATCCGTGAAGCCATGGTCGAGCTCGACTACGTGCCGAACGCGGCCGCACGTTCCCTGCGGGGCGGTCGCAACAACCTCATCGGGGTGCACACCTTCGAGCCGGTGTTCCCGGTGTCGCCCGAGGACTACTACCACGAGTTCCTCAACGGCATCGAAGAGGAGGCGGTGCGCGCGGGGCTCGACCTCGTGCTGTTCGCGTCGACGCAGCGGCCCGACGGCACGCGCTCGATCTACGGCGGCGGCAGCAACCGGCTGCGCCTCGCGGACGGCGCGATCATCTTCGGGTTCGAGAAGAACGACGACGAACTCCGCCGCCTCAGCGGCGAGGGGTACCCCTTCGTCTTCATCGGCCACCGTGAGATCCCGGGCGTCAGCATCCCCTACGTCACCGCGAACTACACCGACGCCATGGCCCCTGTCGTCGACCTGCTCGTCTCGGCGGGACACGGCGACGTCGCGTACTTCGCGGTGCCCGCGCGCGGACTCCCCCAGCGGGAGCGCCTCGACGGATTCCGGCTCGCCGCGACCGCCGCGGGCCTGGGCGTCCGGGTGATCGAAGGTGCGCCGTCCGCCCTCGACGCCCATCGCGTCGCCGAGGTCTTCGCCGCCGGAGCCACGGCCCTCGTTGCGGAGACCTACGAGCTCGCACGGGCGCTGCAGGCGAGTCTCGACGAACTCGGGCTCGACCCAGCGTCGAACGTCACCGCAGTGAGCCTCGACTCCGATCCCCGTGGCGACGTCTTCAGTCACGTTCACGTGCCGCGGCGCGAGATGGGGCGCAGAGCGGTCTCGCTCCTCCTTGGCGTCATCGCGGGAGACGCCGGGCCCGACACGGTCGACACGGTCGACTGCGAACCGCCGACACCGGAGACGGTCCGCGCCCCCTCGGCCGTCGTCGCCCCCCGCTGACTTCTCGACCACCTTTCCCCGCCCGACCCAGCGATGTCCCGCCCGAGCGGCCATCGAGCTCATACGAATTAGGAGAATGACATGGACGTTAGACCCTCCCCTCGCCGGCACGGCCGATCCGTCGTGGCCGCTCTCGCGCTCGGCGCGACCGCGGTCCTGGCGCTGGCCGGCTGCTCCAGCCCCGGCGGCTCGGGCGGCACCGAGGAGCAGACCCTCACGGTCTGGTTCCCCGGCACCAACCCCGACGAGCAGAAGCTCGTGAACGACACCCTCGTGCCCCGGTTCGAGGAGGAGACCGGCGCGCAGGTCGAGGTCACCTTCGTGGACTGGGGCGACATCTCCACCAAGCTGAACTCCGCTTTCGCCGCGGGAACGGCGCCGGACGTGTTCGGTCATGGGCCGGCGGCCGCGGCCGACTTCGTGGCCAACGACCGCATCCTGAACCTCGACGACGACGTCGCGAACCTCAGCGACGACGATCGAGAGGACCTCGCAGCCGCACTCCCGGGGGGCCAGGTCGACGGCAGCCAGTACCTCATCCCGCTGTCGCTCCAGGGATACCTCGTGATGTACGACGCCGAGGCCTTCGCCGCGGCGGGCCTGGACCCCGACGATCCGCCGTCGACGTGGGAGGAGATCCGCGACGCTGCGGAGACGCTGACCGAGCGCGACGGTTCGGGAGCCATCACCCGCTCCGGCCTCCTCCTCCCCTCGCAGGCGCTGGCACGACAGCAGTCGTTCCTCACGCTCCTCGCCGGCGAGGGCGGCACTCTCCTCGACGAGGCGGGCTCCGAAGCGACGTTCGCCTCCGACGAGGGGGTCGACGCGCTCGACTTCTTCGCCGGCCTCTACTCGGGCGACGACGCGGTCTCGACCGGACTCGGCGAGGACTACCTGAATGCGCCCGCGGCTCAGCAGCCGCTCGTCCTCGGCACGGCGGCGATGACGGTGCAGAGCTCCAGCGGCATGGAGAAGATCCTCGAGGCCGCCCCCGACAAAGACCTCCGCGTGATGCCCGCCCTGGCGTTCGGAGACAACGACCCCGCTGCCTTCGGGGGAGCGGGCCCCGGGCTGATGATCAACTCCGACACCGACCACGCCGATCTCGCGTGGGAGTTCATCACCTACATGCTCTCCCCTGACGTGGGAACCGAGTACACCGAGGGCATCGGCGCCGTGCCGGTGCGCGCATCAGCCGCCGAGAGCGACTACGCGAAGAACAGCCCCGTGATCTCGATGTTCCTCTCGCAGACCGACAGGTTCGTGGCGAACCCGAACGTCGTGGGGTGGACCCAGGTGCGCGACGCGCTGGATTCGTCGATCGAGCAGGCGCTGAACGGCACGCCGGCGCGGGACGCGTTGGAGTCGGCGGCGACCGAGACCGATGAGATCCTCGAGGCGAACGGCTGACATGGCCGTGACCGATCTCGTCGTCCCGGTGGGGGCCTCTCCGGAGGAGCCCACCGGGACGGCCCGCCCCGCACGCAGGAAGACGAAGAAGTGGAACCGCCTCGCTGTCTGCGGGCTGCTCTTCGTCCTCCCCGCGGGTCTGTACGTTCTCGTCTTCCAGCTCGTTCCCGTCGTGTACGGCCTCGTCCTGTCGTTCACGAGCTACAGCCCGCTGAGCCGCAAGGGCCCGGAATTCACCGGGTTCGACAACTACGCCGCCCTCCTCACCGACGGCGACTTCGCCAACGCGCTCCTCGTCACCGGTCGTTACGTGCTTCAGGTCCTGCCGATCACGGTCGTGCTCGCTCTGTTCCTGGCGATCCTGGTGAATCGGCCGTTCCGGGGCGTGGGGCTCTTCCGATCAGCGCTCTACGTGCCGCACATCGTGTCGCTCACCGCGGTGAGCATCGTCTGGCTCTGGATGTACTCGCAGACCGGGCTGGTCAACGAGATCCTCGGAGCGTTGGGTCTGTCCGGTCAGTCGTGGCTGCTCTCCGCCGATTCGGCGTTGAACGCCGTCTCGGCCATGCGCATATGGAAGGCGCTCGGCAGCAACATGGTGCTGTTGCTGGCGGGGCTCCAGTCGATCCCGCGCGACCTGTACGAGGCCGCCAAGGTCGACGGGGCAGGGAAGTGGGCGACCTTCCGCCACATCACGCTGCCCGGCCTCCGACCGATGCTGGTCTACGTCGTGGCGATGGACATCATCTACCTGGCGCAGGGCTTCGCCGAGATCTACGTGCTCACCCAGGGCGGACCCCTCGAGAGCACGACGACGGTCAACTACCTCATCTACACGGAGGCGTTCCAGTACAACCAGCTCGGCTCGGCTTCCGCGATGGCGTTCGTGCTGTTCGCGTTCATCGTCGGGTTCTCGGTGCTCACCGTGCGCGGGATCTCGGGTCGGAGGGCGTCATGACGGCGTCGGTCGACACGCGCCGTATCGGCGCGCTCCAGCGGATGCGGCGCGCCCAGCTCCGGGGGGAGGGTCGCGTGGGCTCGATCATCGTGCTCGTGCTGGCGACCGTCGCGGTGCTGACGCCGTTCGTCTGGGTCATCTCCCTGTCCTTCACTCCCGAGAGCGAGGCGTTCGGCTCGGTGTCGCTGCTGCCGGCGAACCCCACCGTCGACAACTACACGACGGCCTTCGTCGACGCCGATCTCGCGCGCGCACTGGCGAACTCGGCGCTCGTGGCGGGGGTCTCGGTGGCGACGAATGCGATCTTCGCGGTGCTCGCGGGATACGCGTTCGCGATGCTGCCGTTCCCGGGCAACAAGGCGGTGTTCTACACGCTCATCTCCACCGCGGCCATCCCGATCTCGGTGACCCTGATCCCGCTGTTCCTCATGGCGCGGGGCGTGCCCCTCGCCGGCGGCAACGACATCCTCGGTCAGGGCGGGAGCGGGCTCCTCGACACCCTGGCGGGGGTGGTGCTGCCCTACGTGATCATGCCCATGAACATCTTCCTCGCCCGGCAGTACTTCCTCTCCGCTCCGCTCGAGCTGGGGGAGGCCGCCCGCATGGACGGCGCGGGCGAGCTGCGGATCTTCTTCCGCGTCTACCTGCCGCTGGCGCGGCCCCTCGTCGCGGTCGTCGCGATCTTCGCCTTCACGGGCGTGTGGGACGACTTCCTCTGGCCTCTGGTCGTGACCAGCTCTGCGGAGGTGCAGACCGTCCAGCTGGCTCTCGCCCGATTCCTCGGCAGCGGCACCGTGCAGTACGGGCCGCTGATGGCGGGCACCGTCATCGCCACGATCCCCGTACTCGTGGTGTTCCTGTTCAACCAACGCAGCTTCATCTCCGGTCTCTCCGACGGCAGCGTCAAGGGCTGACCGCGGTCGCCTCCCGAAAGGACTCCTGTGATCCATCGATCGCTTCACGCCCCTCTCCTCGTCGTCGGGGGAGGTCTGGGCGGCGTCGCCGCCGCGCTCACGGCCGCGCGCCTGGGCACCGCCGTCGTGCTGACCGAGTCGAGCGACTGGCTGGGGGGTCAGCTGACCTCCCAGGCCGTGCCGCCCGACGAGCACGAGTGGATCGAGACGCACCGCATCTCGCCGAGCTACTCGGAGCTGCGCGAACGCATCCGCGATCACTACCGCCGCGAGTACCCCCTCCGCGACGGGGTGCGCGACCTCGTGAACCTGAACCCCGGCGCCGGGTTCGTCTCGCGGCTGTGTCACGAGCCGCGGGTGGGTCACCTGGCGATCCGCGAGATGCTGTCGCGCTGGGAAGCATCCGGTCTGCTCACCGTCCTGACCGAGCACGACCCGATCGCGGTGCATCGCGACGGCGACCGCATCGTCGCCGTCACCCTCCACGACCGACGGAGCGGCCTCGACGTCACCGTCGCGGCGGAGCGGGTCGTGGACGCGACGGAGCTCGGCGATCTGATCGAGCTGGGCGGATTCGCCTCGGTCGTCGGGGCCGAGGGGGCCGACGAGACCGGCGAGCTCCACGCCCCGGCCGTCGCCGACCCGACCGACCAGCAAGCGGTGACCTGGTGCGCGGCGCTCGAACTGCGCCCAGGCGAGTCGCACGTCATCGACCGCCCCGACGGGTACTCCCGCTGGCGCGATACGGTTCCGGCCTTCTGGCCGGGGTCGCAGTTGTCGTGGACCGACGTGGAGCCCATCTCGCTCGACGTCAGAGAGCGCCCGATGTTCCTCGGTTCCCCCGAGGCCGCGATCGACAGCGAGGACCGCGATCTCTGGCACTACCGCCGGATCCTCTCGCGGGCGGCGATGGCGCCCGGCTGGCCCGGGAACGACGTGACCCTCGTGAACTGGCCGCAGGTCGACTACTGGGACCGCCCGCTGGTCGGAGTGGAACCGACGGAGCGCTCCGTCGCGCGCGCCGAGGCGCGTGAACTGACCACGTCGTTCATCTACTGGATGCAGACCGAGGCGCCGCGGTCCGACGGGGGCACGGGGTACCCGGAGCTGAAGCCGCGCGGCGATGTGGTCGGCACGGCCGACGGTCTGGCCAAGGACGTCTACGTGAGGGAGTCCCGCCGCATCCGCGCACTCTTCACCGTCACCGAGCAGCACATCGGCCGCGACATGCGCGGCGACGAGAGCGGGTCGGAGCTCTTCCGGGACTCCGTCGGCATCGGCTACTACCGCATCGACCTGCATCCCTCCACGGCCGGCCGGTCTTACGTCGACGTCGACTGCTTCCCCTTCCAGATCCCGTTGGGGGCGTTGATCCCGCGCGACGGCGACAACCTCATCGCCGGGTGCAAGAACATCGGCACGACCCACATCACGAACGGCGCCTACCGGCTGCACCCCGTGGAGTGGTCGATCGGCGAGGCGGCCGGAGCGCTCGCCGTCATGAGTCTGGATCGTCGCGTGCCGCCGGCGGAGATCTGGCACGACCACGCCCTCACGAGGGAACTGCAGAGCATCCTCTCGGAGAGGCTGGGGATCGCACTCGCGTGGAGCGACGATATCCGCACCAGGGGTTCCAAGAGCGAGGCGGTGCGCATCCCGACGCCCCGGTGATCGCCCGGGGCGCTCGCTAGACTCGGGCTCGAGCCACCCGACCGACGAACCGATGAGGGGGACCGGTGAGCGACCTCGAGCTGGATCTCACGGAGCTGCGTGCGGCAAAGAGCCGGGTCGTGGGTGCGCTGGCGACCTTCCAGAGCGCCGATCGGGTCGGGGACGACCTGGGAGCCTTGACGGGCGAGTACCGCCTGGAGCGCACGGTGAGCGACTTCGCCGGTAACTGGGATTACAACCGCGGCAAGCTCGAGGAACAGCTCACGACCGTCCGTGACTGGCTGCAGGCCATCGACGAGACCATGACCGAGCTCGACCAGAGCATGGCCGAGGCGAGCGACACGGAGGGCGCCCCGTGAGCTCGGGACTCGCCGTCGACTACGAGGACGTCTTCGCCGGGCGTCCCGCCGAACTCGAGACGCGCGCCCGCAATCTCCAACTCACTGCCGACGCCATCTCGCGCGCCGCCGAGGCCCTGCTCGACCTCGTCGACGGGCAGACAGCCCGGTCGATCGATGCCGTCCGAGGCTCGGCGGAGGACGCATCGGCCGGGCTCCGGCGCGCTCACGGTCGATACGACGGCACGGCGACGGCGCTGACGACGTTCGCCGTCGAGCTCGAGACGATCCAGGCGGCGGCGCGCACCGCGGTCGACGACGCGGACGCCGAGACCGACCGCTCGTACCGGCTCGAGTCGGAGATCGGCGACCTGCGCAACGAGCTCGTCCAGGCCGAGGCGGTGGGGGAGTCCACCACCGCACTCGACGATCGGATGCTGTCGGCGGCGGACGATCTGGCCGACGCCCAGGGGGCGGTCGACGCCGCGCGACGCGTCCTCAACGACGCGCGTCAGCAGATCTACGAGGCGGCCGACCGGGCGATCGGCGCCATAGAGACGGCGATCGAGGACGGCGCCGACTCCTTCGGCGACAACTGGGACCAGTTCTGGTCGCCGGTCGGCGATTTCTTCGAGATGGTCGGCGAGTGGGCGTCCCAGGTGCTCTCGGTCGTCGTCGACGCGCTCATGGAGGCGCTCAGCGCGCTCGTCTCGGCGCTCGTGGTGATCGCCCTGCTGCTGGTCGCGGCTGTCGTGATCGGGCTCGTCGTCGCCTCGTTCGGTCTGGTCGGTCTCGTGCTCCTGGGGGGCCTGCTGGCTGCGGCGCTCCTCCTCGCGGTGGTCGCCGAGACGGTGGGGCGGCCCCAGCAGACCTCCGGCGGATGGACCAGCGGGAAACCGACAGACGATGCCGATGTCGACGCCGACAACGATCTGCTCGAGGCGCGCGACTACCAGGGCATCATGGCGCAGCTCGCCGAGCAGGACTCCGCGAGCGCCGACGGCACCAGCACCGAGATCCGCGTCGTGGCCGTCCGCAACGCCGCGGGCGAGATCGTCTCGTGGCGTGTTCAGCTGCCCAGCACCCAGTGCTGGAATCCGCTCAACAGCGACGGCTCCCTCAACGACCTGCGCGCCGACGTCATGCTCTCGATGTTCCCCGGAGTGCCGACCCAGTACGAGGAGGCGGTGTGGGACGCCATGACCGAGGCGGGCGTCTTCGAGAGCGACGCGCCGATCATGTTCACGGGGTGGTCGCTCGGCGGCATGATGGCGGGCGATCTCGCCACCGACCCCCGCGTCGCCGATCGGGTCGATTCGGTCTTCGCCGCGGGCTCGGCCATCGACAAGCACTACTCCGCGATGCCGCCCGATGTGCGCGTGACGCAGATCAACAACGGCATCGACCCCGTGCACACGCTCGAGTTCGTCGGTCTCGAGCTCGTCGACTACGTGCGCCTCGACAACGACTGGCAGACCTACCGCCCGCTCGTGTGGCCGATCCACGACTCGACGATGTACGGCGCCGAGGCGGAGCGGTATCTTCCCGAGCCTCGTCCCGGCGACGAGATCTTCTTCGCCGATCCCGATGAGGGAAGCTATGAGGACGTCTATTCGGCGTCCTATACGAGAGGTTTCTAGACGTATGAGATCGATCCGAGTCGCCCTGGGCGTCGCACTGACGCTGGGTGCCCTGTCATTGGCGGGATGCGCGGCATCGCCTGACATGGGCGGTCTCGCGGCCCACCTCGAGGAGGTCGACGGCGTGAATGCGGTCTCGGCCGACGTGGGGCATCCGGGAGCGCCCTGGAACACCGAGGTCGTCGTGCGACTCTTCGTCGACGACCCGAGCGACGCCGAGTTCACCTCGGTCATCCGAGGCGCGATCCCGGCGCTGGCCGACGACCCCACGACGGCCCGCCACGGCGCGACGGTGATGTTCATCGAAGGTGTGCCGGGCGACTACGACAACAGCGGCCAGCAGCTTCGCGGCAAGCTGCGGCCCGGCTCGAAGGTCTACGACGAGCTGGGGCTCGAATTCGGCGAGTCGATGCGCCTGTCACCCGAGGACATCGCCCGTCTGGCCGAGGGCTCATGAGGTCGATCCGCGCGCTGATCGGCATCGTGATCGTCGCCGGGATGCTGGCCCTGTCGGCCTGCGCGGCTCCCGATGTCGAACTCGGAGACCTCGAGGCCGAGCTCTCCGGCATCGGCAACGTCAACGACGCGACCGCGACACTCAGCCACCCCGGCGGTGCAGGGCATACGGAGGTGGCCGTCACCCTCTACGTCGACGACGTGACCGACGCCGCCGTCGTCGGCGTGGTCCGCGCGGCGGCGTCGGTGCTGGCCGCCGACCCCGAGGTCTCGCGCCACCGCGTCTCCATGGGTCTGCTCCAGGGGACCCCGTCCGACTTCACCAGCGATCAGCAGAGGTCGGACGCCCACATCCGTCTGGACGACACGGCTGCCGCGGAGCTCGGCCTGCAGTCGGGGCACGAGTTCATCGTGCTCTCGCCCGACCGGCTCTCCCGGCTGGCGGGTGAGGGTTGAGCGGCGCGACCGAGACGCGTCGGCCGCCGGCGCTGACCTTCCAGCTCCCCGGACGCTGGCTGGCGCTCGACCCGCGCGACGTCGACGCTGCTGCGGCCGAGGTCGAGGCGGTGGTCCGAGAGGTGGTCGGGGTCGCCGACGACGCCGTCCTCGCCCGTCGACGCATCCGCGACGCGCTCGGGCGGGCAGTGGATGCGGCGAGGGATGCGGAGGCGCATGCCCTGTTCCTCTGCCTCGAGATCGTTCCCGACCTGCCCACACCCGCGGCGCTCACGGTCCACGCCCCGTCGGGCATGCGACTGAGTCCCGCCGTGGGCACCTCGTCGGACGCCGTCCTCGGCGCACTGCTGCGCAGCTTCGAGACGCTTGAGATCGACGGCATCGAGACGGCCACGAGGCTCGACGGCCCGCGTGCGAGCATGCTGCGCCTGGAGCGCAGCTACGACGAGACGGTCGTGGAAGCCGACGTGGCCGTGACCGCGACCCGGTTCGAGGCCGATTGCTGGTTCGCGGTACCGGGTTCGAAGCAGGTCGTGCTCGCGAGCTTCACGACGCCGCTCGGCGAGATCCGCCACGGGATGCGGAACCTCTTCGACTCGGTCGCGCTCGCTGCCTCGTTCGCGAACGCGCAGTGACCGGCGCGCATCTGTCGGGACCGCACAACGGGTCCGTTCGCACGGGTCCCGGGGTGTTGTAGGGGGTAGCCAAGGCTGTTGGTGGAGCGTTGTGGGAGTCCTACCGTTGGGATCATCCCGTTTCGCCGAAGAAGGTGCTGTATATGACCGACGCCGCAGTCCGTCCTGAAACTCCGTCCATCGCGAGGCGTACCCCGGCCGGAGGCGCTCCGACCGCTGCTCACACCGCGGCCGAGGCATCCGAGCCCCGTATCGACACCGCGCGGGTGACCGACCTGCTGCTCGGCACCTGGGGGCACGTCCGCCGCCAGGCGCGCGAGATGATCAAGGACCCCGCCTTCTGGCGCATCGACGGACAGACCGTGGCCGAGCACCGCGAGCGCGTCCTCGGACAGCTGCACCTTCTCGTCGAGAACAAGGCCGTGCACCGCGCCTTCCCCACGCGCTTCGGCGGGGAGGACGACCAGGGCGGAAATATCGCCGGCTTCGAGGAGCTCGTCGCCGCAGATCCGAGCCTGCAGATCAAGTCGGGCGTGCAGTGGGGCCTGTTCGGGGCTGCGATCTACCAGCTCGGCACCGAGGAGCACCACGAGAAGTGGCTGCCCGGCGCGATGAGCCTCGAGATCCCGGGTGCCTTCGCGATGACCGAGACGGGCCACGGCTCCGACGTCGCGGCCATCGGCACCACCGCCACCTACGACCCCGAGACCGCGGAGTTCGTCATCCACACCCCCTTCCGCGGGGCGTGGAAGGACTACCTCGGAAACGCCGCCCTCCACGGCATCGCCGCGACCGTGTTCGCGCAGCTGATCACGAACGGCGTCAACCACGGCGTGCACTGCTTCTACGTGCCGATCCGCGACGAGAACGGGCAGTTCCTGCCGGGCGTCGGCGGTGAGGACGACGGGGTGAAGGGCGGCCTCAACGGGATCGACAACGGCCGGCTGCACTTCGACCAGGTCCGCGTCCCCCGCACCAACCTGCTGAACCGCTACGGCGACGTGGCCGAGGACGGCACGTACTCCAGCGCGATCTCGAGCCCGGGCCGTCGGTTCTTCACGATGCTCGGCACTCTCGTGCAGGGCCGCATCTCGCTCGACGGCTCCGCCGCATGGGCGTCGGCGCTCGGCCTGAACATCGCCGTGACCTACGGCAACCAGCGGCGTCAGTTCGACTCCGGCCTCGGAACGCCCGAGGTCGTGCTGCTGGACTACGGCAAGCATCAGCGCCGGTTGCTGCCGCGCCTGGCCACCACCTACGCCGAGATCTTCGCGCACGACGAATTCCTCAAGAAGTTCGACGGGGTCTTCAGCGGCCGCACCGACAGCGACGCCGACCGCGAGGACCTCGAGACCCTCGCGGCGGTGCTCAAGCCCCTCTCGACGTGGCACGCGCTCGACACCCTGCAGGAGGCGCGCGAGGCGTGCGGCGGATCGGGCTTCCTCGCCGAGAACCGCCTCACGGGTCTTCGGAGCGACCTCGACATCTACGTCACGTTCGAGGGCGACAACAACGTGCTGCTGCAGCTGGTCGGAAAGCGACTGCTCGCCGACTACGGCAGGCAGTTCAAGGGCAAGGATGCGCGCGCGCTCGCCGCCTACGCCGTGGGCCAGACCGCCGGGAAGCTCTTCCACGGCGCCGGACTCCGCCAGCTCGGACAAGCCGTCACCGACTTCGGCTCCACCGCGCGCGCGGTCGAGCGGGGGCTGCGCGGCGACCAGCAGCACGAGCTTCTCACCGACCGGGTGCAGCAGATGGTCTCCGACGTCGCCGGGCGGCTGCGCGCGGCATCCAAGCTCCCCCGCGACGAGGCGGCGGCCCTGTTCAACCAGAACCAGGCCGAGCTCATCGAGGCGGCCCGCGCCCACGGCGAGCTGCTGCAGTGGGAGGCCTTCACCGACGCGCTCGAGAACATCGACGATGCGGGCACGAAGAAGGTGCTCACCTGGGTGCGCGACCTCTTCGGGCTCAGCCTCGTTGAGAAGCACCTCGCGTGGTACCTCATCAACGGGCGCCTGTCGACGCAGCGTGCCGGGGCGGTGTCGAGCTACATCGACCGGCTGTGCACGCGTCTGCGCCCCCACGCGCAGGATCTCGTCGACGCCTTCGGATACGAGCCCGAGCACGTGCGGGCACCGATCGCCTCGGGCGCCGAGGGCGAGCGTCAGCGCGAGGCGGAACGGTACTACGCCGACCTCGAGGCGTCGGGCCGGGCCCCGATCCCCGAGAAGAAGGCCGCTGCGAAGTAGCGCGAAGACGACGGATGCTGCGAGCCGGGGAGGGCTCGCGGCATCCGTCATTCGTCGATGAGCCTCCACGAGCGCACGAACTCCTCCACCGTCATCGTGGCGAGGTCGCGCCAGGTGTGCTCGAGCAGGTGACCGGCCTCTTCGAACTGGCCCGCCCGGACCCGCAGCACCTCGGCGCCGGTGTCGCGCCTGCTCACGACGAGGTCGAGGCCGGGCAGGAGGTCGTCGCCCGCCCCGCCGCTGACCGTCGACACGGCGAAGGCGAGGGCGTTGCGCCCCCACCGCAGGGCGGTCGGCATCTTCGCGCGGTCGAGGCGCGCCTCGAGGACGTCTTCGGCGCGCGTGCCGGGTGCGTCGTTCATCGCTCTACTGTGCCCGACTCCGGCTCCGTGCTCGCCGAGAGTGCCCGTTCTCGACGAGGGAGCCCGAATTTCCGGGCACCTGTGGCGCACACGGGCACCCTCGGCGACGACAGGCGCGCGGCCGGGAAAGGGCGGGGGACGGGCGGGTGAACAGGTGGTGCCGGACGGGGAGTCCAGAGCGATCGGTTCATAGGTTGGGAGGGTCGCGATGTCCGCGGCGCCCCCTGTCGACCGAATCACAGGAGTCACCTGGTGCGAAACGCACGAATCACCGGATGGGGCGCGGCGGCACTTGCCGCCGTCCTCGTCACCACCGCCGCAGCCCCCGCCGGTGCCTCCGTCCTCGCGGACGCGGCGACCGAGACCCCCGCTCCGATCGAGACCTCGGAGCGCGAGGCGTCGTCATCGCCCGAGCCCGCCCCCTCGGACGAGCCGACCGAGGCCCCGGCCGAGGACGCCCCGACCGATGACGCCGCCCCCGAGCCGCTCGCCCAGCGCGCCGAGCGCACCGTGAGCGCCGCGCTCGCGGCCGCCGCCGTCGGCGACCTCACCGTGACGGTCTTCGAGGACCGCTACCAGGACGGCGTCTTCGATTCGTCGAAGGTCGGCCGCACCGGCCAGAGCGACGCCATCCGCCAGTACCTCGGCGCTCCGACCCTCGTCGCCTCGGACGGATCGACCTGGACGGCCACGGCGGTCGGCGACACGTGGTTCTTCGACGACGTGCCGGCCGGCGACGCGCGACTGCAGGTGCAGTACCCCACCCTTCCCGTGAACGCGATGCTGTTCGACGCGACCGACCCGGCGAACCTCCGGAAGCTGACCCAGGTCGGCAGCAGCTGGGATCCGCGTGCCGAAGCATCCGTCACCATCGGCGACGGGACGAACACCGCCCGCACGATCGGCATCTCGGGCCTGCGCGCCGTCGCCGACGTGAAGCTCCCCGACGGCACCCCCGCCACGGGCGTGACGGTCGAGCTCGGCGCGAACGGCCAGTGGCTCCCGGCGACCGAGTACGACTTCCAGCCGGGCAGCTACGAGCACCTCGACGGCGTGTACGTCTACCTCCTCCCCGGCGAGTTCGGGGTGCGGGTGACCGCCCCCGCCGGCTACCGCGTCGGCGAGGTGACCGCGGTCTCCTCCGGCGGCAACATCGACCCGATCCCGGTCACCTCGCGCGACGGTGCGTACTGGCTGCAGACCACCGACGCCTCGACCTACACGTCGAACCCGACCTTCACGGTAACGCTCGAGGAGCTCCCGACGGCCGATCTCCGCGTCACCTCGTTCGACGACCGCTACGCCGACGGCGTCTTCGACACCTCGAAGACCGCGAAGGACGGCCGCACCGACGAGAAGAACACGCGGGTCTCCCGTCTGGTCACCGCCCAGGGCGCGATCCTCACCCCGACCACCGCGGCGAACGGCGACCAGGTCTTCGAGGACGTCCCCGTCGGCGAGGCGAAGGTCTACTTCGTCCACCCGAACTCGGCCTTCGACAGCATCTTCTTCGACACCACCGATGCGGAGTCCGCCGACGAGATCGAGCGCGTCCCGAACGAGAGCACCTCGGCCTACTCGCAGGCCGTCGCGACCGTCGCGGTCGAGGACGGCGGCTCCGCCCTCGAGGTGGGCTTCACCGCACTCCGCGCAACCGCCGAGGTCGAGTACGCCGGCGGCGCTCCCGCGTCGGACGTCACTGTCGAGCTCGGTTCGGACGGCCAGTGGTACCCGGCGACGGAGTACGACTTCGCCGGGGGCGAGGGCACCTACGAGGCGTTCGCGAACTCGTACTATGTGCGCCACCTCCCCGACGAGATCGGCGTGCGGGTCACCGCGCCCACCGGCTACGCGATCGCCGAGGTCACCGCGCGAGAGAACAACGACCCGGGCGCGGCCGAGATCGCCGTGCGCGATGACGGCGCCGTCTTCTGGCTCGACACGGCGGATGCCGCGTCGTACTTCTCCGCGCCGACGTTCGTCGTCACCCTCGAGGAGATCCCGACGGCCTCCGTCGACGTGACGTACTTCCTCGACGTGGAGCTCGACGGCGTCTACGCGTCGGGCACCGACACGACGGTCCCGGGTGCCGAGGTCTACCTGCAGGATGCTGCGGGCCGGTGGTGGGCGACGACGTCGCTCGACGGCACCTACGCCTTCACCGGCATCGCGCCGGGCGAGGCGACCGTCTACGTCGAGATCCCCGAGACCGCCGAGAGCCCGGAGGTGCCCGGACTCCCCGGCCTCGAGCTCCCCGAGGCCGCTCTCGCGGTCTGGGACGCCACGGATCTCGCGTCGTACCGCGACGTCGAGGAGGCCGAGACGACCACGATCTCGTTCGAGGGCACGTCGATCGGCGCGGACGGCACCACGACTCCGATCGTGGTCGACGGCGCCCTGGTCGGCGCGATCCCGACCGAGGTGGTCGCCGACACCGAGACCTCCGACGCCGCGGAGGTGTTCGTCGGCGGCGCCATGGTGCTGCAGACCGCCGCGGTGGTCGACACGACCTCGCTCGAGGCGGTGCCGGGCGCCGAGGTGCAGTTCCTCGCGAACCGCGCGACGGCCACGGGCGAAGAGCTGGCGCCGGGCTCGGGCGCGTTCATCGCCGCGGACGGCGATGGCGAGGTCGCCGTGTTCGGCGCCGCCGAGTACGGCATCCGCCCGACGGTCCCGGCCGGCTACCGGGTGGTCGAGGTCGTGGCGGTGAGCCTCTCGGGCGACGTCCTCGACGTCACCGAGCAGCAGGCGACCCCCGCGACCGCACGCGCGGCGCTGTTCGCCGCCGGCACCGAGTACCGCGTGGCTCCGGAGCAGGTCGGCGGGCCCGCCGGCGGCATCGTCTGGGCCGTCGCGGTCGCGCCGATCACGGTCGCACCGCCGGTGGTCCCCGGCGTCGACCTGCCGCCGACGGTCGGCCTGCCCGCGGCCGGCCCCGCGGTGCTGCCGGCCACGGGCTCCGGCCAGGACGCGTGGGCGCTGGCGTTCGGCGCGAGCCTGCTGCTCGCTGCAGGCATCGGTGCGCGCCTGATCGTCCGCCGCCGCTCCGCCTGACCCGCGGGTTCGCCGAGAGTGCCTCCTTCCGCCGCGGGTGCCCGATCTTCCGGGCACCCGCGGCGGAAACGGGCACCCTCGGCGGCGCGGTCGGCCTCGGCGGGTGTCGCCGCCCGCGGCTAGGGTGGCGGCGTGAGCGGCGACGTGCGAGTGGGTGGTGACGGGATCGCCCGGTGCGCGTGGGCGGGCGACGACGGCGAGTACCAGCGGTATCACGACGAGGAGTGGGGCACCCCGCTCCACGGCGACCGGGCGCTGTTCGAGAAGATGAGTCTCGAGGGGTTCCAAGCGGGCCTGAGCTGGATCACGATCCTGCGCAAGCGCCCCCGGTTCCGTGAGGTGTTCGCCGGGTTCGATCCGCACGCCGTCGCCGCGTTCGACGACGGCGACGTCGAGCGGCTCATGAACGACGCCGGCATCATCCGCAACCGCGCCAAGATCCTCGCGACGATCTCGAACGCCCGCCTCGTGGCCGACATGGCACCGGGCGAGCTCGACGCCTTCGTGTGGTCGTTCGCCCCGCAGCATCCGGCGGCACCTCCCGCGACGTTCGCCGAGGTCCCGGCGACGACGCCCGAGTCGGTCGCGCTGAGCAAGGCGCTGCGCAAACGGGGGTTCCGATTCGTCGGACCGACCACGATGTACGCCCTCATGCAGTCGGGCGGAATGGTCGACGATCACGTCGCCGGATGCTGGCGCGCGGCGTCGTCCGTCGACGACCGCTAGACTGGAGTCACTGCGGAGCGATCCTTGCTCCCTGCGTCGTCGAACGCAGCGGCCTCGAGCCCTTGACTTTCTACGGCGAACGGATGCGTCGACCCGACGCCTTCGCCATCTTCTCGCTCGCGCGTCCCGTGCGCGGCGAACCTATCCCGGACTGCGTGCGTTCGCGCGTGCAGCCATGGAGACGCATGTCCATCGATACCCCCACCCTTTCCCCCGCGACGTTCGCCGAGCTCGGCCTT
Source organism: Microbacterium hatanonis (assembly GCF_008017415.1). NCBI lineage: Bacteria > Bacillati > Actinomycetota > Actinomycetes > Micrococcales > Microbacteriaceae > Microbacterium > Microbacterium hatanonis. The sequence goes on along the minus strand of NZ_VRSV01000002.1, from coordinate 85,457 downwards.
CCGGCTCCGCTCGTGCGCGTGCTCGCCGAGCAGGGCAAGAACGAACCGTTCCCGATCCAGTCCGACACGCTCGTCGACACCCTCGCGGGTCGCGACGTGCTCGGCCGCGGCAAGACCGGCTCGGGCAAGACCCTCGCCTTCGCGCTGCCGCTGGTCGCCCGCCTCGGCGAGAACAAGACCGCCCGCAAGGCCCGTCGCCCTCGCGCGCTCGTGCTCGCACCGACCCGCGAGCTCGCGAACCAGATCGACGCCGTCATCGCGCCGCTCGCGGCCGCCTACGGCATGAACACCACCACGATCTACGGCGGTGTGACCCAGAAGCGCCAGGTCGACGCGATGAACGCCGGCGTCGACATCCTGGTCGCCTGCCCCGGTCGTCTCGAAGACCTCATGGGTCAGCGCTTCGTCTCGCTCGAAGACGTCGAGATCACCGTTCTCGACGAGGCCGACCACATGGCCGACCTCGGGTTCCTCCCCGTCGTGACCCGCATCCTCGACAAGACGCCGAAGAACGGGCAGCGTCTGCTGTTCTCGGCGACCCTCGACAACGGCGTGGACAAGCTCGTGCGCCGGTTCCTGCAGAACGAGGTGCTGCACTCGGTCGACGAGGCCACCTCGCACGTCGCGGCGATGACCCACCACGTCTTCGAGGCCGCCGACGCCGAAGCCAAGAAGCACCTCGTCAAGACCCTCGCGTCGGGTTCGAGCCGCCGCATCCTCTTCACTCGCACGAAGCACCAGGCCAAGAAGCTCGCCCGCACCCTGACCGACGCGGGCATCCCGTCGGTCGACCTGCACGGCAACCTCTCCCAGCCGCAGCGCGACCGCAACCTCGCCGCGTTCAGCGCCGGCACGGCGCGCGTCCTCGTGGCGACCGACGTCGCCGCCCGCGGCGTGCACGTCGACGACATCGCGCTCGTGGTGCACGTCGACCCGCCCGTCGAGCACAAGGCGTACCTGCACCGCTCGGGCCGCACGGCCCGTGCCGGCAGCGCCGGCGACGTGGTCACGGTGATGCTCCCCGAGCAGCGCCGCGACACCCAGGACATCCTTCGCAAGGCCGCCATCAAGGTGACCCCGACCCCCGTCACGCACACGTCGCCGCAGGTGACCGCGCTCGTCGGAGACGTCGCCGAGTACGTCACCCCCGCGCCGCGTCAGGAGCCGCAGCAGCAGGGCGGCGGCGGACGCTCGCAGGGCGCGAACGCGCAGCGCAAGCGCGCCGTCCGTTCCGGCGAGGCCCCGGCGGGCCAGGGCGGCGGCCGCAGCCGTCGCGGCCGCGGCCAGGGCAGCGACGCAGCGCGCACCTCTTCGGACGCACCCCGCGGCGCAGCATCCGGTCGCTCCGACTCGTCGGCCGGCCACGCCGGTCGCGGCCGCTCCGGCGGCTCCGGTCGCAATGGTTCGGGTGCTCAGCGCCCGGCCGCGGGCCGCTCGGCCAGCGGTGCGCCCACGACCGGCATGGTCGTCGGCTCGCGCAGCCCCCGCACCAATCGTCGCGCGCAGGGCTGATCCCCGCACGCTCACGCCGCTCTCACGACGAGATGCCACAACACCCGGACGCGCAGCGCGCTGCGTCCGGGTGTTGTGGCATCTGAGCGGGGAAGACGCCGGGAGCGGATGCTGCGCGGCCGGTCAGGAACCGAGAAGCGCGGCGTCGGCGGGGTGGGGCACACTGTGGGGTAACCGAACCCGGGAGACCGCATGGCCGCCGCATCCGAAGCATCCGTCCCCATCGCCGACGCGCACGAGGTGATCCGCGTGGTCGGCGCGCGCGAGAACAACCTCAAGAACGTCGACGTCAATGTGCCCAAGCGCCGGCTGACCGTGTTCACGGGCGTGAGCGGATCGGGCAAGTCGTCGCTCGTGTTCGGCACGATAGCGGCGGAGTCCCAGCGCCTCATCAACGAGACCTACCCCACCTTCGTGCAGCAGTTCATGGGTCAGCTGTCGCGTCCCGACGTCGATGCGCTCGAGAACCTCAGCGCGACGATCCGCGTCGACCAGGAGCGCATGGGGGCCAACGCGCGCTCCACGGTCGGTACGGCGACCGACGTCCACGCGATGCTGCGCATGCTCTTCAGCCGCCTGGGCACGCCGCACGTCGGTTCTCCGCAGGCGTTCTCGTTCAACGTGCCCTCGGTGAAGGGGGCGGGGGCGGTCACCATCGGCACCGGCCCGAACAAGGGCAAGAAGGAGCGCCGGTCGTTCGAGATCACCGGCGGCATGTGCCCGCATTGCGAGGGGCTCGGCGAGGCGACCGCGATCGACCTCGACGAGCTCTACGACAAGACGCTCTCGCTCAACGGCGGAGCGATCAAGGTGCCGGGCTACACCGCCGACGGCTGGATGGTGCGCGTCTTCGGAGAGTCGGGCTTCGTCGACGCCGACACGCCCATCCAGGACTACACCGAGCAGCAGCTCCACGACTTCCTCTACAAGGAGCAGGTCAAGGTCAAGATCCAGAACACGAACATGACCTACGAGGGTCTCGTGCCGAAGATCACCAAGAGCATGCTGCAGAAAGACCGCGATGCGCTCCAGCCGCACGTCCGCGCGTTCGTGGAGCGCGCCGTGACCTTCCGCGCCTGCCCCGAGTGCGGCGGCACCCGGCTGAACGAGGGTGCCCGGTCGTCGAAGATCGGCGGAGTGAACATCGCGGATGCTGCGGCGATGCAGATCACCGATCTCGCGGCCTGGCTGCGCACGGTCGACGCGCCCGAGGTCGCCCCGCTGATCCAGGGCCTGCGCGAGACGGTCGACTCGTTCGTCGACATCGGTCTCGGCTACCTCTCGCTCGACCGCGCGAGCGGCACGCTCTCGGGCGGTGAGGCCCAGCGGACGAAGATGATCCGCCACCTGGGCTCGAGCCTGACCGACATCACCTACGTCTTCGACGAGCCGACGGCGGGCCTGCACCCGCACGACATCGAGCGGATGAACGCGCTGCTCCAGCAGCTGCGCGACAAGGGCAATACGGTGCTCGTCGTCGAGCACAAGCCGGAAGTCATCGCGATCGCCGATCATGTGATCGACCTCGGCCCGGGTGCCGGCCGGGCCGGCGGCGAGATCCAGTACGCCGGCGACCTCGCCGGTCTCCGCGCCTCCGACACCCTCACCGGGCGCCACCTCGACCACCGCGCGCGGATGAAGCCCTCGACGCGGTCGCCGAAGGGGGCGCTCGAGATCCGCGGCGCGACCCAGCACAACCTGAAGAACGTCGACGTCGACGTGCCGCTCGGGGTGCTGACGGTCGTGACGGGAGTGGCGGGCTCGGGCAAGTCGTCGCTCATCCACGGGCATCTGCCGCGTTTCGACGACGTGGTGGTGGTCGATCAGTCGCCGATCAAGGGGTCTCGGCGCAGCAGCCCGGCGACCTACACGGGTCTGCTCGATACCATCCGCGCTGCGTTCGCGAAGGCGAACGGCGTCAAGCCGGGCCTGTTCTCCGCGAACTCCGAGGGCGCCTGCGTCGCGTGCAAGGGGCTCGGCGTCATCATCACCGACCTGGGGTTCCAATCCACGGTCGAGACGCTCTGCGAGGTGTGCGAGGGCACCGGCTTCTCCGACGAGGTGCTCGAGTACACCCTGGAGGGCAAGAACATCGCCGAGGTGCTCGACATGTCGGTGGGCGAAGCCGCCGAGTTCTTCGCGAAGGGACCGGCGCAGGTGACGCTCGCGCGCCTCATCGACGTCGGACTCGGCTACATCACGCTCGGTCAAGCGCTCAACTCCCTCTCGGGCGGCGAGCGGCAACGACTGAAACTCGCGATCAACATGGCCAAGAAGGGCGCGGTGTACGTGCTCGACGAGCCGACCACGGGCCTGCACCTGGCCGACGTCGACAACCTGCTCTCGCTGCTCGACCGGCTGGTCGACTCCGGCAACAGCGTGATCGTCATCGAGCACCACCAGGCGGTGATGGCGCACGGCGACTGGATCATCGATATCGGTCCCGGGGCCGGCCGCGACGGGGGAGAGGTCGTGTTCGAGGGCACGCCCGCCGACCTCGTGGCAGCGGGGAAGACGCTGACGGGCCAGCACCTCCGCCAGTACGTCGGTGCCTGAGCGACTACCACGCCGCGCGGAGGCATGACAAGAAGTCGCCCTCGGTTCTTCGGCGTCGACGTCGGAGGTTAGGCTGTCCGGGCACATCACTGCCCGCGCTCCTCTGCGGGTCGCAGACTCTTTTCATGCCCCCGGGGGAGGACGCCGCCATGAGATCGTTCGCATGGCTTCGCCGACGGCGCCGTACGATCGCCTCGGCGAGCATCGTGACGGTGTCGGCCGTCGCGATCGCGACCCTGGCGATCGTCTACGAGGGCAACCCGACGACCGAGGTCGACCTGCACGACGGCGGGGTGTGGATCACGAAGCAGTCCTCCCTCATGGTCGGGCACTTCAACCACGAGTCGCGGGTGCTCGACGGCGGTTTCCGCGCCGCGAGCGACGAGTACGATGTCGCCCAGAACGGCTCGACCGTGCTCGTCACCGACGAGCAGAGCGTGACCGCGGTCGATCCGGCGATGGTCGTGCTGACCGATTCTGCCGACATCCCCGCCGGCGCCAAGACGGTGCTCGGGGGTGCGACCCTCGCGGTGCTCGATCCCTCGTCGGGGTCCGCGTGGATCATGCCGTCCGCCGCGGTCTCGGGCTTCACCGTCGAAGGGACGGAGCCCACGATCGAGCTCGGCGAGGGCGCCGACATCACGGTCGGGCAGGACGGCACGGTCTACGCCGTCTCGCCCGAGTCGCGCGAGATCGTGACCGTGCCGATCGACGACACCGGTGAGCCCGGCGACCCGCAGCGACGGGGTCTGGACGGGATCGAAGACGACGCCGAGCTCACGGTCACGGCCGTCGGCACCACCGCTGCCGTCCTCGACGAGCGGACGGGCACCGTCTACACCTCCGGCGGCACCCGCACCGAGGTCCCGCGCGGAGACACGGCGGTGCTCCAGCAGCCGTCGCCGGCGGCGACGTCGGTGACGCTCGCGACCGCGAGCCAGCTCGTGAACGTGCCGCTCGACGGATCGGACCCGGTCGAGACCGATGCGGGAGGCGACGGCACGCCCGCGGCCCCCGTCTCCCTCGGCGGCTGCACCTACGGCGCCTGGGGCGGGTCCGCCCGGTTCGTCCGCGACTGCTCCGACGAGTCGAACGACCTCGCCGTCGACATCGAAGACATCGATCCGACCGCGCAGCTGACGTTCCGCCAGAACCGCGACGTCGTGGTGCTGAACGACATCATCGGCGGCGCGGCGTGGATGGCCAGCGACAGCATGCAGCGCGTCGACAACTGGGAGGACATCACTCCCCCCGAGGGCGACTCGGAGGAGGACGAGCAGACCACCGAGCAGACGGTGGAGACGACGCTGCCCGAGCGCACCGAGATCAACACCCCGCCGGTCGCCACGGACGACGACTTCGGCGTGCGTCCGGGTCGCACCACGGTGCTGCCCGTGCTCGACAACGACACCGATGCCGACGGCGACGTGCTCACCGTGACCCTCCCCAACGGCAGTCCCGGGCTCGGCAACGTGCAGCCGATCAACAACGGCGCAGCCCTGCAGATCGCCGTGCCCGAAGACGCCTCGGGAAGCGATTCGTTCACCTACCAGATCGACGACGGGCGGGGCGGCACCGACACCGCGACGGTGCGCCTCGACGTGCACGGCTGGGAGATCAACTCGCCGCCCGTGCAGAAGCGGGTCACCGCGGTCGTCGTCGAGGCCGGTGCGGCCGTGTCGTACAACGTGCTGCCCGACTGGACCGACCCCGACGGCGACGAGGTGTTCCTGCGCAGCGTCACCCCCGACGGCGGCGACGAGGCCGACTTCACCTCCGACGGGCGCATCTCCTACCGCGCCATCGGCGGCGCCCAGGGGCGCAAGGACGTGCCGATCGTCGTCTCGGACGGCACCGACGTCGGCGAGGGTGTTCTGCGGGTCGACATCCGACCGCCCGGGTCGACCGTGCCCGTCACGAACGCCGACCACGTCGTCGTCCGCGTGGGTCAGACGGCGACCGTCGCGCCGCTGACGAACGACACCAGCTCCAGCCGTGAGCCCCTGCGCCTCACCCGCGTCGACGAGGTCGCCGGCGCCGAGATCGTCCCCGACTTCGCGAACAAGACGTTCACGTTCCGCTCGAACGCCCCCGGCACGTATTACGCGCAGTACCTCGTGTCGTCCGGCGCGAACGCCGTGCCCGGCCTCGTGCGCGTCGACGTGGTCCCCGACGCCGACACCGACCTGCCGCCGATCGCCGTTCGCGACGTCGCCCTCCTCACGAGCGGCGCCGATGTGCTCGTGAACGTCCTCGCCAACGACATCGACCCGTCCGGCGGCATCCTCGTCGTGCAGTCGGTCACCGTCGACCCGAACAGCGGCATCTCGGTCGCCGTGCTCAACCACGAGACGCTGCGCATCACCGATCAGGCGGCACTCGGCGAGCAGACGCGCATCGGCTACCGCATCTCGAACGGTTCGCAGACGGCCGAGGGCGAGGTGGTCGTCATCCCCGTGCCCGCGCCCGAGCAGCTCGAACCACCGGTCGCCAACGACGACCAGGCGGTCGTCCGTGCCGGGGACATCGTGACCATCCCCGTGCTCGACAACGACACGCACCCCAACAGCGACACGATGCACGTGGCACCCGACCTCGTCGCGCCCCTCCCGACGCCCGAGCAGGGCCAGATCTTCGTCTCGCAGGACACCGTGCGCTTCCGCGCGGGCGACCAGCCGGGCACGGTCTACGCGACCTACGAGGCGGTGGACTCCACGGGGCAGAAGGACGCCGGGTACATCACCATCCAGGTGCTCCCGGCCAACCCCGAGACGAACCAGGCGCCGCGCCCGCGCGACATCACCTCGCGCGTGCTGAGCGGCTCCGAGGTGCGCATCGCCGTACCGCTCGACGGTCTCGACCCCGACGGCGACTCCGTCGAGCTCGTCGGCCTCGACTCCGCTCCGACGAAGGGCCGCATCTCCGAGACGGGCGCGAACTTCCTCGTCTACCAGGCCTTCGACGACGAGACCGGCGCCGACGCTTTCACCTATCGGGTGCGCGACCGGGGCGGGGCGGAGGCGACCGCGTCGATCCGCGTGGGCATCGCCCCGACCGAGGCGACCAACCAGGCGCCGTACGCGGTGAAGGACTCCGTGATCATGCGCCCGGGGCGCGAAGTGGCCGTGCCGGTGCTGGCCAATGACTCCGACCCCGAGGGCGATGCGATCTCCCTCATCAGCAACGGTCTGATCCTCCCCGAGGTCGACGGCATCCAGGCCCGAGTCGTCGGCGACCGCGTCGTCGTCACGTCGCCGGACGAGCCGATGGAGACCTCGCTGCAGTACACGATCCGCGACGCCCGCGGTGCGGAGGCGCGCGCCGTGCTGCAGGTGACGGTCGCCGACGACGTGCCGCTGCAGCGCCCGATCGCCCGCGACGACCGGGTGCGCGCGCAGGACGTGCAGGAAGACGAGTACGTCGACCTCGACGTGCTCGCGAACGACGAAGACCCCGACGGCACGACCGACGCCCTCCGCATCACGGTCGACGGATCGGCGACGGTCAACGCCGACGGCATCGTGCGCATCCCGATCCTCGACGAGGCCCAGCTGCTCACCTACACGCTGACCGATCAGGACGACCTGACGGCGTCGGCCTTCATCTTCGTGCCCGCCCTCAGCGATCTGCCGCCGACCCTCATCTCGACCGAGGGCATCGAGGTGCAGAGCGGCGAGACGGTCGACCTCCCGCTCGCCGATCACGTGCGCGCCGCGGGCGGCCGGACGGTCGTCATCACCGAGGCGGCCAAGGTCGCCGCATCCCACGCCGACGGCTCCAACCTCGTCAAGGATCAGACGACCCTGACCTACACGTCGGCGGCCGGCTACTTCGGCCAGGACGCCATCACGTTCGAGGTCACCGACGGCACGGGGCCCGACGACCCGGAGGGGCGGAAGGCCACGCTGACGCTGCCGGTCACCGTGCTCCCGCCCGACAACCAGCAGCCGACGTTCGTGAACGGCCAGATGGATGTCGCGCCGGGCGAGGAGCCCACGGGCCTCGACCTGCGGGCCCTCACGACAGACCCCGACGAGGGCGACCTCGACGGCATGCAGTACTCCATCGTCGGCGGTGCGCCGTCGGGCTTCAGCGCCTCGATCGACGGCCAGACCCTGCGCGTCGGCACCGACTCCGGAACGCCCAAGGGAACCACCGTCGACGTGCGTCTGCGCGTCGACGACGGCGAGACCGAGCCGGTCGAGGGCACCGTGACGGTGCGGGTGACGGCATCGACCCGCCCCCTCGCGACGGCCAACGACGACATCGTGCCGCAGTCCGACCAGGGCAAGACGATCACCGTGCCCGTGCTGGCGAACGACTTCAACCCGTTCCCCGAGACGGCACTGAAACTGACGTCCGCGGTGCCCGAGACGGGCAGCGGCACCGCCGACCTCGCCGGCGACCAGGTGGCCGTCACCCCGGCGGCCGACTTCTTCGGCACCATGGTGGTGCGCTATCGGATCCAGGATGCGACGGGCGACCCCGATCGCGAGGTCGAGGGCCGCATCCGTCTCACGGTGCAGGGGAAGCCCAACGCTCCCGGAACGCCGACGGTGTCGAGCGTGCAGGACCGCACGGTCGTGCTGTCGTGGACGCCGCCGGCGAACAACGGCGCCGACATCACCGGATACACGGTGACCTCCACCTCGGGCGCGTACACGAAGCAGTGCGCCTCGACGACGTGCACGCTCGACGGCCTCACCAACAACGTCGAGTACAACTTCGTGGTCACCGCGACGAACCGCGTCGGCGAGTCCGACCCGTCGGCTCCGTCGGCCGTGGCGCGGCCCGATGCGCGTCCCGACACCCCGCAGCCGCCGACCCTGACCTTCGGCGACAAGTCGCTGCAGGTCGCGTGGGTCACCCCGTCGACGCCCGGCTCCCCGGTCGAGTCGTTCACGCTCGAGATCTCGCCCGCCCCGCCGTCGGGGCTCACGCAGAAGGCCAGCGTGACCGGCAACACGATCGTGTGGGACGGCCTCGAGAACGGCACGAACTACCAGGTGCGCGTGCGCGCCCACAACCGTGCGCCTGAGCCTTCGAGCTGGAGCGGCTACTCGGCGGGCGAGGTTCCCGCCGGGCCGCCGTCGGCAGCCGCGGCGCCGACCACCCAGCGTCTCCAGCCCGTCGGCGACCAGGCCCAGATGCAGGTCACCTGGAACGCGCCCGCCGCGAACGGCGACGCGATCAGCGGCTACCGTCTCAACGTGATCCGCGGCGGTTCGGTCATCAACACCATCGCCGTTCCCGCGGGACAGACCTCGCAGGCGGTCGTGGTCGATCCGAACCAGACCGACTACACCTTCACCGTCGCAGCGAAGAACAAAGCCGGCTGGGGCGCCGACAGCAATCCTTCGGCTCCGCGACGCGCGTTCGTCGCACCCGGGCAGCCGACCGGGGTCTCCGCGACGACGCCGACCAACGACAGCGCGATCGTCGTCTCGTACACGCCGGGCTCGACGAACGGTGCGGACAGTTCGTCGGTGAAGTACCAGTACAACGTCGGCGGCGGGTGGCGTGCGGACTGGGACGGCTCACGGATCACGAGCGGCATCTCCAACGGCAACCAGTACACCGTGCAGGTGCGCGCGGTGACGACCCAGGACGGCGCGACGTACGAGGGCGCGGCTTCCGCCGCCTCGAATGCCGCGACGCCGTACGGTCCGGTGAACCAACCGGGCGCGAATGCCGAGCGTGCCGGGCAGTCGGTGCGCGTGTCGTGGAGCCCGCCCGCGACGAACGGCCGCCCCATCAACCGGCTGGAGATCCGCATCGACGGCGGCAACTGGGAGAACGTGGGCCCGGGCCAGGGCTCGCGCAACGTCGGCAACGGCTACGACCAGACCCACTCGATCACCGTGCGGGCGATCGACTCCGAGGGCAAGATCAGCCCGGAGAAGTCTGCGTCGGCCTCCACCGAACCCAAGCCGCAGCCCCGGGCCTGGGTGACGAAGGGCTCGTCGGCGCAGGGGCAGGACAACTGCACGTCGTCCTCGTGCGCCTACCTGGTGCTGAACACGAAGGACTTCCCCGCCGGCACCTACACGGTCTCCTGCGTCAACAGCCGCGAGGGCCGGTTCACCAGCGGTAAGTCCTACCGCATCGAAGCCAACGCGAGCATGCAGCTCACCTGCTACTTCGGCTACCCGGGCGAGCAGGCGTGGGTGCAGATCGACGGATTCGGCGAATCCGAACGCCAGACCTGGTAGCGCCACGAGACGGCGCGAGAAGACAACGAGAAGGACACGACACCGATGACCATGACACCCGAGCAGGCCGCGTGGTTCGAGAGCACGTTCACGAGGCTCGTCGACAACGTCGACCACGCCCTGATGGGAAAGCGCGACGTCGTCGGTCTGGTGCTGGCCTCGATGCTCGCCGAGGGTCACGTGCTGCTGGAAGACGCTCCGGGCACCGGCAAGACGAGCCTCGCCAAGGCGCTCGCGGCGACGGTGCAGGGAACGAGCCAGCGCATCCAGTTCACCCCCGACCTGCTGCCCTCCGACGTCACCGGCGTCACGATCTACGACCAGGGCACGCATAAGTTCGAGTTCCACAAGGGCCCGATCTTCGCCTCGATCGTGCTCGCCGACGAGATCAACCGCGCCTCGCCCAAGACGCAGTCGGCTCTCCTCGAGGTGATGGAGGAGTCGCGCGTGACGGTCGACGGCGTCACCCACGAGGTCGGCCGGCCGTTCCTCGTCATCGCGACGCAGAACCCGATCGAGCAGGCGGGCACCTACAAGCTGCCCGAGGCGCAGCTCGACCGCTTCCTCATCAAGACCTCCATCGGCTACCCCGACCTCGACGTCACCGAGCGCATCCTCGCCGGCGCCGCCGATCGCAACCCCTCCGCCGCACTGACGCCGATCATCACGACCAACGCCGTGGGCGACATGGCCGACCTCGCCGCCTCCGTCCACGTCGAGCCCGCCGTGCTGCGCTACACCGCGCAGCTCGCCGAGGCCACCCGCACCGATCCGGCCACACGGGTCGGCGTCTCGGTGCGCGGTGCGATCGCGATGATCCGTCTCGCGAAGGTGTGGGCCGCGGCATCCGGTCGTCACTACGTCATCCCCGACGACGTGAAGCTGCTCGTCGAGCCGGCCTGGACTCACCGCCTCGTGCTCGACCCCGAGGCCGAGTTCGCCGGCACGACCGCCGACACCGTCATCTCGCGCGTGCTGGAGGCGGTCGCAGCTCCCCAGGCGAGGTCTGCCGCCGCATGACGACGGAGTCGCTCGGGTCGACCGTCCCCGCCGGGACGACCCGCACGGCCCTGCGGGAGGTCGCGGCTCCGCTCGCCGCGCGCGCCCTGCGCCGCGCCCGCGGCATCCTGCGCGTCGCCCGCCCGCTCGCGTGGGTGCTGCTGGCGACGGCGGTCGTGCTGTTCGTCGCCGGCCGGATCCTCGGGTGGCAGGAACTGGTCATCGCGGCGGTCGTCGTCACGACCGTGCTCGTGCTGTGCACGTTCTTCCTCATCGGCCGCACCGATTACGACGTCGGTCTCGACCTGAACCGCACGCGCGTGGTCGTGGGTGAACGTGCGGTCGGTGCGTTGTCGCTCGCCAACACGGGCACGCGAGCGATCCTGCCCTCGCGCATCGTGCTCCCGGTCGGCGCCGGCCGCGGCGAGTTCGCCGTGCGGCGCCTCGCGCCCGGCGACGAGGCGGAGGAGCTCTTCGCCATCCCCACGCAGCGCCGCGCGGTGCTGAAGGTCGGGCCCGTGAGCGTGGTGCGCGGTGACCCTCTCGGGCTGTTCGAGCGCGTCCAGCGACGCGACGAGCCCGTCGACCTCTTCGTCCATCCGAAGACCGTGCTCTTCGACGGCCAGTCGCTCGGCTTCCTCCGCGACCTCGAGGGCATGCCCGCGACCGACCTGTCCCGCGACGACGTGTCGTTCCACGCCCTCCGCCAGTACGAGCCGGGCGACGACCGCCGTCACGTGCACTGGAAGTCGACCGCTCGCACCGGCGACCTCATGGTGCGCCAGTACGAAGAGACGCGTCGATCGCACTTCGTCATCGGGCTGTCGAGGCACCCGTCCGACTACCGCGACCCCGAGGAGTTCGAGCTCGCCGTCTCGGCGGCCGGTTCGCTGGGCCTGCGCGCACTTCGCGATTCGCAGCGCGTCGACGTGCGATCGCAGGGCGGCGCGATCGCGGCCGAGAGCGGCAAGCGCTTCCTCGACTCGCTGTCGGGCCTGGTCTATTCGCGCCCGCGAGAGGGCGACCTGGTGGGCCTCGCCGGGCTCATCGCCTCCACCCTGCCGCTGGCGAGCATCGTCGTGCTGGTGTGCGGGAGCACCGTGGATGCGGCGCGCCTGCGCGTCGCGTGCAGCCGCCTCCCCTTCGGGGCCCGGGTTCTCGCCGTGGTCGCCGAGACCGGCGCGTCGCCCTCCCTCCGGCGGATCGCCGAGGCCGACGTCGTGACGGTCGGAACCCTCGACCAGCTGCCCGTCGCCCTGCGGAAGGTTCTCGGATGAGCGCCGCGCTGCCCGCCCGTCGCTGGGCGCTCGACCTCGCCGCGACCGCGGCGCTGCTCGCGGTGCCGATCATCGGGTTCGCTCCGACGTTCGACAGCCCGGTGTACCTCGTGGCCGCGATCGGCGGTGCCCTGCTGGGGCTGGCGGTCGCCGCCGTCGGGGCGTGGCGTCGGTTCGGAGTGCTGCTGATGGCCGCGCTCACGATAGGCGTGTACTTCGTCTTCGGCGCCGCCCTCGCGCTGCCGCACACCGCGATCCTCGGAGTGATCCCCTCGATCGACACGCTCGCCCAGCTGGGCGCGGGCGTCGTCACGTCGTGGAAGGCCCTGCTGACGACGGTCGCGCCGGTCGCCGCATCCGACGGTCACCTGCTCGTGCCGTACCTCATGTCGCTCGTGGCCGGTGTGCTGACGGCGAGCCTCGCGCTGCGCGCCCGCCCACCGGCATGGGCGCTGATCCCGGCGGCCGCGTTCCTCGCCGCGCAGATCGCGCTCGGCACCGCGCAGCCCGCCGCGCCACTGGTGCAGGGCCTCGTCTTCGCGATCGTCGCGATCGCCTGGCTCGCCGTACGACAGGCCTGGCAGCCCGCGCGTGCCGCGATCTCGATCGGTGAGGAGGGCGAGCCGGCGTCGTCGGGCGTGGGCACCCGCCGGCTCGTCGCGGGCGCGGTCGTGCTGGCCGTCGCCGCCTCGGCCGGTGTCGCCACGAGTGCGCTCGCGGCAGCGAACGAACCCCGTTACGTGCTGCGCGACGTGGTCATCCCGCCCTTCGACATCCGCCAGTACCCGAGCCCTCTGCAGTCGTTCCGCGCGTACGTGCGCGATTTCCCCGATGAACCGCTCTTCAGCGCCACCGGACTCCCCGAGGACGCCCGCATCCGTCTGGCCACCATGGACGCCTACGACGGAACCGTGCTGAACGTCGCCGACGACAGCGGCGCCGGCTCGTCGAGCGCCTTCTCGCCGGTACGGGGCAACATGTCGCCCGAGGCGACGGGTACGCCCGTGACGATCCATGTCGAGGTCGACGCTCTCGACACCGTCTGGCTGCCCGATGCCGGGCAGATGACATCGGTGACCTTCGAGGGCGACCGCGCGGAAGACCTGCGCCGCAGCGCGTACTACAACGACGCCACCGGCACGGCGGTCGTGACGGCCGGGGTGCAGCGCGGCGTCGCCTACACCTTCGACGCGCTGCTGCCGCAGACGCCGAGCGACGAGCAGCTCGCCGACGCCGATTTCGCGCCGGTGCGCATGCCCGATCAGGACGACGTGCCCACCGAGTTCGCCGAGATCGCGTCCGACATGGTCGCCGACGCGACGACGCCGATCGAACAGGCCCGGGCCCTGCAGCAGAGCCTCTCTCAGGACGGATTCTTCAGCCACGGCCTCGAAGGGCAGGTGCTCTCCCGCGCCGGACACGGCGCCGAGCGCATCACCACGCTCCTGGGCGGCCAGCAGATGATCGGCGACGACGAGCAGTACGCCGTCGCGATGGCGCTCCTCGCGGGCCAGCTGGGGATGCCGGCCCGCGTCGTCATGGGCTTCTACCCCGACGAGGATCAGACCGGACCGGTCTTCACCGCGACCGGCGACACCCTGCACGCATGGGTGGAGATCGCCTTCGACGGTTTCGGCTGGGTTCCGTTCGACCCCACCCCGCCTGAAGACCAGGTGCCGAACGACCAGACGACCAAACCTCGGGCCGATCCGAAGCCGCAGGTGCTGCAGCCGCCGCCGCCCGAGCAGCAGCCCGTCGACCTGCCCCCGACGGTGCCGGATGAGCGCGGCTCGGAAGACGAAGAGAACAACATCGCGAGCATCATCGGGTTCATCCTGCTGATCATCCTGATCGTGCTCATCGTCGTCGCCCTCCTGCTCGCTCCCTTCGTCGTCATCGGCGGACTGAAGAGGGCCCGCCGCCACCAGCGCCTGACCGCCGACCGGTCGGCCGACCGCATCAGCGGCGGATGGGACGAGCTGCTCGATCGGTCATCCGACTTCGGCACCCCGGTGCGCCCGGGAGGGACCCGCACCGAGGACGCGGTCGTGGTGGGCACCGCCTTCGCCGCGCCCCAGGTGAGCACCCTCGCGCGCCGCGCCGACGCCGACGTGTTCGGCCCCCGCGACCCCTCGCCCGAAGACGTCGAGGAGTTCTGGCGCGAGGTCGACGGCATCGTGGGCGACATGCGTCAGCGTGCCGGATTCTGGCGACGCCTCCGCGCTCTGCTCGACGTGCGCTCGCTCCTCGCCGGCACGCGGTTCGCCCTGCCGGAGCCACGTCGTCGTCGTGCGCCCCGGAGTGAGGCGGATGCTGCGTCCGAGCCCGTCGACGGTGAGGCGGCCGCTGCCGACCCCGCCGACTCCGCGACCGACGGAGCACGTTCGTGACCGCCGGGCCGGTGACACTGGCCTGGGGTGCGGCGACCGACGTCGGACTCCGTCGATCGCTCAACGAAGACAGCCACCTCGCCGCCCCGCCCCTCTTCCTCGTCGCCGACGGCATGGGCGGGCACCAGGCGGGCGAAGTGGCCAGTGCCACCGTGATCGAGGAGTTCGCGCGCCTGGTGGGTCGCCCGAGCCTCACCGTCGACGACGTGCAGTCGAGTGTCGCGGAGGCGCGCCGCCGCGTCGACGCGCTTCCCGAGGGCGGGGGCGCGGGTGCCGGCACGACCCTCGCCGGCGTGGTCGTCGCCGATATCGACGGCGACGGGTACTGGTTGGCGGTGAACCTCGGCGACTCGCGCACCTACCGGTTGAGCGAGGGCGTGCTCGAGCAGGTGAGCGTCGACCACTCGGTCGTGCAGGAACTCGTCGACGCCGGCGAGCTCGACGCGGCTGCGGCCGCGGTCGATTCGCGGCGCAACGTCATCACTCGTGCGCTGGGGGCCGGCAGCGACAGCGAGCCCGACTACTGGCTTCTCCCCGCCGAGGAGGGCGACCGCCTCCTCATCTGCTCCGACGGCCTGCCGACCGAGCTCGACGACGCGCGCATCGACCACATCCTCCGCTCCGAGCAGCATCCCCAGACCGCAGCCGATCGCCTCGTACGCGAGGCCGTGGCCGCGGGCGGCCGCGACAACGTGACGGTGCTCGTGGTCGACGCGCTCGATGTGCGGGCCCGCGAGCGCCGCGACGGAACGGCGACCATCCCCGTCGCGGAGTTCGGCGAGGATGGGGAGGAAGACACCCTGCCCCGGGTGCGAACGCGTGACGAGGGAGAACGCCCATGACCGAGGTCCGTTACGCGCCAGGCACGCTCCGCGTCGTCGTCGCCGGTCGCGGTGTCGCCGTTCTCGGCGAGGGGACGACGGATGCGGCGACCCTCGCCATCCGCGACCGGCTCGCCGCCGGCGAGGGATTCGGCGCCGTGGTCGACGTGCTGGCCGCCGGTGGAACGCTCTCGGCGCTCCCCGCGTTCGTCGTGGTCGTCGACGAGGACGACGTCTGGCGCGTGAGCGCGCGAGGCGACCTCTCGGCCTCCGTCACGACGTCTTCGGGAACCGAGATCGTCGACGGCACGACGGCCTCGACCTGGTCGGAGCGCAGCATCCGCGAGGTCTCCCGCCTCGAGATCGGCGATGCGGGCGCGACGGTCTTCCCGGTCGGCGACGGCGTCGTGCTGGCGTCGGCCGTCGTGGTCTCGGCTCGCGCGTTCGACAGGGAGAGGCCGGTCGTCGCACCCGAGCACTCCGCGCCCGCTGATTCGTACCGACCCGTCGAGCCCGTGCAGCCCCACAGCATCGACGAGGTGCTGGACGTCGCGCACGAGCCGGCGGACGACGAGCCCGAGACGGAGCCCGAGTCCCCGGTTGCCGAGCCCGAGCTCCCGCCGGTCGCCCCCGCGCTCCCGGTCGCCGAGGAAGGCATGCTGATCGACTCGATCCCCCCGTTCATCCGGGGTGACGCGCTGCCGGTGCGACCTGCGCCCGTCGTGGCGAAGAAGCCCACCGCAAGCGCTCCCGCCGTGCCGGCCGCTCCCCTCGACGATGTCGAGGCGACGACCGTGATCGGGAGGGGCGATCGCGACGCCGTCGCCGAGCCCGCTCCCGCCCTCCCCGCCCACACGGACGCGCCGGCCCCCGGCGACCATGACGGTGAGACGCTCTCGCTCGAGGAGGCCCGCCGACTGCGTGCCGCGGGCGGGCTTCCCGTGCCGCCGCCGGCTCCCGCCATTCCTCCGGTGCCGCCGCCCCCGACCGGACCGATCGGGCGGCTGCGGCTGTCGACCGGACAGGTCGTGCTGCTGGACCGCACCGTGATCATCGGACGGCGGCCGAAGTCCGCTCGCGCGTCCGGCGCCGAGCTGCCCCATCTCATCGGCGTCGACAGCCCGCAGCAGGACATCTCCCGCAACCACGTCGAGGTGCGTGTGGAGGGCGACAGCATCCTGGCCACCGACCTGCAGACCACCAACGGCACGACCCTGCGCCGACAGGGGTCGGTGCCGACGCGCCTGCATCCCGGCGAGGCGACGATCCTCGTTCCGGGCGACGTCCTCGACCTCGGCGACGGCGTGACGGTGCTCGTCGAGGCGCTGTCGTGACGAGGACTCCGTCGTGAGCGGCCGCCGCGCACCCCAAGCGCCGCCCCGACTCGCCGGGTTCACCCCCGTCGAGCTCCTCGGCTCCGGCGGCTTCGCCGACGTCTTCCTCTACGAGCAGCAACTGCCCCGCCGCCGGGTCGCGGTGAAGGTGCTGCTGCCCGACCGGATGGCCACCGGGTCGATCGAGGAGTTCACGGCCGAGGCGAACGTCATGGCGATGCTCTCGACGCATCCCGCGATCGTCACGATCTACCAGGCCGGCGTCGCCGACGACGGACGCCCGTACCTCGTCATGGAGTACTGCCCGAAACCGAACCTGCAGGTGCGGTACCGGGCCGAGCTCTTCTCCGTCGCCGAGGCTCTGCGCATCGGCGTGCAGGTCGGCGCGGCGGTGGAGACCGCACATCGTGCCGGGGTGCTCCACCGCGACATCAAGCCCGCGAACATCCTCGTCACCGAGTACAACCGCCCCGCCCTCACCGACTTCGGCATCGCCTCGGCCGCCGGTGCCGGGGACGCGGGAGGTCTGTCGATCCCATGGTCGCCGCCGGAGGTCGTCGCCGAGAAACCGACGAGCGATGCGCGCTCCGACGTCTGGTCGCTGGGCGCCACCCTCTACAGCCTGCTCGTCGGCCGTTCGCCGTTCGAGCTCCCCGGGCAGCGGAACACCGGTGTCGAACTCATCACCCGCATCGAGTCGGCGCCCCTCGCGCCGATCGGCCGCTCGGACGTGCCGCCGTCTCTGCAGCGCGTGCTGCAGCGCGCGATGTCGAAATCGCCCGCCGACCGCTACCCGACGGCGCTCGAGTTCGCCCGGGCGCTGCAGAAGGTGCAGATCGAACTCGCGCACTCGGTGACCCCCATCGACATCCTCGACGACGGCACCCCGGCCGGCGTCGTCGACGACGCCGACGACGGGCTCACCCGCGTGCGCGGCGTAGTGAGCATCGACCCCGCGCCGGCGCCCGTCCCGCCCCCGTCCGCGCCCGAGCAGTGGGCGCCCGACGACGCCACCCGTCGCTCGCGTCGTGAGGCCGCGGCCCCGCAGCGCTCCGGCGACGGTGACGCCACCGTGGTGCGTGTGGCCGCGATCGATCCGGTGCCCGCCGGTCCGTCGCGCTTCGAGACGGTGCCGGCGCCGTCTTCCGCGCCGGCGCCGGCGCCCGCGGCACCGCCGTTGCCTCCGACGAGCGCGGCGGCCGCAGCATCCGCGCCTCCCGCGGCGCCCCGGTCGAAGCGCGGACTCTGGTTCGCACTCGGGGCCGCCGCGTTCGTGGTCGTCGTCGGGGCGATCCTCGCGCTGTCGCTGCCGGCGGTGCTGGGCGGCCCGGCCGAACCCACGCCCGAGGCCTCGCCCTCCGACAGGCCGATCGACGTGGTGCCCGTGGCGCCCGCCGCCCCCGAAGGGCTCGCCGGCTCCGCCGGTCCCGACGGCGTCACCTTCACGTGGACCAACACTGCCGCCGAGGAAGGTGACGAGTACCTCTGGGGGGTCGTTCCCCGTGACGGCTCCGACCCGGTGCTCGAGCGCACGGGCGAGACGAGCGTGACCGTCGCCGCCGACCCGACGGGGACGACCTGCATCCAGGTGCTGACGCGACGCGCCAACGGGCAGGCCTCCGCGCCCGCCACGGCCTGCGCGACCTGACGCGGGAGCGGTCCCACACGCCGGTTCGCGTCACTACACTGGCATTCGGCTTTCCCGGATACACAGTGACCTCCCACATCAGCGCTTCCTCTTCTCCTCGCACGCCCGTCCGACGCGACCTCCAGGGTCTGCGGGCGCTCGCCGTCGTCGCCGTGGTGCTCGCCCACCTGATCGGCTGGCCGCGCGGCGGGTTCGCGGGTGTCGACGTCTTCTTCGTGATCTCGGGGTTCCTGATCACCGGTCTGCTGCTGCGTGAGCTCGCGGCCACGGGGCGCATCTCGCTCCGCGACTTCTTCGCGCGTCGCATCCGCCGCATCCTGCCCGCAGCCGTGGTCGTGCTGGCCGCGGTCGTCGTCGTCGCCTTCGTCGTCTTCAACCGCACGCAGGCCGACCGCACGCTGTTCGACGCGCTCGCCGCCCTCGCCCTGGTGGCCAACTGGCGCTTCGCCGTCGAGGGCACCGACTACTTCCACGCGGCTGACGCGGTCTCTCCGCTCCAGCACTTCTGGACGCTGTCGGTGGAGGAGCAGTTCTACCTCGTCTGGCCGGCCCTGCTGCTTCTGCTCGTGCTCCTCCTGCCGGTCGCAGCGAGGCGGACGGGTGCGGCGCGTGCCGTTGTCGGGCTCGCCGCCGCAGCGATCGTCGTGGTGTCGGGCGGGTGGGCGATGGTGCAGACGGCGGGGGATCCCACTGTCGCCTACTTCTCGACGGCGACCCGCGCGTGGGAGCTGGCGGTCGGCGCGCTCCTGGCGGTCGCCGTGCCCGTACTCGGACGGATCCCCGCCGCCTTCCGCTGGGTGCTGGGATGGATCGGCGCGGCGGGGGTGGTGTGGTCGTTCCTGATCGTCGACCCCGACACGATGCCGTTCCCCGCGCCCTGGGCCGCGCTGCCGGTGGCCGCTGCCGTGCTGGTCATCGCGGGCGGCGTGGGCGGCGATCCTCGCCAGCGTCACCTCTTCCCTCTGACGAACCCGATCAGCGTGTTCGTCGGCGACGTCTCCTACTCGCTGTACCTCTGGCACTTCCCCGTCATCGTCTTCGCCGCGGTGCTCCTGCCCGCCGGTGCGGAGTCGACTCTCATCGTCGTGGCGACGGTCGTCGTGCTCGCGGTGAGCGGGTACTTCCTCGTCGAGCAGCCCCTGCACCGATCGCCGTGGTTGCGCGGGAAGGCGACGGATGCTGCTCCCACGCCGTCTGTTGTCGAGCCCGACGCCGCGCCCCCGGCCGTCGAGCCGGAGGCCGCGCCGGTCGCCGCGCGCCTGCCTTCGACGCGCCCCGAGGGGTGGACCCCGGGAACGCGGTACTACCCCGGCTCGCGTCCGCGACCGTCCGGCCCGCTCGCGATCGGGTCGGGCGCAGCGCCGGACAGCGCCCTCGAACCGGCGACCACCGCCGCGCCCCGACGCTCGCCGCAGACTGCGGTGCGCGCCGTCGCCGCCGCATCCGCCGAGCCCGCTCCGGCGACGCCGCCCGCCCGCTCCGCGTGGGCGCAGTGGCGCGCGCGTTTCCGGCCGCAGTTCGGTCTCGGGGCGGCGGGACTCGCGATCGGTGCGGGCGTGGTGGTGCTGATGACGATGGTGGCCTTCGGGTCGCCCACGATCGGCCCGCTCACCCCCGCACCCGGCGACGCTGTCGCGGCTCCGGCGGACGACCCCGTCGCGACCGTGCAGGCCGAGCTCGCCGCGGCGGTGTCGGCGACGCAGTGGCCGGCGCTGCAGCCCTCGCTCGACGAGGTGATGCAGCGTTCGTCGAGCGCGAACCCCGCGCGCGACTGCTTCTCGCCCGACAGCGGGATCGACCTCGGGCGCTGCACCTGGGGCGACGGCGGTGCGCCCCGGCACATGTATCTCGTGGGCGACTCGAGCGCGATGGCCTACGCGCCCGCGTTCAAGAAGCTGGCCGAGGAGAGCGGCGGCCAGTGGCGCGTCACGACGGTCGGCATGTACGGATGCCGCTTCACCGACGTGCTCGTGCAGAACGACGGCGCGGGCGTGATGGCCGCCTGCCCCCAGCGCAAGGCCGACGTGCGCGGCATGATCGCGGCCGATCCGGCCGACCTCGTGGTCGTCTCGAACGCCTACACGCTCGCCCACACGATCGACGGACGCAATCTTTCTGCCGGCGACCTCCTGCGTGCGTCGCAGGCGGAGGTCGCCGCGTACGGCGCGGCCGGGCGCATGGTGTATCTGGCGCCGCCGCCGAAGGGCGGTGATCTGTCGCGCTGCTATTCGCCGCTGTCGGCTCCTGCCAACTGCACCACGGCCGTCGACCCGACGTGGAACGCCATGCAGGCCGCGGCCGAGGCCGTCGCCGCAGAGACGGGCGATCACGCCATCGCGTCGCTCGACTTCAGCTGCGTCGACGGGGTGTGTCCGGCGTTCGCGGGCGGCATGCCGATCCGCTACGACGAATCGCACCTGACGGTCGCGTACGCCGAGCACATCGTGCCGGTCCTGCGCGCCGAGCTCACCGCCACCGGGCTGTTCTAGCCTGCGGGACCCCGTCGCGTCGACCACTCGGTGCGAAACGCTTCGGGATACCCCGAAGAACCGCTCCGGATGCCTCGGCGGCCCCCGCGCGGCTCGCGTCCTACCGTGGGGGTATGAGTTCGCAGACGACCGCGCCGCCGCCGCTCCCGGCCCCCGCCGCGGTTTCCCCCGCAGCATCCGCCCCCGCGGCGACCCGGCGTGACGACCCCGCCGTGCCGTCGACCGCCCGCCCGTTGCGCGTTGCGGGGGCCGCCGCGCAGCTCGCCGCCCTCGGCGTCGTCGGGCCGTTCGTCTTCATCGGCTTCTTCGCTGCGCTGGCGAGCGGGGTGGGTCTCGTCTTCGCCGCGGGTGTCGGCATCATCGTGCTCATCGCGCTGGCCTACGTGCTGTTCGCCGTCGCGTGGCTCGAGAACGCCCGGGTCGACGGCCTCTACGGCTTCGACCTCCCCCCGCTCTCGGCACGCAGACCGACGCAGCCGGGATTCGCGGGTGTGCTCGGCATGTTCTGGCGCCAGGCGATCGACCCCTCGGTCTGGCGAGCGATCGCGAACCTCGCCATCTCGACGATCCTCGGTGTCCTCGTGCTCGTGCTGGTCACGGTCGCGGCCACGGGAATCACCATCGCCTTCGCCCCGCTCTATGCCGACACGGTCTCGATGTACGGGCTCGAGGTTCCCGTCACCTGGGCGCCGCTGATCGGCCCGATCGTCGCGCTGATCTCGGCCGCGGCGATCATCGGCCTCGCCCTGCTGCACGGGGTGCTGTCGCGTCTGATCATGGTGCCCTCCCGCGAGACGCAGCTGGCCGCCGAGGCGCGAGAGGCCGGGGCCCAGCGCGCCGGCGCGATCCGCGCCTCCGAGGTCGAGCGCACGCGCATCGAGCGCGACCTCCACGACGGCGTGCAGCCCCGGCTCGTCTCCGTGGGGATGACACTGGGCCTCGCCCGGCAGAAGATCGACGAAGACCCGGCCGCGGCCAAGGCGCTCATCGAAGAAGCGCACACCTCGACGAAGGCCGCCATCACCGAACTCCGGCAGCTCGCGCGGGGCATCCACGCCTCGGTGCTCGACGACCGCGGGCTGGATGCTGCGCTTTCGGCGCTCGCCGCCCGATCGCACGTGCCCGTGCATCTCGACGTCCGCATCGACGGGCGGTGCGGACGCACCGCCGAGGCCGCCGCCTATTTCGCGATCGCGGAGTCGCTCACGAACGCGGCGAAGCACTCCCGGGCGACGGGTGTGCGGGTCGTCGTGCGCAGCCGCGATGACGGCAGCCTCTGGGCCCGCGTCGAGGACGACGGACTCGGCGGCGCGCGCATCCTGCCGGGCGGAGGCCTTGACGGCATCGCGAATCGCATCGCCGCCGCCGGCGGCACCTTCCGCCTCGACAGCCCGAACGGCGGCCCGACCGCCCTGGAGGTGAGCGTGCCGTGCGCATCGTGACCCCCACCTCGATGACCGAAGCCGACGCGACCGACGTGAGGACCGTGCGATGCGCATCTTGAGTACCCCCACGATGACTGAAGCCGACGCGACCGACGTGAGGACCGTGCGATGCGAATCTTGAGTGCCCCCTCGATGACTGAAGCCGACGCGACCGACGTGAGGACAGTGCGATGCGTATCTTGATCTGCGAGGACTCCGTGCTTCTCCGTGAGGGCCTCGTCCGGCTGCTCGACGACTCCGGTCACGAGGTGATCGCGGCGCTCGCCGACGCCGATGGGCTCGACGAGACGGTCGCCCGGGATGTCCCCGACCTCTGCATCCTCGACGTGCGGCTCCCGCCTTCCTTCACCGACGAGGGCATCCGCGCCGCGGTGCGGCTGCGGGCCCAGCATCCGACCCTGCCCGTCGTGGTGCTCTCGCAGTACGTCGAGGAGCGCTACGCCAGCGACCTCATCGCCGGGGGAGGGGGCGCCTTCGGCTACCTGCTGAAAGATCGGGTCGCCGACGTCTCCGACTTCCTCGACACGCTCCGCCGCATCGCGGAGGGGGCGACGGTGCTCGACCCCGAGGTCGTCGCGCAGCTGCTCGGGCGCCGGAGCCGTGACGAACGGATGCAGCGGCTCACCGATCGCGAACGCGCGGTTCTCGCGCTCATCGCCGAGGGGCGCTCGAACCAGGCCATCGCCGGTGCGCTGTTCGTCTCCGAGGCGAGCGTGGAGAAGTACATCACCGCCATCTTCCAGAAACTCGGACTCGAGCAGGACGAGTCGGGCAACCGGCGAGTGCAGGCAGCGCTCGTCCATCTCGAGCACGGCGGCACCGCGCCGCAGACAGGAGCAGCACGATGAGCACCGAATCCGTCCCGCCGCAGGCCGCGCCGCAGCCCACGCCGCCGAGCGGTTCCGGTCACCGGACGGCACCGCGCGTCATCGCGCTGCTGACCGCCGCGCTCGGCGTCGCCGTGGTCGTCGGCACGGTCGCGACCGCGGCCGTCCCGACCGTCGCCGCCGCCGCAGCCCGCGACGAGGAACGCTCGGTCGCCGTCGGCGGGGTCTCGGCCGTCAAGATCGACGTCGACGCGGTCATGCTCACCGTCGTGTTCGACGATGTCTCCGAAGCGTCGCTCGACGTGCGCGAGTTCACCCGAGGATCGTGGACGTTCGAGCGCAACGGCTCCACGCTGCGGGTGGCGACGCCGCGCAACTCGGTTCTGTCGTGGTTCGGGGGAGGCAACGGGCGAGCGACGCTCACCCTCCCCGAGGAGCTCGCCGGCGTCGACACCGACGTGATGGTCGCGGGAGGATCGGTCGACGCGTCGGGAGATTTCGGAGACCTCGGTCTCACTCTCGCCGCCGGCCGGGTCGCGGTGCGCGGCACTGCGGAGACGCTCACCGCCGACGTCGACGCCGGACGCGGCGAGATCGACCTGTCGAACGTGTCGACGGCGGCTCTGTCGACGGAGGCGGGTGAGCTGATCGCTCGGCTGGGAGGAACCGCCCCCGACGCGGTGACCGCGTCGGTCAGCGCCGGGTCGATCGAACTGACCCTGCCCGACGAGGTCTACGACGTGACCACCGGTGTCTCCGCCGGTGGCGTCGACAACCGTCTGAGGACCCAGGCGGGCTCGCCGCGCACCGTGGACGTGCGGGTCGAGATGGGGAACGCTCTGCTGACCGCCGACTGACGCCGGTCTCAGCGGCCGGTGTCGAACAGATGCCGGCCGCCGTGGCCGAGCACCTTGACGACGACCCCGCGGGCGTGCAGGTCGGCGACCGCGCGGGTCTCCTGCTCGAGCGTCGCGCCGAGCGCGTGCACGTTGGCGACGACCAGCACGTCGCCCCGCGAGAGCGTGTCGAAGAAGCGGGTCAGCCGATCGGGCCATACCTCGAGCGTCTCGGGAGCGGGGTGTCGGAATCCCTCGATCGGCACCCCGAACCGCGTCAGATCGTCGCGCTGCTCGACCACGGAGGGCATGCCGGGGCGTGAGACCACGAGGCCGACGAGCCGGGATCCGGCAGGACGTGCGAGCCACCAGTCGCGGTCGCGCTGCAGCTCGGTGAAGCACTTCGGGCAGTCGGCCGCGATGTGGGGCAGGTGCAGGGGGCTCGTCAGTGCGTCGTCCGTCACCGGACCGTGCGACTGCGCAGCATCCGTCGTCTTCGTCATGACACCCTCCCCGCTCCCTCCATTGTGCGGGACGGCACCCCCGATCGCACCATCGAGGGAGCGGGCCGATGCTAGTCGGCGTCGTCGAGGCGGAGTTCGAGGCTGAGCTGGTCGGCGTCGAGCTCGGCCAGCGCGTGCCGAAGCGCCGCCGTCGCGTGTCGGCCGTCGTGCGAGAGCTCTGCCAGACGTGCGCGCATCACCTCGATGATCGCGAGCCGCAGTTCGAGTACCTCCTGCGTGCGGGCATCGACGTCTTCGTCGGGCGGCTGCGTCATGCGCGCCCCCACGACCCGCACGATGTTCTCCGGGAAGGGTTCGCCGTCGCGGCGTTGGAGCTTGCCGGCGGCGACCGCCTCGCCGGCGGCGGAGCGCAGCTCGGCGTTGAGCGCCTGCTGCTCCTCGCGCGTCGGCCCCTCGGCCTTGTCGTCGGTGAGCCCGAGCATGCGCACGAGGCCCGGCAGGGTGAGCCCCTGCAGCAGGAGGCTCAGGACCGCGACGAGGAACGCCACGAAGATGAGCAAAGGCCGCTCGACGGTGTCGCGGGGGAGGGTCTGTGCAGCCGCGAGCGTGACCACACCGCGCATGCCGGCCCAGACGATCACCGAACCGTGCCGCCAGTCGAGCGGGGTGTCGCGGTAGTAGTCGAGGTCGGCGACGAGGCGCCGCAGGCGCGAGCGCCCCATCTCGAGCCGACGTCGCGCGTGGGCCATGTCGAACCGTCGCGTCGGACGGTCGGGGCCGCGACCCGGGCCGCGGACGACGTCGGGCGGACCGGCGTCGAGTCTGGCTTCGAACTGGTCGAGCCCGTCGTCCATGGCCTCGACGCGTTGGCGGGTGCGCCCGTGAAGCCTCCGTCTGCGCCCCTGCAGCCAGATGAGCATTGCGACGTAAGCACTGCGCACGAGCAGCACGATGGCGAGAGCCGCGACGGCCAGCCACGCGCCCTGCCAGAGTCCCTGGTCGCGCTCGAGGTTGCGCTGCACGATCTCTTTGAGCTCGAGACCCATCACGAGGAAGACCGCGCCCTCGAGCAGCAGCTCGACCGTTCGCCAGTTGAGGCGGTCGGAGATGCGTTCGTCGGGGGTGAACCAGCGTGCCGCGCCCTGCCCGGTGACGATGCCGGCGACCACCGCCGCCACCAGCCCCGATCCGCCCAGGTGCTCCGACGGCAGGTAGGCGATGAACGGGATGGTGAAGCTGAGAGCGGTGTTCGCCGCGGAGTGGGCCACCCAGGCCCGCACCCGCAGGTTGAGCCAGCCGACGACCGCGCCGACGAGCACGGCCACGATCACGGCCTGGGCGAAGGCGAAGACGGTGTCGCCGAACGCGAAGCCGCCGGCGACCGCCGCGATCGCGGTGCGCAGCAGCACCAGAGCGGTGGCGTCGTTGAGCAGGCTCTCGCCCTCCAGCAGGGTCACGACCCGGGTCGAGATGCCCAGGCGTTTCGCGATCGAGGTGGCCACAGCATCCGTGGGGCTCAGGATGGCCCCGAGCGCGATCCCCAGAGCGATGCCCAGGCCCGGGATCAGCCAGGCGAAGAACAGGCCGAGCACGATCGAACTGACCACCACGAGCAGCACCGAGAGGCCCGCGATCGGGCCGAAGTCGCGGCGGAACTCGATCGCTGGCAGCTGCACCGCGGCCGAGTACAGCAGCGGTGGCAGCACGACGACGAGGATGAGCTCGGGATCGATCTCGAGCGCCGGCACGAACGGCAGCAGGCTGACGCCGAGGCCGAGCGCCATGAGGATCAGCGGGCCGGCGAGGTTGAAGCGCGGGCCGAACGCGGTCGCGAGGCAGATCACGACGACCGCGCCCACGAAGATGAGGAGGGGGTCGAGCACGACACGAGCATAGGACCCGCACGAGCGCGGCGTTGAGACGCCCGGACGGTGGAGGGCGCGGCGAGCCGGCGGCTAGGCGCCGAACGCCCGGGCGAGCGTCACGAGCAGCGCGGGCCAGCTGCGTCGAGCGCGGAAGCGGGCGAGGCCCGCGCTCACCGCGGTGCCGGTGCGCGCGGTCACGAACCACGGTGGCTTCGGCAGCACGGTGAAAACACCCTTGCGCTGGGCGAGCGCCCCGAGCGACCGCGGGAACGGCCGGAACGGGCCGCGCAGCACCGACCGCTCCACGCGATCGAGCAGCAACGCGTTGTGCACGACGCCGAGACCGCTGCCGACGTCGCGCAGCGAACCGCCCGGGAAGGCACCCCAGCTCAGCTGCGGCACGGTGAACGACACGCCCGTCCAGGCGTTGATGGCGATACCGCCGTACCGCAGCGACGCGATGGCGCGATCGAAGCCGGCCCCGAGCGACGCCTCGGTCGCGGGGTCGATGAGCACGTTGGCGCCGAGGGTGCCGGTGAGACGCTGGTTCGCGTGCGCGACGGCCGCGTCGACGAAGCGCTGCCCGGTTCCGGTGAGCGAGACCACACCGAGCACGGGGGCGAAGTACTCGGTGGTCTCGATGGCGGTCGGGTCGTCGGATGCGCCCAGCTCCACCAGCATCCGCGACCCGTCGCCCTCGCGCCGCGCGGTCGGGTAGTCGGATGCCGCGGAGCGGGCCTTCTCGTCGCTGCGCGGGTACCAGACCGGTCGTTCGGGGGCGGTGTCGTAGGCGGTGCGGAGCGCGTCGAGGAACGCCGCGCGCTGCGGCCAGTCGGAGCTGACGATGACGACTTGTCCGGCTATGCAGTTGTGACCGCTGTTCTGCAGGCGCATCGTGGCGATGTGCTCGGCCTGGAAGCGCAGGTCGGCGTCGCTCCACCGGCCCGGCACGACGATGACCGGGGCGACCCCGCCGAGCTCGGCGGTGATGGGCGTCGTCAGGTGCGGGTCGTCGACCTCGCGCCGACGGTCGGCCTCGTCGCCGGTGCCCCAGACGATCGCGTCGAATGTGGCCGCCGAGCCCGTGATGTGCACGTGCGAGAAGGCCGGATGCCGCGTGAGGTACGCGCCCACGTCGCCACCGCCGCGGACGATCCGCAGGAACCCCGGTTCGATGAGCGGGGCGAGCGCGCGCTCGAAGACGGGCACGAGGGCATCCTGCGTCGGATTGACCTTCAGCAGCGACACACGGTTGGCCGACAGCAGCTCGTACAGCACGTCGAGCACGGGGATCGATGTGACGTTGCCCGCGCCCAGCACCAGCCCGACCCCGCCCGATGCGCCGGGGTGGAGCTGCGCGAGCCCCGCAGCATCCCGAGCCTCGGTCGGCGACGTTCCCGGCTCGAGCCAGACGTCACCGCGGAAACCCGAGAGCAGCAGTCGGTCGATCGGTTGCGCGGGGAACACGCGTGCACGGAGCCGGCCGTCCGGGGCGGTGTCCAGGCGCACCCCGTCGAGGGGAGTGCGGCCCGCGGCGAGCTTCTCGAGCGTCTCCCGTGCGGTCTCGAGCGCACCGAGGGTGGCGTACGGGCCGGTGAGCCATTCCTCGCCGCGGAGCGGATGCTGCGGTCCGAGCTGCTTCGACGTCGCGGCGACGTCGGCCCACTCGGTCGCGACCGCGCCGACGGTCTCGTGCAGGCGGTCGAGCAGTCGGGCGCGTTGCGCGATCGTCAGCACCGTCCACAGCCGGGCACCCGTCTCGAGGGCGGCGATGTCGGCGTCGATCCGATCGGCGTCGGGGACGGTCACCTCTGTCGATTCCGTCATCGCGCGCTCCGGGCCTCTCGGGCGGGGTGTCTCAGATGAGTGCGAGCTCGCGGAGCTTGGCCTCGACGTCGGCGTTCGACGGCTCGACATGGTGCGACGAGTCGGGGTAGACCACGACGGGGATCTGCGTGCGGCCCGAGATCTCGCGGGCGATGTCGGCCGCGGCCGGGTCGGCCTCGAGGTCGACGTACTCGTAAGAGATGCCGAGCTCGTCGAGCTGCTTCTTCGTGCGGCGGCAGTCGATGCACCACTGGGCGCCGAACATCTTCACGGGAGTATCCGAAGTCATCGCACCAGGCTACGCCGGGTTGGACGCCCGTCGGGCGGCGCGACCGGCCTCAGCCGAGGAACGCGCTCGGGTCGAACTCGTCGATCGGGATGACGCGGATCCGCGGCAGCGGGGCGTCGAACACTCGGGCGTCGTACTCGAGGTCGAACTTCTCCAGGCCCGGGATGGAGGCGAAACCGGCGTTGCGGAACTCCGAGAACGCGGCGATGCCCACCCGCCGGGGCGAGCCGATGAGATCGGACAGGTCGTGGAGGAAGTCGCCGTCGTGGCTCACCAGCATCACGTCGGCGTCGCGGTCGCGCATCGCCCGGAGCGTGCGCTGGATCGCGATGTCGACGATCTTCTCGTCGGGTCCGCCCGAGAGCGGCACGACGACGTAGTCCATCGCCTTCAACGCCTGCACGAACGGCATCGGGATCCCGGCGGAGGCGTTCAGGAAGAACACGCCCTGCGCGGGCTGCGCCCAGACGCGCTCCGAGAACGTGACGAGGCGGTCCCACCGGGGGCGCTCGTCGGGCTGCGGCCGCCGGCCCAGGATCGAGGCGCCCAGGGTGGCGTCGATGTTCTCCCCGTCCACGAGCACCCAGGTCGTCCGCGAATCCGTATCCGGCACTGCGTCCCCTTTCGTGGGAGTTCCAGCCGCATCCTATGCGCGTCGCTCCCGTGCCGGCGATTCCCGCGGGCCTTCGGTCGGGGCGCGGGCTATTCGGGCGGCGGCGACCGCGTGCGGGCCGATCGCCCGCGTCACGGCGTGGTGTCAGAGGGCGAGCTCGTCGGCCAGCGGGGTCTGCGACTCCTCGACCTTCGCGCCGCGCTGCTTGCGGGGTGCGTAGACCACGAGCGCGTGGAAGAGGAACCGCACGATAAACGCGGCGATGAGCGTGAGGGCGGCGGCCAGAACGCTCGGGATGTGCGTCCGTTCGACGAGCACCCACAGCACGGGGATACGGATGATCGCCTCGATGCCGTTGAACGTGAACGACTTGAGGAAGCGGTGCCGCATGAGCCCCGAATCCTCGCGCATGTCGGCGAAGACGAGGTACTCGAGCAGCAGGAAGTTGCCGACGATCGTCACGATGCTCGCGAAGATCGACGCCCAGATGTACTCCATGCCGAAGCCGATCAGGGCCCACATGATGCCGAGGTTCGCCAGCGCGCCGACGCCGCCGACGAGAGCGAAGGCCGACATGCGGCCGAAGCGCAGCATCGTCAGCTGCGTGAGGAAGCGGATGCCCTGCGTGAACGACGCCTTCGACTCGCCCGCGTAGCGCTCGGCGAAGTCGAACGGCACCTCGGCGACGCGCATCTGCTTGCGCGCGAGGATCTCGAGGAGGATCTTGAATCCGCGCGGGCGCAGCGACTCGACGTCGATGGCCGGGCGGTTCACGAGGAAGAAGCCGGTCATCGGGTCGGAGCAGCCGTGCAGCTTGCGGGGGAACATCGCCTTCGTCAGCAGCGTCGACGCGCGGGAGACCCCGGTGCGCACCGCGTTGGCGAGTCCGTCGGACGTGCCGCCGGCGGTGTACCGCGAGGCGACGACGACGTCGGCGTCACCGCGCTGGGCGCGGGCGAGCATGTCGGGGATGACCTCCGGCGGATGCTGCAGATCGCCGTCCATGACGAGGCACCAGTCCGATGCCGACGCCTGGATGCCCTCGACCACGGCGCCGCCGAGGCCGCCGGTGGGGTGCTCCCGGTGGATGAGGCGAACCGGGGTGTCGGTCTTCGCCGCGGCCTCACGGATGATGTCGGGGGTGCTGTCGGTCGAATCGTCGACGAACACCACCTCGAACGCGGTGCCGGTCAGAGCTGCGTCGAGGCGTCGGAGAAGCTCCCGAACGTTCGGCCCCTCGTTGAAGGTGGGGACGATGACGGACACATCCATGAAGGACTCTCGATCTGCTGGTGCCAAGGACGGTTCAGCCTAACGGGGGTTCCTGAGACGCGGCTATGGGCGCCCACAGGTTGGAAAGGGGCGTGATTCCGCGGGTGCCGACGATCAGCCGATGAGACCGGCCAGATCGTCGACGGTCATTCCGTAGTTGATCCGGATGCACGGCAGGGCGAGTTTGTCGGTGCCGATCCGCACATACCCCTGCTCGATCGTGCGGCCCATCTCGAATCCGGCCTGGGCGACACCCTGCTTCGTGGTGTCGTTGTAGTGCCCGAACGGGTAGGCGACGACCTCCCTCGCCCCCAGGATCTGGGCCGACTGCTCGAGGTCGGCGGCGATCTGGTCGGCGGTCCAGTTGACCATCCGGCCCTTGCCGTTCTCGCCGGCCTCGTGCATGTCCTGGGTGTGCGAGCGCTGTAGCACGTAGGGGTTGGGCGTGCCTTCGGTGCGCCACTTCGTGATGACGAACGATGTCGTCATTACCTTGTACTTCTCCACCACGGGCGCGGCGAGCTCGAGCCACGTCTGGTGGGCGTCGTCGTCGGTCACGATCACAGAGTGCTCGGGAAGGAACAGCGCGCCGTCGATGAACGCGCTCAATTCGTCCCAGGTCGGAAGGTAGAACCCCGATGAGGCGATGTAGGCCATCTGCGCGTCGAAGTCGCCGATGTAGGCGTAGTTCAGCTTGAGCGAGTTGTTCTCGCCCTCGGGGTTCGCCGTGAACTGGTGGTACATGAGGATCGGGATGCCCGCGTCTTCCGCGGCGTTCACGTCGGGGGTCGTCCACGCGCCGTGCAGCGTGACCTGCCGGTCGACGCACGACACCGCGTCGGAGCCGTTCACCCGCGCCGCCGCGGTGAGGGCCGCAGCATCCGCGTCGCTCGCGTACCACCCCGCGAAGACCTTGCCCTCCGCGCGCGGGATCGGGAGCCCGGAGTAGAGCGCCCCCTGGGTCTGCAGCACCGGGTCTTGTGCGATCGCGTCACCGGTGAACTGCACCGCGCACGCCTGCGGGTCGGTCGTGGACGCGAGGAGCGTCTGGGCGGGGGTGAGAGGAGTCTCCTCGGGGATCGGAGTGGCCGGCTCGGATGCTGCGGGCTCCGCCTGCGCCGTCGGGCCCGACCCCGCGGACTGAGCGAGCGCCATGGCGGTGAAGACCCCGCCGGCCGCGAGCACGATCACCGCGGCGAGCGACCCGAAGACCCACAACCGGCGTGCCCGGTAGACGGCGCGTCTCGCGCGCACCCGTTCACCGCGTGACGACGTCATCGTTTCCCCCACTTCCCGCCCGGCGATCATAACCGCGCGAATCCGCCGAACGCGGCAGACGTGCGGAGGTGGTGTCCCCTAGCATGACCCCGACGGCGCCGTCGGCGTCGAGGGGAGGTCGGCGGATGTCGAACGACGTCGCGGCAACGGCACGGAGCTCGGCGCGCACGACGGCTGCGCGGGTGTGGTTCGGCGTGATCGCGGTCGTGGTCGCCATCGCGCTGACGATCCAGCTGACACTCATCTTCACCGGCGGACAGGACGTCAACTCCGGCACGTCGACCGCCGGTGAGAGCCTCGCCACGAGACTCGTGCGCCTGTTCAGCTTCTTCACCATCCAGAGCAACATCTTCGTGCTGGGCACCTCGCTCGCCCTCGCCCTGAACATCCGGCGCGACGGACGAGTCTGGAGGGTGCTGCGGCTCGATGCCCTCCTCGGCATCATCATCACGGGACTCGTCTACGAGACGGTTCTCGCACGGCTGGTGCACCCCGAGGGGTGGGCGCTCGCCGCGACCATCGGCTTCCACTACATCGCGCCGTGGGCGACGCTCATCGGGTGGCTGCTGTTCGGCCCTCGCCCGCGCATCGGCTGGCGTGCGTGCGCCCTCGCCTTCATCTGGCCCGTCCTGTGGCTCGTATACACGTTCGTCCACGGCGCCGTCACCGGCTGGTACCCCTACCCCTTCCTCGACGTCGCCACGATCGGCTTCGCCGACTCCGTGCGCAACTCCCTGTTCGTGCTCCTGATCGGGGTGGTGATCGCGGTCGTTCTGACGCTCCTCGACCGGTTCCTGCCGGCGCTCGTGCAGGACCCGCGTCGGCGAGCCCGCGGCACGGCGTCATGACCGACCTCGCGCTGGCCGTCGACATCGGCGGCACGAAGCTCGAGGCCGCGCTGGTCACGACCGACGGCCGTCTGGTCGACGGGAGCCGCCACCGCGGGCCCACCGGGCGCGAGCGGTCGGTCGCCGACCTCGACGCCGCGGTGACGAAGGTGGTGCGAGCCGCGCTCTCGAGCGTTCCCGACGGTGCCCGTCTGGTCGGTGCGGGAGTGGGGTCCGCCGGCCCGGTCTCACTCGACGACGGGGCGATATCGCCTCTCAACCTCCCGTTGTGGCGTGGTCATCCGATCGCCCGCCAGGTGTCGGAGCTGTCGGGACTCCCGACCACCCTGCGGCTCGACGGGCAGTGCTTCGCGCTCGCAGAGGCATGGGTGGGATCGCTCGCGGGCTGCGAGAACGCGATCGCCATCGTGGTGTCGACGGGTGTGGGGAGCGGTCTGATCGTCGACGGGCGCCTGGTCTCGGGGCGCACGGGCAACGCCGGTCACGTGGGGCAGATGCTGCTGCGCGACGTCGTCGACGGTGAAGAGCCCGTCGAGGCCACCGTCGAGCGCATCTGCTCGGGCCCGGGCACCGTGGCCTGGGCGCGTGCCCGGGGGTGGTCGGGAACGACGGGGGAAGAGATCGTCGCCGACGCCCTCCGCGGCAACGACCTCGCGCTCGGTGCCCTGCGTCGCTCGACCCGCGGGATGGCTCAGGCGATCGTCTCGGTCGCCGCGCTGCTCGACATCGAGGCCGTGAGCCTCGCCGGCGGTCTCGCGCTCGGCTATCCCGGATACGTCGACGACGTCGCCGCCGATCTCGACCGTTTCAGCGTGCTGCCGCATACCCGCGCCGTCGAGGTGCGTCGTTCGTCGCTCGGGGCGGACGCCCCGCTCATCGGTGCCGGCGGCCTCGTCTTCCGCCTCTGACGCTCCCGCCGCCGACGGCGCATCGAGACGCGCGTATCGGCTCGGACACCGCGCCAGGCGGCGCGTCTCGGCCGATGCGCGTGTCTCAGGCTCCGAGCACGGCCCAGCCGTGCGGTGCGAGCTCGACCCGGTCGCCCGCGATCGTCGCCGCCCCGGCCAGCACCGACGTCGCCCCGGCCGCCGGGAGCGACACCGGCTCGTCGGCCAGGTTCAGCACGGTGACCAGCGCATCGGTACCGGTGGCCGTCCGCAGCGACACCGAGGTGTTCTCCACCTGCACGACGTCGGTCTGCGCGGTGCGCAGCCACGGGTGCCGACGGCGCAGGGCGATCAGCTCCTGGTGCACCGCGAGCATGGCGGCCGCATAGGCCCCCGCGCCCGGCAGGGTCGCCGGATCCGCGGGAGGCGCAGGGGGCAACTCCGGCCGCACGGCGTCGTCGCCCCCGAGCCGCTCCTCCTTCACCGCGCGCAGTCCGTACTCGTCGCCGGCGTAGACCATCGGTGTTCCCGCGAGGATCATCAGCAGCGCGACGGCGTGCGGGACGTGCCGGGCGTCGCCGACGGCCGAGGCGATGCGGGTCACGTCGTGGTTGCCGATGAACGTCGTGGGCACGAAGGTCTCGAGCAGCGCGTTGTTGCGTTCGATCGCGTGCGTCGTCTCGAAGAGGTTCGCGTCGGCGAGGCCGTGCCAGATCCCCTGCCAGAGCTCGTACTGCGTGAGCGAGTCCATCGTCGACTCCGCCACGATCGCGGCCGCGTCGCCGTGGATGACCTCGCCGGTGATCCAGACGTCCGGATGCTGCGCGCGCACCCGAGGCAGCACGCGCGCCCAGAACGCGGGGTCGACCGCGTAGGCGGCGTCGAGGCGCCACCCGTCGGCGCCGCGATCGAGCCAGTGCGTCATGACGTCGACGACGAGCTGCTCGACGGCGGGCGAGGAATGATCGAGCGCGACGAGCGCGTCGTGTCCTTCGAAGACCTCCGCCGCCACGGGGGCACCGGGCTGCCACCCGTTCCAGTCCACGCGGAACAGATCGGCCGTCGCCGCATCCGGTCCGTTCTCCTCCAGCGCACGGAAGGCGGGGTGCGCCCGCCCGACGTGGTTGAAGACTCCGTCGAGCAGCACCCGCACGCCCTTCTCGTGAGCGGTGGCGACGAGCCTGTCGAAATCGGCGTCGTCGCCGAGCCGAGGATCGATGCGGAAGTGGTCCGTCGTGTCGTAGCCGTGCGTGGTGGAGGCGAACACCGGACCGAGGGCGAGACCGTTCAGTCCCAGCTCCACGACGTGGTCGAGCCACCCGCCGACACGGTCGAGGCGGTGGTGCACAGCATCCGTCGCCCCCTCCTCGGGACGTATGGGGGCTCCGACGAAGCCGAGCGGATAGACGTGCCACCACATCGCATGGTCGACCCAGAGTGCCATCAGGCCAGTCAACACGGTGGTCACCGCCGGCCGCGCAGGGTTGCGCCGTCGATCCGCGCGACCTATCGGGTCGTGTCGACAGGGTCAACCTCCACCTGTCAGGGCCGCGCGCGCGGATACGATCGGGACCACCTGAATGCTGTGCTGTGCTGCCTGGGAAGGACCCTCCGTGGACGAACCCATCGAGCGCGACTCGACACCCGTCGAGGACGAAGACATCGTCGAGCGTGATACGACCGAGATCAGTTACGACGAACAGCGCTACCCGGCAAGACCCCGCCGGCTCCGCCCCCGTGATCAGATGCGCGGTGGAACGCTGCGGCGCTTCGCGACCGACCCGCGCACCGCGAACGGTACGAACCCCGCCTACATCGAGTGGCTCGTGCGGCAGTCGATGCTGAAGGACGCCGACGTGCTCGGACGACAGCTGTCGGGCCAACCCTCGATGTGGCGCAACCCCTACGCCCGCCCCGACGCCCGCCGGGCGATCGAGACGAGCGACGTGTGGTTCACCGCCTACCCTCTGTCGCTGATCACGCGTCCGGGCGAGTCGTTCCTGCACGCCCTCGGCGACGAGGCCCTCTGGGAGGCCTTCGAGCAGGTCGGGATCACCGGCATCCACACCGGTCCCGTCAAGCGCGCCGGCGGTATCACCGGCTGGCAGGAGACCCCGAGCGTCGACGGGCACTTCGACCGGATCAGCACGCAGATCGACCCCGAGTTCGGCGACGAGGCCTCGTTCCGACGCCTCGCCGACGTGGCCGACAGCCACGGCGGCAGCGTCATCGACGACATCGTGCCGGGGCACACCGGCAAGGGGGCCGACTTCCGTCTCGCCGAGATGGCGTACAAGGACTACCCCGGGATTTACCACATGGTCGAGATCCCGCCGGAGGACTGGGGCCTGCTCCCCGTCATCCCCGACGGGCGCGACTCGGTCAACCTCGACCGCGATCAGGAGCGCGAGCTCAGCGAGCGCGGGTACATCATCGGCGAGCTGCAGCGCGTCATCTTCTACACCGTCGGTGTGAAGGAGACGAACTGGAGTGCCACCGCGGCCGTCACCGGCGTCGACGGGGTCGAGCGCCGCTGGGTCTACCTCCACTACTTCAAGGAGGGGCAGCCGTCGATCAACTGGCTCGACCCCACCTTCTCGGGCATGAAGCTCGTGATCGGCGACGCGCTGCACTCGCTCGGCGATCTGGGCACGAGCGCACTGCGGCTCGACGCGAACGGCTTCCTCGGTGTGGAGAAGAGCACCGAGGGGCTCCCCGCGTGGTCGGAGGGGCACCCGCTCTCGCACGCGGCGAACCACATCATCGCGAGCATGGTGCGAAAGGTCGGCGGGTTCACCTTCCAGGAGCTGAACCTCACGATCGAAGACATCCGCGACACCGGAGCCGTCGGCGCCGACCTGTCGTACGACTTCGTCACCCGCCCCGGCTACCACCACGCTCTCGCGACCGGCAACACCGAGTTCCTGCGTCTCGCTCTGAACACCGCGCTCGAGATCGGCGTCGAGCCCGCCCAGCTCGTACACGGTCTGCAGAACCACGACGAGCTGACCTACGAGCTGGTGCACTGGGCGACCACGCACCGCGACGACGTCTACACCTACCGCCACCGCGAGGTGACCGGGCTCGAGCTCGCCGAAGAGGTGCGCGCCGACCTCACCGACAGCCTCACGATCGAGGCCGACTACAACCTGGTGTTCACGCAGAACGGCATCGCGTGCACGACGGCGTCGCTCATCGCCGCCACCCAGGGCAAGGCGCGACTCGACGACATCACCGACGACGACATGCCCGCCATCCGCGACGCGCACCTGCTGCTGGCGAAGTACAACGCCTGGCAGCCCGGAGTCTTCGCGCTGTCGGGGTGGGACCTCACCGGCACGCTGACCCTTCCCTCCGAGCAGGTGGGCTCGCTCATCGCGACCGGTGACACCCGATGGATCGAGCGCGGCGCGCACGACCTGCTCGACGTCGCCCCCGAGGCGACGAGGTCGCTCGCCGGGATGCCGCGCGCCCGGTCGCTGTACGGATCGCTGCCCTCGCAGCTGAGCAACCCGGAGTCGTTCGCGGTCGGGCTGCGCGACGTGCTCTCGACCCGACGTGCGCACGACATCGCGATCGCGTCGCAGATCGACGTCCCCCAGGTCGCCCATCAGAGCATGCTGGTGCTCGTGCACCGGCTCGACGGCGGCGACAAGCGGCGAGACGACGCCCCGCTGCAGATCACGGTGCTGAACTTCTCGGGAGAGACGATCGAGGGCACCGTGCGCTCGAAGAGCCTCACCCCGCGCAGCGGCGTGATCGACGCCGAGAGCGGCGAGACGCTCGCACGCGTCGACGACCTGCAGAGCTTCCCGATCGAACTGCCGCCCTACGGGGGGCTGTTCCTGCTGTTGGGCGAGCCGGAGCCCGAACCCGAACCCCGGCCGATGACTCGCGCGATCCCGATCATCTCGGGGTCGTAGGCGAGAACGAAGAGAGGGCGGCCCCGGGTGGACGGGGTCGCCCTCTCTTCGTGCGGTGCGTCAGCCCTGGGCGAGCTTCGCCACGTCGTCCCATTCCTCCCACGTCTTCAGACGCGAGGAGTAGTCGGCCTTGGCGATGTCGATCGGGGAGGCGCCGAAGAACACGCGCAGCGGAGGCTCGGCAGCATCCACGATCCGGAGCACGGCGGCCGCGGATGCTGCGGGGTCGCCCGGTCCGCTGCCGGCGCGCTCGCTGCGAGCCTTCTCGCTCGCCTCACGCAGCTCGTCGTACGCCGGGTTCTGGTCGGAGTGGTGGGCGCTGGGCCCTGCCCAGTCGGTGGAGAACCCGCCCGGCTCGATGAGGGTGATGTGGATGCCGAAACCGGCGACCTCCTGTGCGAGCGCCTGCGAGATGCCCTCGAGCGCCCACTTCGACGCATGGTAGGCGCCGACGTTCGGGAACGCCGAGATGCCGCCGATCGAGGAGACCTGCAGGATGTGGCCGTGGCCCTGCTCGCGCATGATCGGCAGTGCCGCCTGGGTGACCCAGACCGCGCCGAAGAGATTCGTCTCCATCTGGTCGCGGAGCTCCTGCTCGCCGACCTCCTCGACCATGCCGAAGTGGCCGTAGCCCGCGTTGTTGATGACGATGTCGAGCGAGCCGAACGTGTCGTGCGCCTTCTGCACCGCCGCGAAGTCGGCGTCGCGGTCGGTCACGTCGAGCGAGAGGGGGAGGATCGCCTCGCCGTACTTCTCGACGAGATCGTCGAGCGTAGAGGTGTCGCGGGCGGTGGCCGCGACGCGGTCGCCGCGGTCGAGGGCGGCGATGGCCCATTCGCGTCCGAATCCGCGGGAGGTGCCGGTGATGAACCAGGTCTTCTGTGTCATGGGAGCTATGACACCCCCGCGACCTCGCTTATTCCGACGCCCTCCGTCAGGTGCCACGAATCGGGGAATCTCCGGCATCGGAGACCCCGGATCGCGGCACCTGACGAGGGGCTGATGCGTCAGTGGGCCGAGTAGCCGCCGTCGACGAGGTGGTAGCTGCCCGAGATGAACGACGCCGCGTCGCTGAGGAGGAAGAGCGTGAGCGCGGCGACCTCCTTGTCGGTGCCGAGGCGGCGCGAGGCATGCTCGCCCTCGAGAGCCGTGAGGGCATCGGCCGAGAGGCTGGAGCGCACCAGCGGGGTGTCGATGAAGCCCGGTCCGACGGCGTTCGTGCGCACGCCCTGTGCGGTGTACTCGAGAGCCGCGACCTTCGTGAGGCCGATGAGTGCGTGCTTGCTGGTGACGTAGGCCGCGTTCTGGGCGATGCCGACCGAGCCGAGCACCGAGGCCATGTTGACGACCGCGCCGCCACCGGCGGCGACGATCGCGGGGAGCTGGAACTTCAGGCCGTAGAAGACGCCGTCGAGGTCGACCGCGCGCACGCGGTCCCACGCGGCGATGTCGTAGTCGCCGATCGTCTGCGGGGGAGCGCCGATGCCCGCGTTGTTGACCGCGAGGTGCAGGGCGCCGTAGGTCTTCGTCGCGAAGGCGACGGCGGCCTCGGAGTCCTCCCATTTCGCGGTGTTCTGCGTGAAGGGCGACGCCGTGCCGCCCGCGGCGGTGATCTCGTCGACGACCGACTGCGCGGCATCCAGGTTGATGTCGGTCACGACGACCGACGCGCCCTCCGCCGCGAGTTCGCGCGAGATCTCCGCACCGATGCCGCTGCCGCCGCCGGTGACGATCGCTACTTTGCCGTCGAAACGAGCCATGAGACTACTTCCCTTCACTGCCACGGGGAGCGGATCTCACACCCCGCGCTTTTCATGCGTGTGTATAGAAGTAAACAGCTCGGGGTGCGCGGAATTCC
Source organism: Microbacterium hatanonis (assembly GCF_008017415.1). Classification (NCBI taxonomy): domain Bacteria; kingdom Bacillati; phylum Actinomycetota; class Actinomycetes; order Micrococcales; family Microbacteriaceae; genus Microbacterium; species Microbacterium hatanonis. The sequence continues at coordinate 45,987 of NZ_VRSV01000002.1, read as the reverse complement.
ATGACGGCGGATGATCTGTTGACTCAGCGCGGGGTCGAGCGAAGGTACGTCTCAAACGACATCGGCGCGGTGCCGGTGACGGCTTCGATGTCGCCGCTGACGTCCGCCATGACGTCGCTCGCGATGGCGGTGTAGGTGGAGACCCAGGCGTCGACCTGCCAGTCGGGGGCGCCGTACTTCTCGCGCGATCGATACGCCTCCTCGGCGGATTCGTCGTGGAACGAGATCTTGCGGCCGCGCACGCGGGCGATGGTCGCGGCGACCTCGCTCAGCGTGAGCGCCTCGGGCCCGGTGAGGTCGTACGTGCGCCCGACGTGCGCGGCGGGGTTCAGCAGCACCGCTGTCGCCGTGCGGGCGATGTCGGCGCGGGCGACGATCGACGCCCGCCCGTCGCCCGCGGGGCCGCGGATGACGCCGTCGTCGCCCACCATCGCTTCCATGAAGTCGATGTAGAAGCCGTCGCGCAGGAACGTCCAGTCGACGCCGGAGGCCTTGATGTGCTCCTCGGTGGCGTAGTGGTCTCGGGCCAGGGTGAACGTCGCATCCGGGGCGGCTGCGGCGAACGAGGTGTAGACGATGTGCCGGACGCCGGATGCGGCGGCCGAGTCGACGAACGCCCGGTGCTGCGCGAGGCGGTCTTCGCTCTCGGAGGCCGAGACCATGAACAGCACGTCGACGCCCCCGAGCGCCTCGACCGGGCCGGTGCCGTCGGAGTAGCTCGACCGGTGCACGGTGCTGTTCGGCAGCTGCGGTGCCTTGGTCGGCGTGCGCACGAGCAGCCGCTGGGCGACATCGCGATCGGCGAGGTCGCGGGCGACCAGGCCGCCGAGCACGCCCGTGGATCCGGTGACGGCGATCGGCCCGCTCATGCGCGGGTCCAGGTCTGGTGCGTGACGCCCGAGGGAGACGAGACGGCCTCCACCGCGAACCGGCTCTCGATCCCCTCGAGGCCGTGCCAGAGGTTCTCCCCGCGACCGAGCACGATCGGCACCACGGCGAGGTGCATCCGGTCGACGAGATCGGCCTGCAGGAACTGGCGGACGGTGTTCACGCCTCCGCCGATGCGCACGTCGAGTCCTCCGGCCAGTTCGCGCGCGACGGCGAGGGCCTCGGCGGGGGCGGCGTCGACGAAGTGGAAGGTCGTGCCGCCCTCGAGCTCGAGCACCGGGCGGGGGTGGTGGGTGAGCACGACGACCGGGGTGTGGAACGGGGGATCCTCGCCCCACCAGCCGATCCATTCCTCGTCGGTCCACGGCCCGCGCTGGGGCCCGAACTTGTTGCGGCCCATGATCTCTGCCCCGATGCCCGTGCCCCAGTTGCTGGCGAAGGCCTCGTCTATGCCGAATGACCCGGCGTCGCCGCCCTGCATCGCCTGGAACGTGCGGGTGCCGAAGAACCACGGCTGCATGAGCCGCGCCTGCGCGTGGCCGAACGGGGTCTCGAGGCTCTGACCCTCGCCGGTGCCGTACCCGTCGATCGAGACGGCGAAGTTGTGAACGCGAACCTGCGACATGGGCACTCCCGAGAGAACGGATGCTGTCTGCAACCGTTTCGGAGCGTAGCCGCCCCCGCGTGGGCGTGCCAGGTTCCACATGCCGACCACTGAAGCCGCGGGGCATAAGTTCGACGGAGAGGTCGGCGCACACGAGGAGGAACCTGATGCGGGCTGTGGTCTTCGAGAGATTCGGCGAGATGCCGCGGGTGGCCGACGTCGCGATCCCCGAGCCGTCGCCCGGCGGAGTCGTCGTGCGGGTCGAGACGACCGGGCTCTGCCGCAGCGACGTGAGCGCGTGGCTCGGCCACGACTCGGGCGTGGCGGTGCCGCATGTGCCCGGGCACGAGTTGTCGGGGACCATCCATGCCGTCGGCGATCGGGTGGCGCGCTTCGCGGTCGGCGATCGCGTCACGGTGCCGTTCGTGTCGTCCTGCGGGTCGTGTCCGCAGTGCCGTGCCGGCCAGGGGCAGGTGTGTCCGAACCAGACGCAGCCGGGCTTCACCCACTGGGGCTCCTTCGCGGAGTACGTCGCCCTGCACGACGCCGACGCCAATCTGATCGCCCTGCCCGACGAGATAGACGGCGGCGTCGCGGCGCTTCTGGGGTGCCGCTTCGCGACCGCCTTCCGGGCCCTGGTGCATCAGGGTGAGTTGGCCGCCGGCGAGACGGTCGTGGTGATCGGATGCGGCGGGGTCGGTCTCAGCGCGATCATGATCGCCCGGGCGCTCGGGGCGACCGTCGTGGCCGTCGACATCAGCGCCGCCGCCCTCGGCCGGGCTCGCGAGCTCGGGGCGGAGGTCGTGATCGATTCGTCGGGACTGGCGCCCGAAGCGATCGCCGCCCGCGTGCGCGACGCCGTCGACGGCGCGGTCGATGTGTCGGTCGATGCGCTCGGGCGGGAGGAGGCGGTGATCGCCGCCGTGCTCTCGCTGGGCCTGCAGGGGCGGCACGTGCAGGTGGGTCTGCTCGAGGAAGACCCACGGATCCCCATGTCTGCGGTGATCGCGGGCGAGCTCACCCTGCGCGGATCGCACGGGATGGCAGCATCCGCCTATCCCGAGCTGATCGAGATGGTCGTCTCGGGCGCCCTGCGGCCGGGGGATCTCATCACGCGTCGCATTGGCTTGGACGAGGTGCCGGAGGCGATTGCCGAGATGGCCGAGGGCCGCGCCCCCAGCGGGATCACCGTCATCGATGTGGGCTCGCCGGAACGACCCGCGGTCGAATCCGGCTGATCGCCCAGACGACGGCGCCCGCTCCGATGGTGGCGGCGATCAGGCCGGCGACGTGCGCCGCCAGTGAGGGGAGTCCGCGTTCGGGCAGCAGGAACCCGTAGGGCACCCACCCGTCGGTGACCCCGCGGATGAGGACGACGGTGAGCCAGACGGCCGGGTAGGGGAGGAGTGTCCACAGCATCCGCCACGGCAGTCGCGGTCGATCGCCGACGAGTATCCAGTCCAGCAGCACCAGGACGGGGAACACCCCGTGGAGCAGGGAGCTCACCCACGCCGGCGCCGAGCCCGTGCCGGGGACGAGCACGTTGTAGACCACGGCGACGACGATCAGGTAGGCCGTCACGACGGCGCGCGCGGTCGCGAGCCAGGAGGAGACGGGCCGGCCGGTGATCAGACGAGCGCCGACGGCTCCGAGGACGATCGCCGCGAGCAGGCTCGTCTGATTCGTGAAGTACCCGAAGAAGTCGAACGGGTTCGAATCGCCGACTCCGATGCGCAGGGCGTAGGCGTAGGTGAGCACCAGTACGACAACTGCGGCGATCCCCACCCGCATCGCCCCGATCGAGCGGACGCCGACGTGGAGGGGCGGGCGGTGCGTCACGAGCGCCAGCCTAGGTGCGGGCCTTCGGGGGGTGCGTGTCCGGTCAGGCTTCGATCGCCTCGTTGGCGGGGGCGTTCCGTGTTTCATAGGGTGGCCGGTATGGATATCGCATCGATGATCATGGGCGGCTCGATCGCGTCCATCGCCTGGATCGCGTGCTACCCGTGGGCGAAGCTCCGCCGCCTGCGTGAGCTCGAGGCCGCCGAGGACTGACGCCGTCGCTTCGGCTGAGGCCCGACCGTCTTGTCCCGAGGTTCTGCCTGCCTCGGCCGCATTTGGTTCCGCACGGGAGTCCGCTCTGACCAGGGCAAAGCAAAACCCCCGCCATGTAGAAGCTAGGCGAGGGTTTCTGGGGTGACTGTAATGATCACCCGTGTGGCTCCGACGGGCGTCGATCCCGTGACCTCACGATTTTCAGTCGTGCGCTCTACCAACTGAGCTACAGAGCCGCGCGGCAAGTGAAAACGCCGCGTCCTAGACGAAAGGCTCTCTGTCTTCCCTCGAAAAGGAGGAACAAAGAGCCTGTCGCTCGGAGCGACCCTGACGGGACTTGAACCCGCGACCTCCGCCGTGACAGGGCGGCACGCTAACCAACTGCGCTACAGGGCCATGCTTATTCAGTTATATCGGTTCGAGTGACCCCAACGGGATTCGAACCCGTGCTACCGCCGTGAAAGGGCGGCGTCCTAGGCCGCTAAACGATGGGGCCGAGCGACTCTGCAGGCTTACGCTTGCCGACGCTCAAGCATACGTAATCCGTCGCCGATGCGCCAATCGAGGGCGCGTCCTCCGTCGATCCGCGGTTCCGGCGCCCAGGATGAACCTGGCACCCGCCCGATAATCCGCCCTGTTGTCGGTGTGACGGGTGTTGCTAGTGTGTTCGAAGTTAAGACCCCCTCGACGATAGGCACCTTGTGACGCTCGAGCGCTTGGACGACGCAGACGACTGCGGTTGCGCGCCGACCGACCGCGAGCGCCGCACTCTGTGGCCCGCGGTCAACCGGCGCACCCTCCTGACGGCGGGCGGCCTCGGCGTCGTCGCGCTCGGCGCGATCGGTGGAGCCGTCGGCGGCCCGATGATCCCCGGTGCCTTCGCCGCGACCTACCCGTCGTGGGCCGACGTCGAGCGGGCGAAGGCCAGCGAGGCCGCGAAGTCCGCCGAGATCACCCGCATCCAGGGGCTCATCGCCGGGCTCTCCGCCGACGTCGAACGCACGCAGGCCGAGGCCCAGGCGGCATCCGACGTCTACTACGCCGCGCAGCAGGCGTTCCTCGATGCCGCGTATGAGGCCGACCAGCTGCAGGCCCAGGCCGACGCCCAGGGCGCAGAAGCCACCGCCGCGGCGAACCAGGCCGGACGCGTCGCAGCCCAGCTCTACCGCAAGGGCGGCGACGACGCCTCGCTCGAGCTGTTCTTCGCCGGCTCCGCAGCATCCGCCGACGACCTCCTCTCGCGCCTCGGCACGATGGACAAGCTGCTCGACCGCAACCAGTCGGTCTACGCCACCGCGGTCGCCGCCCGCAACGCGGCGCAGAACCTCACGAACCAGGCCGAAGAAAAGCGCGCCGAACGCGACCGCCTCAAGCAGGAGGCCGAGTCGAAGATGGTCGCGGCCCAGCAGGCTTCGGATGCTGCGCAGGCAGCCCTCGCCGCGCAGCAGGCCAACCAGGTGACGCTCACGGCGCAGCTCGCGGCCCTCCAGGACAACACGGCGAAGACCATCGCCGACTACGAAGCCGGCGTCGAAGCCGAGCGCCAGGCCCGCCTCGCGCGGGAGGCCGCCGAACGCGCGGCCGCCGAGCAACGCGAGCGCGAGCGGGCGGCGGCGGCAGCCGCAGCAGCGGCCGCCGCAGCGGCTGCGGCCAACTCCGGCGGTGGCGGCGGAGGCGGCGGTGGCGGTGGCGGTGGCGGCAACTCCGGCGGTGGTGGCGGTGGCGGAGGCGGCGGTCAGGTCGTCGGATCCGGCTGGTCGCGTCCCTCGTCGGCGTGGGTCAGCTCCTGGTACGGCCCCCGCTCCTCGCAGTGCACGCCGAGCTACTGCTCGACGTCGTACCACCTCGGCATCGACTTCGGCGCGGGGTGCGGAGCATCCAACTTCGCCGCCAACAGCGGCACGGTGACCTACGCCGGCTGGAACGGTGGCTACGGCAACTACGTGCGCGTCGACCACGGCGGCGGCCTCGCTACCGGGTACGCCCACAACAGCCGCATCCTCGTCTCGCGGGGCCAGTGGGTGTCGTCCGGCCAGGCCGTCGGCCTCGTCGGCCTCACCGGCAACGTCTTCGGCTGCCACCTGCACTTCGAGGTCTACCAGAACGGCAGCACCATCGACCCCGCGCCGTTCCTGCGTGCCCGGGGGATCTCGGTCTGATCGTCGAACGAGAAGAGCCCGGTCGTCGCCGACCGGGCTCTTCTGGTTCGACGTGTGTCAGAGCGTGCTCGGAGCCTCGCCCGCACCCTGCGTCTTGGTCTGGCCCTCGTGCTCCTCGAAGCGCACGAACGCCTCCTGCACGAGACGCTCGGCTTCGGTCGCGCCGGCCCACTCGTCGACCTTGACCCACTTGTTGGGCTCGAGGTCCTTGTAGTGCTCGAAGAAGTGGCCGATCTCGTTGCGGAGCTCCTCGGCGATGTCGCCGACGTCCTGGATGTGCGCCCAGCGCGGGTCCTTCGACAGCACGGCGACGACCTTGTCGTCTCCGCCGGCCTCGTCGCTCATCTTCAGCACGGCGACGGGGCGGACCTTCGCGACGACGCCGGGGTAGATGTCGTGGTCGAGCAGCACGAGCACGTCGAGCGGGTCGCCGTCCTCACCGAGAGTGTTCTCGAAGAAGCCGTAGTTGGTGGGGTAGCCGAAGGCGGTGAAGAGGATGCGGTCGAGGAACACGCGCCCCGTGCCGTGGTCGACCTCGTACTTCACGCGGCTGCCGCGCGGGATCTCGATGACGGCGTCGTACGCGCCCATACTCGTGCTCCTTAAATCGGTGGATTTCCGCCGCCCAGCCTAGTGCGGCGGCCTGTCGGCTCTCAGGCGGCGAACGACTCGGCGATGACCTCGATCGCGCGCTCGCGGTCTTCGGGTCCGCCGCCCTCGTGCCCGTTGTAGGGCCACACCTCGATCGTCTTGTTCTCCGAGGCGTTCGCGTTGAAGCCGGCGAAGACGGTCGACGGCGGGCAGATCGGGTCCATCAGCGCGACGGAGTAGTGGATGCGGGTGCGCACCCGACGCGCGAAATTGACCCCGTCCACGTACGACAGCGTGCGGGCGACCTGCTCGACGCGCGACCGCTGCGAGGTGAGGTACCCCGCGATCTCGGAGTAGGGCGCAGCATCCGTGATGAGCGTCGCGCGCGCGGTGTCGGACAGGAAGGGCACGAAGGCGACGGCCGCGCTCACGTCGGGTCGGAGCGCTGCGGCGGCGATCGCCTGCGCACCGCCCTGGCTGCCGCCGACGACGGCCACGCGGTCGGGATCGATGCCGGGCAGGTCGCGCGCGACGTCGACGGCGCGAACGGCATCGGTGAGCAGACGCCGGTAGTAGTAGGTGCGCGGGTCTTCGATGCCCCGCGTCATGACGCCCGGGTGCGCGGGCGCCGAGCCGTGCGGGTCGGGGGTGGAGCCGACCGCCGATCCGCGCCCGGCGCCCTGGCCGCGCACGTCCATCACCAGATGCGCCCACCCGGAGGCCGCGGCCCACAGGTGGTTGATCGGACGACCGCGTCCGCTGCCGTAGCCCGCGTACTCGATCACGACCGGCAACGATTCCTCGGCCCCGACCGGAGTCACGAGCCAGGCGCGCACCGGGTCGCCGGCGTAGCCGCTGAAGGTCACGTCCGACACGTTCACGCGCCGCATCCCGGTCTCCACCGTCTCGAGCACGGTCGGGGTGGCGCGCTCGGCCGCCTCGTGGAGCGTCTGCACCCAGAAGTCGTCGAAATCCGCCGGATCTTCGACGTCGGACTGGAACGTACGCAGCTCGGAGAGCGGGCGATCGGTGAGCATGCATTCATCTAACCGTGCGGTGCGCCGGTACCGTGAACGGATGCCCGTACGCCCGAGCCTCGACCCCGCGGTCGCCGATGTCCGCCGCGCCGTGCGCGCGGCGCTCGAGACGTCCCGCCCCGCCTCGGTCGTCGTCGCCCTCTCGGGCGGACCCGACTCGCTCGCGCTCGCCGCGGCCGTCGCCTTCGAGGCACCGAAGCTCGGCATCGCCGCCACCGCGGTGACCATCGACCACCGGCTGCAGGAGGGATCGGCGGATGCTGCGGACCGCGCCGCCGCCGCCGCTCGCGCTCTCGGCCTCGACGCCGTCGTCGTCGCGGTGCAGGTGGGTGCGGAGGGCGGCCCCGAAGCATCCGCCCGCCATGCCCGATACGCCGCGCTCTCGGCCGCCGCCCGCGAGCGCGGCGCCGACGCGGTGCTGCTCGGGCACACCCTCGACGACCAGGCCGAGACGGTGCTGCTCGGGCTGGCGCGCGGCTCGGGGGCGTCGAGCCTCATGGGCATGGCGCCCGAGCGCACCGACGAGTCCGGCCTCTGGATGCGTCCGCTGCTCGGAGTGCGTCGTGCGACGACCGTCGCCGCGTGCGCTGCCGAAGGGCTCGACCCCTGGCACGACCCGCACAACTCCGAGCCCCGGTTCTCCCGGGTGCGGGTGCGCGAGCGCGTGCTGCCCGTGCTCGAGACCGAGCTGGGTCCGGGCATCGCCGAGGCGCTCGCGCGCACCGCCGAGCAGCTGCGCGAAGACGCCGAGGCCTTCGCCGAGATGATCGACGAGACGATCGAAGACATCGTCGAGCACGCCGAGGCGGGTATCTCTGTGTCGGCCGCAGCCCTGGCAGCGAACCCCGCTGCGCTGCGCCAGCGCATCATCCGCCTCATCGTGTCGAGCGAGTTCGGCGAGAGCCTCACGAGGTCGCAGACCCTCGATGTCGCACGTCTCGCGACCGACTGGGCGGGGCAGGGACCGATCGATCTGCCCGGTTGCTCGGCGCGCCGCATCGGCGGGCGGATCGTGTTCGCGGCCACGGGACACGGCGCGGCCAGCGCCTAAACTCGATCCATGCGCGCCGACCAGATCTCCGATGACATCACCGAGGTACTGATCACCGAGGAGCAGATCCAGGACAAACTGGCCGAGCTCGCCGAGCAGGTCGCCCGTGACTACGAGGGCGAGAACCTCCTCCTCGTCGGTGTGCTGAAGGGCGCGGTCATGGTCATGGCCGACTTCGCACGCCACCTCCCGCTGCACATCCAGATGGACTGGATGGCGGTGTCGTCGTACGGAACGGGTACGCGCTCCAGCGGTGTCGTGCAGATCCGGAAAGACCTCGACACCGACCTCCACGGGCGCCACGTGCTGATCGTGGAAGACATCATCGACTCGGGCCTGACCCTCAGCTGGCTGCTCGAGAACTTCGCCTCGCGGGGGGCCGAGTCGATCGAGGTGCTCGCGCTCCTGCGCAAGCCCGACGCGATGAAGGTGGAGGTCGACTGCCGCTACGTCGGGTTCGACATCCCCAACGAATTCGTCATCGGATACGGCCTCGACTACGCCGAGAAGTACCGCAATCTGCGCGATGTCGCGGTGCTCGCACCGCACGTCTACAGCTGAGGCGCGTACGCCGTGGGCGAATGCACAGTCCGCCCATAGAGACCCCGCTGTACCCTAATTTCACCGTAAACCGGTGGAATCCTGACGAAAGGGGCCCGGGCGTCGCCCCGCACCATGGACTTCAAGAAGCTCACGCGCAATCCGATCCTCTACATCGTCGTGATCGGTCTGCTCCTTCTGGTCGGCTTCTGGCTCATCACGAGCCTCAACGGCGCTCGGCAGATCTCCACCCAAGAGGGCCTCGAGCTCCTCAAGGGCGGCACCGTCGCCGAGGCCACCACGACCGATGGCGACCAGCGCGTCGACCTCACGTTGAACCAGCCCTATGAGGGCGCCAACGAGGTGCAGTTCTACTACGTCTCGGCGCGTGCGCTCGAGGTGGTCGACGCGATCGACACCGCGAACCCCGCCGACGGGTACAACGACGTCGTCCCGCAGCCGTCGTTCTTCGACGGCATCCTGTCGCTCCTGATCCCGCTGCTCATCCTCGGTCTGCTGTTCTGGTTCCTGCTCTCCAGCGCCCAGGGCGGCGGCAGCAAGGTGATGCAGTTCGGCAAGTCGCGAGCCAAACTCGTCTCGAAGGAGAGCCCCACCGTCACGTTCCAGGACGTCGCGGGCGCCGAAGAGGCGATCGAGGAGCTCGAAGAGATCAAGGACTTCCTGAAGGACCCCGCGAAGTTCCAGGCCGTCGGCGCCCGCATCCCGAAGGGCGTGCTGCTGTACGGCCCTCCCGGAACGGGCAAGACGCTCCTCGCCCGTGCGGTCGCCGGTGAGGCCGGCGTGCCGTTCTACTCGATCTCGGGTTCGGACTTCGTCGAGATGTTCGTCGGCGTCGGTGCGAGCCGAGTGCGCGACCTGTTCAACCAGGCCAAGGAGAGCGCCCCGGCGATCATCTTCATCGACGAGATCGACGCCGTCGGCCGCCACCGCGGCGCCGGCATGGGCGGCGGCCACGACGAGCGCGAGCAGACGCTGAACCAGATGCTCGTCGAGATGGACGGCTTCGACCCGAAGGCGAACGTCATCGTCATCGCGGCGACGAACCGCCCCGACATCCTCGACCCCGCGCTGCTGCGCCCGGGCCGCTTCGACCGCCAGATCGGCGTCGACGCCCCCGACCTGAAGGGCCGCCAGCGCATCCTCGAGGTGCACGGGCGCGGCAAGCCGCTCGCCGACGGCGTCGACCTCGAGGTCGTCGCCCGGAAGACGCCCGGCTTCACCGGTGCAGACCTCGCGAACGTGCTCAACGAGGCGGCGCTCCTGACGGCGCGCTCGAACGCGCAGCTGATCGACAACCGCGCCCTCGACGAGGCCATCGACCGCGTGCTCGCCGGTCCGCAGCGCCGCACCCGCGTGATGCGCGACAAGGAGAAGCTGATCACCGCCTATCACGAGGGCGGTCACGCCCTCGCGGCGGCGGCGATGAACCACACCGACCCCGTGACGAAGGTGACGATCCTTCCGCGCGGCAAGGCGCTCGGCTACACGATGGTGCTGCCGCTCGACGACAAGTACTCGATCACCCGCAACGAGCTGCAGGACCAGCTCACCTACGCGATGGGCGGCCGTGTCGCCGAGGAGATCGTGTTCCACGACCCCACCACGGGCGCGTCGAACGATATCGAGAAGGCGACGAGCATCGCCCGCAAGATGGTCACCGAGTACGGCATGACCACCGACGTCGGACCCGTGAAGCTGGGCTCGTCGTCGGGCGAGGTCTTCATGGGTCGCGACATGGGCCACGGCCGTGACTTCTCGGAGCGCATCGCCGAGCGGGTCGACGCCGAGGTGCGCGCGCTCATCGAGCAGGCGCACAACGAGGCGTACGAGGTCATCAACTCGAACCGCAAGATCCTCGACCGCCTCGCGCTGGAGCTCCTCGAGAAGGAGACCCTCGACCACCTCGAGCTCGCCGAGATCTTCACCGACATCACGCGCCTGCCCCCGCGCCCGCAGTGGCTGTCGTCCGACGGTCGCCCCGTCTCGCAGCTGCCGCCGGTCGACGTGCCCCGTCGTGCCCAGCCGGCCGGCGTCGCGGCGAACACCGAGGCCGAAGCGCAGACCGAGAAGGCCCCGCGTCGCCAGCCGAGCGGACAGGCTCGACCGGCGACCGCGTAGGCCCGGCCGATGACCGTCGACCGGGAGCGCGTGCGCTCTCTCGTGAGGGAGCTGCTCGAGGCGATCGGCGAAGACCCCGAACGACCGGGGCTCCGTCAGACGCCCGAGCGCGTGGCCGACGCCTACGCGGAGTTCTTCGCGGGGGTCGGTGAGGATGCTGCTGCACCCCTCGCGCACACGATCTCGATCTCGCGGGGCCCGGCGCCCGAAACGGTGCCGTCGGGTGCGGTGATGCTGCGCGGGGTCGATTTCCGTTCCATCTGCGAGCACCACCTGCTCCCCTTCCGCGGGGTGGCGCATCTCGCGTACCTGCCGGGCGAGCAGGTCGTTGGCCTCGGGGCGCTGTCGAAGGTCGTCGAGGTGCTCGCCGCCCGCCCGCAGGTGCAGGAGCGCCTGGGCGAGCAGATCGCCGACACGATCGCGGCGTCGCTCGACGCGCGAGGGGTTCTCGTCGTGCTCGACGCCTCGCACGAGTGCGTGACGATGCGCGGTGCGCAGCAGAAGAACGCCACCACCGTCACGATCGCCGCCCGAGGAGAACTCGCCGACCCGGCGGCGCGCGCCGAGCTCATCGCGCTGATCTCCCTTCGACAGGGGCAGGGACCGGTGGCACAGGCTCAGGGGTCGGCCGTACAGGCTCAGGGGTCGGTGACGACGTGACGCTCATCATGGGGATCGTGAACGTCACCCCCGACTCGTTCAGCGACGGCGGGCGCTACGTCGATCCTGACGTCGCCGTCGGTCACGGCCTGCGGCTGCGCGCCGACGGTGCCCACATCCTCGACGTCGGCGGTGAATCGACCCGACCGGGCGCCGAAAGGGTCGGCCCGCGCGTCGAGCAGCAACGCGTGCTGCCGGTGATCGAAGCCCTCGCCGCGGCCGGCGCCGTCGTCAGCATCGACACCCTCAACGCCGACACGGCTCGCGAGGCGATCGCGGCAGGCGCCCGCATCGTCAACGACGTCTCGGGCGGGCTCTCCGACCCGGCCATGCTCGAGACGGTGGCCGCGACCGACGCCGAGATCGTTCTGGGGCACTGGCGCGGTCCGTCGGCCGACATGTACGCCCGCGCCGACTACGTCGACCTCGTGCGCGAGCTCTCGGCCGAGCTGATCGAGCGCGTCGACGCGGCGGCCGCCGCCGGCATCGCCCCGAGCCGGATCGTGCTCGATCCGGGAATCGGATTCGGCAAGCGCGGACCGCAGAACTGGCAGACCCTCCGAGCGCTGCCCCAGCTCGTGGGCCTCGGCTCACGGGTGCTCGTGGGCACCAGCCGCAAGAGGTTCCTGGGCGAGGCGCTCGGCGACGATGCGTCCCTCGCTCGCCGCGACCTCGCGACCGCCGTCACCAGCGCGCTGTCCGCGCGAGACGGAGCGTGGGCCGTGCGGGTGCACGACGTCGCCGCCACCCGCGACGCACTCCGCGTCGCGGCGCTCTGGTCGGACGAGAACCCGGAGGGAACATGGACCCCGTAGACGAGATCACCCTCACCGGCGTGCGCGCGTGGGGCCACCACGGCGTGTACGACGACGAACGTGCGCAGGGGCAGGAGTTCGTCGTCGACCTCACGTTGCGGATCGACACGGCCCCTGCCGCCGCATCCGACGACGTCGTCGACACGGTCCACTACGGCGAACTGGCGGAGCGGATCGTGGCGCTCGTCGGCACCGATCCGGTGAACCTGCTCGAGACCCTCGCCGCGCGGATCGCGGACGACGCGCTGACCGATCCCCGCGTCGAGCAAGCCGTCGTCACCGTCCACAAGCCCTCGGCGCCGATCACGGTGCCGTTCGCCGACGTCTCGGTCACGATCCGCCGCACGCGACCGGCCCCTCGCGCCGTGCCGTTCGGGTTCGGGGTCGCGCCGTGAGCGACGTCGCCGTCGAGGGCCGGCCGCGACCCGCGATCGCCGTCGTGGCTCTCGGGGCCAACCTCGGCGACCGCGAGGCGACCCTCGAGGCCGCGCTGACCGACCTCGCGGCGCTGCCGCTGACCGACCGCGTGCGCACTTCCGCGGTCATGGAGACGGTGGCGGTCACCACGAGCGGGCCGGATGCTGAGGCGCCGCGCTATCTCAACGCCGTCGCGCTGGTGGCGACCCGCCTCGCCCCGTCGGTGCTGCTGGCGTACCTGCATCAGATCGAAGCCCGTCACGGACGCGAACGGGGGGAGCGGTGGGCGGACCGCACCCTCGACCTCGATCTCGTCTCGTACGGCGCGGTGGTCTCGAACGACGCCCGACTGATACTCCCCCACCCGCGCGCGGCCGAGCGGGAGTTCGTGCTCGCGCCCTGGCACGAGGTCGACCCGGACGCCGAGCTCCCCGGTGCCGGACGCGTCGCAGACCTGATCGCCGATCTCCGAGGAGCGCGGTGAAGCGCACCGGCGCGGGGGTGCTGGTCGGCGCGGCCGTGCTGGGCATCGTCGCGGGGTTCGTGCTCGACACCGCCCTGAGCTCTGCGGGCCGGCCGACGTTCGCGCCGGCTGTGACGCTGCCGATCCTGCTCCTCCTGGTCGGGGGCGCTGTGATCGCGCTCGCCATCCCGATCCGGCGGGCCACCCGGGGGCTCGCCACCACCGCCGTCAACCCGTTCCGGGCGCTGCGCATCGCCATCCTGGCGAAAGCGTCGAGCATCGTCGGAGCGGCCGTGGGGGGCGTCGCGGTCGGGCTCCTGCTCTTCCTCTTCACCCGTCCGGTGACCCCCTCGGTAGGCTCGATGGGCACGACGATCGCCACGGCGATCTGCGGCGGCATCCTCGTCGCGGCGGCGCTGGTCGCCGAGCACCTGTGCACCATCCGGAAGGACGACGATGACGAACAACCCGGAGGCGACTCCGCAGGCGTCGCCCACTGACCCCACCGACGACGCGCGTGTCCGCGAGACGGCGGCCGTTCTCGACGAGGGGTCGTTCACCCGCATCATCGAGCCCCGCTCCGAGGCGCGCCTGCCGCTCGGCGACGGAACCTGGCATCAGCTCGCCCGCGCCTACGTCTGGGTGCAGATCATCTCCACCGGCGCGTTCACCCTCGTCGTGCTCGCGGTGGCGATCGGTCTGCAGCTGTGGCTCGACCAGCCGTGGACGTGGATCCCCGCCGGACTCGTGCTGCTCGTCTGCCTCTTCTCCCTCGCGATCACGCCGCGTCAGGCACGCTCGTACGGGTATCAGCTGCGGCGCGACGATCTCGTGTTCCGCCGCGGCATCCTCTGGCAGCGCATGGTCGCGGTGCCCTACGGGCGCATGCAGCTCATCGACATCACGCACGGTCCCCTCGACCGCGGATTCGGGATCGCTCAGCTGAAGCTCGTCACTGCCGCAGCCTCCACCGGCGTGACGATCCCGGGCCTGACGCAGAAGGCCGCCGAGAATCTTCGTGACACCCTCGTCGACGTCGCCGAGACCCGACGGACCGGCCTGTGAGCGAAGCATCCGCCCCGCCCGCACCCCCGGCGGACGAGGTGCGCTCGCCGCTCAGCGACGGCGAGTGGCACCGGATGCATCCGCTCACCCCGCTCCTGCGCGGGGGGCTCTTCCTCCTCGTGGTCGCGGGCATCATCATCGCGAACCTGCGCGAGCGGCTCGTCGAGTGGCTGCTGCCGGCCTTCGCCCCGGAGTTCAGCGAGGGCGAGCTGCCGCCCGACCCGATCGACTACCTCGTCAGCCGCAACCTCATCCTGATCGCCCTCCTCGCTGTGCTCGGCACGGTCGTCGTGCTGCTGCTGGTGTTCTCCCTGTCGTGGCGGTTCCACACGTTCCGCATCACCGACGACGACGTCGAGGTGCGCTCGGGCGTGCTCTTCCGCACGCACCGGCGGGCACCGCTCGACCGTGTGCAGGGCGTCAACCTGACGCGGCCCCTCGTGGCGCGTCTCCTCGGCGTCGGCAAGCTCGAGGTGGTGGGGGCGGGCACCGATTCGAACGTGAAGCTCGAGTACCTCTCGACGTCGAACGCCGAGACGATCCGCGCCGACATCCTGCGACTGGCGTCGGGCCGCCGCCTCGGGGGGAGCGCCGCCGCACGCAGCGCAGGCACGCGCGTGCGGCAGGCCGCTTCGGCCGTCGGGGCGGGCCTGACGGGTCTCGTCGACGGCGACGACCAGGGCGACGTCGAGCCCGAATCGGTGGTGCACATCCCCGCAGGTCGTCTCATCGCGTCGCGCCTGTTGAGCGGCACGACCCTCGTGCTGATCGCGCTCATCGCGGCGATCGTGGTGGGTTCCATCGTCGGCTCGGTCTGGGTGCTGTTCTCGTTCGTACCCGCCGTGCTCGGGTTCGGCGCCTACTACGTGAGGTCTGTCACGCGGGCGCTGCGCTATTCGATCGCCCCCATGCCGAGCGGTACGCGGATCACCTTCGGCCTCTTCACGACCGTGAGCGAGACTCTGCCGCCGGGGCGCGTCCACGCTGTCGAGGTGCGCCAGTCGATCTTCTGGCGGCCGTTCGGCTGGTGGTCGATCACGGTCAACCGCCTCTCCGGCCGTTCCGCCAGCGACACGAACGCCGACCAGTTCACGACCGTGCTGCCGGTGGGCACGCGCGCCGACGTCGAGCGCGTGCTCAAGCTCCTGCTGCCGGCCCTCCCCGACGAGGATTGGCCGTTCGTCTTCGACCAGGGCATCCTCGGCCCCCGCGCCGACGATCCGTACGCGACGACGCCCGCGCGCGCCCGGCTTCTGCGGCCGCTGTCGTGGCGACGCAACGGGTACCTGCTGACGCCCGACGCGCTCTTCCTCCGACGGGGTTTCATCTGGCGTGCGCTCGGCGTCTTCCCGCTGGCACGCATGCAGAGCGTCGGGATCGCGCAGGGGCCGATCGACCGCATGCTGGGCGTCGCGAACCTCACCGCGCACGTGGTGGCGGGATCGGTGACGACCACCGTGGGGATTCTCGAGCGCGACGACGCGCTGCGAGGATTCCAGGATGCCGCGGACGGAATCGTCGCCGCATCCGCCGGCGATCGCAGCCACCGGTGGGCGTCGTCCGAACCCGATCAGACTCCGGCGGGGGAGCCCCTCCTCGAACCGGTTAGTGCGCCGGCTGACCTCGCAGCCCCGCCCGCTGACACCGTGGCGCCGCCCGCTGAGCCTGTCGACGCGCCGGATCGGACTCCGCGATGAGCGGGCCAGGACGCGACGGACGCCTCGGAGTCGGCATCATCGGGGCGGGCAAGGTCGGGCCCGTGATCGGTTCGGCGCTCGCCGGCGCGGGACATGCGCTCGTGGGGATCACCTCGGGGTCCGACGACGACCGGGTCGAGGCGATCCTTCCCGGGGTGCCGGTGCTGGCCGCCGACGAGGTCGTCCGCCGCAGCGAGCTCGTCGTCATCGCGGTTCCCCACGACGAGCTCGCCGGGCTCGTCGCAGGTCTCGCCGAGGTCGGGGCATGGCAGCCCGGTCAGCTCGTTCTGCACACCGACGCCGCGCACGGCATCGCGGTGCTCGAACCGGCACTGCGATCCGGCGCGATCCCGCTGGCGATACACCCGGCGATCAGCTTCACCGGCACCTCGATCGACCTCCGCGCCCTCAGCCAGGGCTACGCCGCCGTCACCGCGCCGGGGCCGGTGCTGCCCATCGCCCAGGCGCTCGCGGTCGAGCTGGGATGCGAGCCGGTCGTCGTCGCTGATGCCGATCGACCCGCGTATGCCGAGGCGATCGCGACGGCCACGGAGTTCTCGCGCTCGATCGTGCGACAGGCGGCCGGCATGCTCACCCGCCTCGGCGTCGAGAACGCGGGAGGCTATCTCTCCGCCCTCGTGCGCTCGACCGTCGACCAGGCGCTCGCCGAGGGAACGCCCCCGCACAGGGACCCGCTCGGTCCCGACGCTACGATCGACGGATGATCCGCTCCCTCGACGCGCTGCGCTCCCGCCTCACCGAGCTGCGCTCGGGCTCCGAAGGCGGCACCGCGTCGGTCGCGCTGGTGTCGACGCTCGGCGCCCTCCACGAAGCCCATGTCGACCTCGTCGAGCGGGCGCGGGAGAGCGCCGACCTCGTGGTCGTCGCATCGTTCGTGAACCCGCTGCGCTTCCGCACGTCGGCAGACGTCGAGGCCTACCCGGTGCGACGCGCGCAGGACGACGCGCTCCTCGACAGGCTCGGCGTCGACGTCGTGTTCGCACCCGACGCGGCGGAGCTCCTTCCCGCGGGCATCGCGACCACGCGCGTCTCGGCGGGAGACCTCGGTCTCCGCTACGAGGGGCGCACACGGCCGTACTACTTCGACGGCCTGCTCACGGCCGAGGCGATCCTCTTCCACCTGATCCGGCCCGACGTCGCCGTCTACGGCGAGCGCGATCTGCAGCGCGTCTTCCTCGTGCGACGGATGATCCGCGACCTCTTCTTCGACATCGAGGTCGCCACCGTGCCGACCGTGCGCAGCGACGACGGTCTGCCGATCTCCAGCCGTGTCGACCTGCTCGAACCCGCCGATCGTCGGGCTGCCGCGCTCCTGCCCCGCGCCCTCGAGGCCGCCGCCTCGAACGCCGATCGTGGTGTCGACGCGTGCATCGCGGCGGCGCAGTCGTCGCTCATGGGCGAGGAGCGCATCCGCCTGGAATACCTCAACGTCGTCGATCCGGCGACCTTCCTCCCCGTCGACGAGGCGCACTCGGGGCGAGCTCTCGCGCTCATCGCGGCGACCGTCGCCGGGCACCGCTTCATCGACAACGCCGAGATCTCGCTGCCCTGAGGCGGTACTCGGGCGAGGGGCCGCGCCCGAGTCGGTCGACGCCGCTCGGTAGGATCGAGAGCATGACCGACGCCCCCGACGCCGCCCCTGAAACGCCCGACGACGACGTCATCGAGCAGAAGGCCGTGCGTCTCGCCAAGCGCGAGAGGCTGCTGGCCGAGCGGACGGATGCTGCGGGAGGGCCCTACCCGGTGACCGTCCCTGTCACCGACACCATTCCCGCGCTGCGCGAGCGGTTCGCCGACCTCGAAGCGGGCGACGAGACGGGCGTGACGGCCGCCGTCGCCGGGCGCATCGTGTTCAGCCGCAACACCGGCAAGCTCTGTTTCGCCTCGCTGCAGTCGGGCGACGGCAGCCGCATCCAGGCGATGGTCTCGCTCGCGTCGGTGGGTGAGGAATCGCTCCAGGCATGGAAGGAACTCGTCGACCTCGGCGACCACGTCTACGTCTCGGGCGAGGTCATCTCGAGCCGCCGCGGCGAGCTGTCGATCATGGTGGCCGACTGGCGCATCGCTGCGAAGGCCGTGCTGCCGCTGCCGAACCTTCACTCCGAGCTCAGTGAGGAGAGCCGCGTGCGCAGCCGCTTCCTCGATCTCATCGTGCGCGACCGCGCCCGCGAGACGGTGCTCGCCCGCGCGAAGGTCAACGCGAGCCTCCGCGAGACGTTCTCGGGTCACGAGTTCGTCGAGGTCGAGACGCCGATGCTGCAGGTGCAGCACGGCGGCGCCAGTGCTCGGCCGTTCGTGACGCGCTCGAACGCCTTCGACACCGAGTTGTTCCTGCGCATCGCTCCGGAGCTCTTCCTCAAGCGCGCCGTGGTCGGCGGCATCGACCGAGTGTTCGAGATCAACCGCAACTTCCGAAACGAGGGTGCCGACTCCACACACAGCCCCGAGTTCGCGATGCTCGAGGCCTACCAGTCGTACACCGACTACAACGGCATCGCCGATCTGACGCAGGAGCTCGTGCAGAACGCGGCGATCGCGGTCGCCGGGTCGACCACCGTCACCTGGGCGGACGGCACGGAGTACGACCTCGGTGGTCAGTGGGACCGGATCTCGATGTACGCGTCGCTGTCCGAAGCATCCGGTCGCTCCATCACCCCCGAGACGTCGGCCGACGAGCTCGCCGCCTTCGCAGCCGAGGTCGGCGTCGACGAGCCGGCGCACCCGACGCACGGCAAGTGGGTCGAGGAGCTCTGGGAGCACTTCGTGAAGCCCTCTCTGACGCGCCCCACCTTCGTCATGGACTTCCCCGTCGACACGAGCCCCCTGGTGCGCGAGCACCGTTCCATCGCCGGGGTCGTCGAGAAGTGGGACCTCTACGTGCGGGGCTTCGAGCTGGCCACCGGGTACTCCGAGCTGATCGACCCCGTGATCCAGCGGGAGCGGTTCGTCGAGCAGGCGCAGCTCGCCGCTCGCGGCGATGTCGAGGCCATGCGCATCGACGAGGAGTTCCTGCGGGCCCTCGAGCACGGCATGCCGCCCACCGGCGGCATGGGCATGGGGATCGACCGCCTGCTCATGGCGATCACGGGCCTCGGCATCCGCGAGACGATCCTCTTCCCCCTCGTCAAGTAATCGCATTCGCCCGCCTCAGATCACCTGCGTCACCGGCCCGTGCGGCACCGGGCGTTCGAAGACCCACTCGGGCAGGTGCGCGTTCGCGACGAAGGTCAGCACGATCTCGCTGAGACCGTGAGCGGGGTCGATCTTCACGGCCTCCCCGGCGTAGGCGGCCGCGTGAGTCGATCGCCCGAGCGCCCAGGACAGCCATGCGCACGCGGCCAGCGCTCCCGGCCGATCCTCGCGCGGAACGGCGGCGGCGACCCGCCTCGACAGCTCGAGGGCGAGGCCCAGCCTCTCCGGATCGGGCCGAGGCCCTTCGCCCCACATCGACGACGCGAGCTCGTCGGGATACGTCTCGCCGTCCTGCCACCGCAGCTGCGCCTCGGCGGCACGGTCTCCGGCCTCAAGGTCACGGCACCACTGCGTGAGGGCGATGTCGCGCAGCGCGGGCCGAGCGAGCGACCACCCGAGGGTCGCGATCTGGAAGGCGTCGAGACGGGACGGATCCCAGTCGAGGGCGTCCTCGAGGAGGAGGGGGAGGTCGTCGAGCGCCTCCGCGGCCGCGAGGGCGCGCGGGTCGATCCGCGCGGGATCATCGGGCACGTCGGGGTCGGCCCAGGTCTCGTTCTGCAGCACCGACACCGCGAAGGACAGGTCGTGAAGTGCGCGTCCGACGCGTTCCTTCTCGGCGAGGTCGACCGGTGGCAGCGTGTGGCCGGTGGACTGATCTCCCGGGTCGAGGGGGAGGTCGTCGAGCTCCGCGCGGTCCAGGCGGAGCTCGGCGAGGTCTCGCCCCTCCGGCGGGCATCCCGGATCGATGTAGGAGCCCCAGCCGTCGGACGCGACGCAGAGCGCGTCACGCACGTCGAGACCGCAGATGTCGGCCCGGGCGAGGAGAGCGCTCATCAGGCGGTCGTGGGGGAGGCCCTCGGACTCGGCGAAGGCGGCGTCGGTGTAGACCACGGGTGCCAGGGCGTCGGCGGTTGCGATCCGACAGATGAGGCCGATGAAGGTGGACGCCATCCGTTCCACGTCGTCGGTGTCGTCGGGGAGGTCGAGTCGCATCACGCCGAGCGTGCGATTGCCCGCGAACGGCACGAGGACGAGGCTTCGCGAGGGGGAGAAACCCGCGAGACGGGGGACCAGGGCGAGGAAGTCGGCGGCGGTGGTGGCCTTGAAGATCGGGGTCATGCACCCACCGTCGTGAGCGGAGCATCCGCCCGCGTCGACGGGAGGCGCGGATGTGGAGGAGTGATGAGAATCCACCGTTGGGGAGGAGGCGGCGAACAGCGCGTATCCTTGAGGTGTGGACTCCTACGCCGCCGCCGTGATCTGGTCGCTTCTGCCGACCGTGGTGGTGTCGGTCGTGTTCTACTTCGTGATCCGCAACGTCATCCGCATGGACCGCACGGAGCGCAAGGTCTACGCGAAGATCGAGGCCGAGGAGCGCGCGAAGCGCGGACTGGCCCCCGTCTCCTCCACAGCGACTTCCTCCGAGCGCTGATCCCACCGGTCGCGCCCGTCGTGCGGTCTCGCTCCCTCGCGCCGCTACGCTGAGGGCAGCAGCTCGCCGGGAGGTCTCGTGGTCAGCATCACGTTCGATGCGACGTGGTGGGTCGTCACGATCTTCGTCGTCGATCTGATCATCCGCATCACCGCGATCATCGTGGTGCCGCGCAACCGGCGGCCCACGGCCGCGATGGCGTGGCTGCTCGCGATCTACTTCATCCCGTTCATCGGGGTGCTGCTGTTCCTTCTCATCGGCAACCCGCGGTTGCCGAGGAAGCTCCGCCGCAAGCAGGCGGCGATCAACGAGTACCTCCATGACACGAGCGACTCGCTCGACTTCGGAACGCTCCGCCCGAACGCCCCGCACTGGTTCACCGCGCTGGTGGGTATGAACCGCAACCTGGGTGCGATGCCGTTGGCGGGCGACAACGACGCGCGCATCATCCACGACTACCAGGAGAGCCTCGACGCCATGGCCGAGGCCATCGGCCGCGCCGAGCGCTACGTGCACGTCGAGTTCTACATCCTGCAGTCGGATGCGGCGACCGAGGGCTTCTTCCGCGCACTCGAGCAGGCGGCGGCCCGGGGTGTGGTCGTTCGCGTGCTTCTGGATCACTGGGCGAACCGGGGCAAGCCCTTCTACAAGCAGACCCTCGCGCGACTCGACGCGATGGGGGCCCGATGGCACCTCCTGCTCCCGGTGCAGCCGCTCAAGGGCAAGTACCAGCGCCCCGATCTCCGCAACCACCGCAAGCTCCTCGTCATCGACGGCGACCTCGCCTACATGGGTTCGCAGAATGTCACCGACTCCACATACAACCTGCCGAAGAACATCCGCCGGGGCCTGCACTGGGTCGACCTCATGGTGCGCGTGCAGGGTCCGGTCGTCGCCAGCATCAACGCCGTGTTCCTCAGCGACTGGTACAGCGAGACCGATGAGATCCTCACGGAAGAGATCGATCTCGCCAGCGTCACGTCGGGTCCGGGCGACCTCGACTGCCAGATCGTCCCGTCGGGCCCGGGCTTCGATTTCCAGAACAACCTGAAGCTGTTCCTCGGGCTCCTCCTCGCGGCCGAGGAGAAGATCATCATCGTCAGCCCCTACTTCGTGCCCGACGAGGCGCTGCTGCTCGCGATCACGACCGCCTGTCAGAAGGGCGTGCACGTCGAGCTGTTCGTCTCCGAGGAGGGCGACCAGGCCATGGTCTACCACGCGCAGCGGAGCTACTACGAAGCCCTCCTGCGAGCAGGCGTGAAGATCTGGATGTATCGAAGGCCCTACATCCTGCATTCCAAGAGCCTGACGATCGACGACGACGTCGCCGTCATCGGATCGAGCAACATGGACATGCGCTCCTTCGGTCTCAACCTCGAGATCTCGATGCTCGTACGCGGCGACGAATTCGTCCGCGACCTGCATGCCGTCGAAGACATGTACCGCGATCTGAGCCGTGAGCTCACGGTGGAGGAGTGGCGCAAGCAGCCGCTGCGTTCCACCGTGCTCGACAACCTCGCGAGGCTGACCTCCGCGCTGCAGTAGCGCGCAGCATCCGCCCCTGCGTCGTGCGTCATGGCGCCTTTCTGTGCAGGATGGGAGCACGCCCCCACTCGGAAGGTCCGCCTCAATGACACGCACGACGTCGATCCTGGCCGCAGCCGCCTCGCTCCTCCTGCTGGCCGGAGGTCTCGCCGCATGCGCGACCCCCTCCGCCCCCGGGTCCTCTTCCGGAACCCCCGCGGCATCGCCCTCGGACGACGCGAGCGCGCCGGCCGACGCCGACATCGACGCAGCCTGGCTCGGTGGCGGGACGATGATCGCCGTCCTGACCCGGGGAAGCTCGACGTGCGTGCCGGTGGCCTCCGACGTCGCCTACGCCGACGGGGTGCTGACTGTGGAGCTCGCCGATCCGCCGGCAGACCAGGCGTGCACGCGCGACTACGTGCTGCGGGCCTTCGCCGTGGTCGTGCCCGAGGGCGTCGACCCCGCCGAGGATCTCGAGATCGCCGTGTCGGGCACGGAGGCGAGCGGATCGACCGAGCTGGCGGGTGTCGCCGGGCTCGTCCCCTCGGACGGTCTCGAGGACGGCGGCGTCCCGACCGCCGGCTGGAGCAGCGCCGACGGCGTGTTCGCCCTGCTCACCTGGGGGTCGTCCGGATGCCCGCCCGTCGTGCAGGACGCCCTCGTGAGCGCGCCGGGTGAGATCACCGTCACGCTGGCCGAGTCGCCCGCCGACAGGATCTGCACGAGCGACTTCGCCCCGCGGGTGACGCTGGGGGAGGTCCCCGGCATCGAGAGCGACACCGCCTACGAGCTGGTGCTCCAGGGCGACGGGCTCGAAGGAACCCGCATCCCGGTCGCCGGCGTGAACTGAGCGCGACGACCGGGACTCGCGTCAGACGACCGGCGCCTCCTCGGCGTCGTCGGGGTCTGCGCCCGTGCGGATGACGGCGACCTCCGCGACGCGGCGCCTCTCCATCTGCTGCACGCGCAGGGTCGCGTCGGGCACGGCGACGGTGTCGCCGACCGCCGGAATGCGTCCCAGGCGATCCATGATGAAGCCCGCCAGGGTGTCGTAGGTTCCGCGTTCGAGCTCGACGCCCGAGGCCTCCTCGAAGTCCTGCAGGTTCAGGCGCCCGTCGAACGTGCCACCCGCGGGGTCGTCGGGGTTGGCTGCTGCTTCGACGTCGTACTCGTCGAAGATCTCGCCCACGACCTCCTCGACGAGGTCCTCGAGGGTGACGATCCCGTCGGTCCCGCCGTATTCGTCGACGACGACGGCGATGTGCAGCTCTTCGGCACGCATCTTGGTCAGCGTCGGCAGCACCCGCGACGATGCCGGCAGGTAGCTGATCTCGCGCGCGATCTCCGACACGGCGCGCGTCGGGTCGGCGGACGCGGCGTCGTAGAGATCGCGGACGTGCACGAACCCGATGATGTCGTCGATCGACGAATCGGTGATCGGGTAGCGGGAGTAGGGGAGATGCTGCACGCGTTCGACGGCGTCGGCGATGGTCATCGCGACGTCGAGGGCGATCACCTCGAGGCGAGGGCGCATGACCTCGCTGATCTGCCGATCGCGCAGTGACAGCACGTCGTCGAGGATGCGTCGCTCGTCCTCGGGCAGTCCGCCGTGGCTCGAGACGATGTCGCGCAGCTCGTCGTCGGTCATCTCGTCGGCGTTCTTGTCGGGGTCGCCGCCGAGGAGGCGTACAAGCGCGTTCGTCGACACCGACAGCAGCCAGATCACCGGGCGCATCAGCACGGCGAACCCGTTGAGCACGGGGGCCACGGCGTAGGAGAACTGGGCGTTGCGCTGGATCGCCAGACGCTTGGGCACCAGCTCGCCGAGCACAAGCGAGAAGTAGGCGATGACAAGCGTGAGCACGACCGTCGAGACGCCGTCGGCGACCTCGGGCGTCATGCCGATCGCGACGAGCAGCGGCTCGAGGTAGGGCGAGATCGACGATGCTCCGTAGGCGGCCGAGAGGAACCCGGCCACGGTGACGCCGATCTGCACGGCCGAGAGGAAGCGGTTGGGGTTGCGCGCGAGGGAGGCCACCTTCTCGCCGCGCTTGCCGCGCGCGGCGATCGCGTTGAGCTGGCTCTCGCGAAGGGTGACGAGCGCCATCTCGGTGGCGGCGAAGACGCCGCCGATGAGCACGAAGACCAGAACCAGGACGATGTTGAAGATCAGGTCGCCGCTCACAGTGCGACTCCGATCGTGCGGGATGCGCCCAAATGGGCGCCGGGTCTATGACTGTCGGGGTCTCGCTTCGCGCGTCGGTTCATGGACTGAGGATATTCGGCAGCCGGTTCGCGTAGCCGAGGATTCCCCGACAGCCCGCTCGTGCGGTAGTGCGCAGCATCCGTCGTCACCCACGGTGCCACGAGACCCACGGATCGGCTGAGACATCGCGCCAGGCGGGGCGTTTCGGCCGATCCCTGTGTACAGAGAGGATGCTGCGCGTCAGTCGCGCGCGAGCACCAGGAGGTCGCCGGGCTCGCACTCCAGGGCGCGGCACACGGCCGAGAGGGTCGAGTAGCGGATCGCGCGGGCGCGGTCGTTCTTCAGGACGGAGAGGTTCACGACACTCACCCCGACGATCTCGCTGAGGCGCGTGAGGGTCATGCCGCGGGCGGCGAGCAGCTCGTCCAGCCGGCAGTGGATTCCAGTGGGGCCCTCGTCGTCTGCCGCGGGGCTCATACGAGACCCGCCGTCTCGCGCTGGAGACGCGTGCCGATCTGGAACGCCCCCGCGACCAGGCCGATGCCGAGTCCCCACCCGATGGGCCCGAGGTCGAGCGCGAACGAGAACGCGGAGAAGCCGCCCGCTCCCGTGATGACCTGCGGATCGCCGAGGAAGGCGACCGTCTCGGAGCGGGCGAGGGCCCCGACGAACTGCGAGCCGATCCCGCCGACCATGATGGCGATGGCGACGATCGCGAGCACCCATGGAAAGGTGCGGGTGAACGGGCGTCCACGCAGGAGGGCGAGCGCGAGCCAGGCGACGGCCACGGCGATCGTGAGTCCGATGAGCGTGGTCAGTGCCTGCTCGCCCCACAGCAGCCAACGCGCTCCCGCGGGGAGATTGGCGACCTCGATCCACGCCGTCTCATAGCCGGCGTCGACGGGGGCGTCGGATGCGCGGAGGATCGGCGGGTACTCGCCACCGCTTACGGCGATGCTGTTGACCCGCACCGCGGCAGTGTTCGCGAGCTGCACGCCCGAGGCGATGAGCCCGTACAGCGACAGGGGGATGCCGAGGAGGGCGCCGCTGCCGATGACCGACACCACGACCGTTTCCGGGAGGCTCAAGGGACTGTCGTGCGACCACGTCCGGCGCACCGATCGCACCACGAGCGCCGCGGCACCGACGAGCGCGACGACGGCGGCGATGGCGAGAAGCAGATTGACCGTGCCCAGATCCATCAGACGAGCCCCTCGGTCTCGCGCTGCAGCCGGTCGCCGACCGTGAACACGGTGCTGGCGAGGGCGGCGATGAAGGCCAGCAGGAGCAGCGGGAACAGATCCACCGACATCACCGCGTTGTCGAACGTGCGATCCGAGATCCAGGCGAACGCCCCGTTCGCGCCCATGTTCGCGAAGAACGGCACCGCGCAGAAACCGAGCAGCCCGACGATCCCCGCCGTCGAGACGAGCGCCGTGTTCGTGCGCGAGAAGATCGTGCCCCGCACGATGTTCTTCGTCAGCCACAGGAGGGCACCGACCACCACGAGAACCGTCGCGACGAGGGCGATCTGCTCGATCACGAGTGCGATGACGGATGCGACGGGCAGCTCCGGCGCGATGAGCCGGGCGGTCGCGAGTTCCACCGTCACGGCGGCGCCGTCGGGGCCGAGCGGTGCCTGGGCCCGTGTGCCGTCGAAGACGGCCGTCACCGGTACGTCGCGGTTCGGAACCACTTCGAGCACGCGTCGGACGGCATTGACCACCACCCACACCGCGATCACCGCGCCGCTGACCATGAATCCGATCAGGGCGGCGGCGTCGGGGCGGGAGAGCGCGCGTTCGGTCTTCGTCTGGGGGGACATCATCGCTCCATATCGATCAGCGTTACTAACGAATATCGATAACAACGATAAACGATACGTCTGTCGTGTCAACCGCGAGTTCCCGGCCTCACGCCGGCGGCGCTATGCCCCCAGCGAACACGGGGCCCCAGCTCCCGGGCCGTCGTTACTCTCGATGTACGGCGCGGGGCTGTGCGCCTGCCACCCCCACAACGCCTGTCAGCCCACACCGGAAAGGGACTGAGGATGTTCGAGAGATTCACCGACCGTGCTCGTCGCGTGGTTGTGCTCGCCCAAGAAGAGGCGAAGATGCTCAACCACAACTACATCGGCACCGAGCACATCCTGCTCGGTCTCATCCATGAGGGTGAGGGAGTCGCCGCCAAGGCCCTCGAATCGCTCGGCATCTCGCTCGACGCGGTGCGCGAGCAGGTACAGGACATCATCGGCCAGGGTCAGCAGCAGCCGACCGGCCACATCCCCTTCACGCCGCGCGCGAAGAAGGTGCTCGAGCTGTCGCTGCGCGAAGCGCTGCAGCTGGGCCACAACTACATCGGCACCGAGCACATTCTGCTCGGGCTCATCCGCGAGGGTGAGGGAGTCGCCGCTCAGGTGCTCGTCAAGCTCGGCGCCGACCTGAACAAGGTGCGCCAGCAGGTCATCCAGCTGCTCTCCGGCTACCAGGGCAAGGAGCCCGCCGCCGTCAGCGGCGCAGCGAACGAGTCGGGGCAGGCCGCACAGGGCGGCTCCGCCGTGCTCGACCAGTTCGGCCGCAACCTCACTCAGAGCGCCCGCGACAACAAGCTCGACCCCGTGATCGGGCGCGAGAAGGAGATCGAGCGGGTCATGCAGATCCTCTCGCGTCGCTCGAAGAACAACCCCGTCCTCATCGGTGAGCCGGGCGTCGGCAAGACCGCCGTCGTCGAGGGTCTCGCGATCGCGATCGTCAAGGGCGATGTGCCCGAGACGCTCAAGGACAAGCAGGTCTACTCCCTCGACCTCGGATCGCTCATCGCCGGTTCCCGCTACCGCGGCGACTTCGAGGAGCGCCTGAAGAAGGTCACCAAGGAGATCCGCACCCGCGGCGACATCATCGTGTTCATCGACGAGATCCACACCCTCGTCGGAGCCGGTGCCGCCGAAGGCGCGATCGACGCCGCATCCATCCTGAAGCCGCTCCTCGCCCGCGGAGAGCTGCAGACGATCGGTGCCACCACGCTCGACGAGTACCGCAAGCACTTCGAGAAGGATGCTGCGCTCGAGCGCCGTTTCCAGCCGATCCAGGTCGCCGAGCCGAGCCTGCCCCACGCGATCAACATCCTGAAGGGGCTGCGCGACCGCTACGAGGCGCACCACAAGGTGCAGATCACCGACGGCGCGATCGTCGCCGCGGCGAACCTCGCCGACCGGTACATCTCCGACCGCTTCCTCCCCGACAAGGCCATCGACCTGATCGACGAGGCCGGCGCGCGCCTGCGCCTGTCGATCCTCTCGAGCCCCCCGGAGCTCCGCGAGTTCGACGAGAAGATCGCCAAGGTCCGCCAGGACAAGGAGGTCGCCTCCGAGGAGCAGGACTTCGAGAAGGCCGCGTCGCTGCGCGACGAGGAGAAATCGCTCCTCGCCGAGCGCCTGCGCCTCGAGAAGCAGTGGCGCACGGGCGACGTCGCGTCGCACGCTATCGTCGACGAGGGTCTGATCGCCGAGGTTCTCGCGCAGGCCACCGGCATCCCGGTCTTCAAGCTCACCGAGGAGGAGTCGAGCCGGCTCGTCTTCATGGAGAAGGCGCTGCACCAGCGCGTCGTCGGCCAGGAAGAGGCGATCTCGGCCCTCGCGAAGACGATCCGTCGTCAGCGCGCCGGCCTCAAGGACCCCAAGCGCCCCTCGGGCTCGTTCATCTTCGCCGGCCCGACCGGTGTCGGTAAGACCGAGCTGGCCAAGGCGCTCGCCGAGTTCCTCTTCGACGACGAGGGCGCGCTGATCTCGCTCGACATGTCGGAGTACGGCGAGAAGCACACCGTCTCGCGTCTGTTCGGCGCCCCTCCCGGGTTCGTCGGATTCGAAGAGGGCGGCCAGCTCACCGAGAAGGTGCGGCGCAAGCCGTTCTCGGTCGTGCTCTTCGACGAGATCGAGAAGGCGCACCCCGACATCTTTAACTCGCTGCTGCAGATCCTCGAAGAGGGTCGTCTGACCGATGGTCAGGGCCGCGTCGTCGACTTCAAGAACACGGTCATCATCATGACCACCAACCTCGGTTCGTCGGCCATCGCCGGCGGCCCGGTCGGGTTCCAGGTCGAGGGCAACGCGCAGACGAGCTACGAGCGCATGAAGGGCAAGGTCGACGAAGAGCTGAAGCGGCACTTCAAGCCCGAGTTCCTCAACCGCGTCGACGACGTCATCGTCTTCCCGCAGCTGTCGAAGGACGAACTGGTGCAGATCGTCGATCTGTTCACCAAGCGCCTCGCCGACCGTCTGCTCGACCGCGATATGACGATCGAGCTGTCGCAGGCCGCCAAGGAGAAGCTCATCGAGATCGGGTTCGACCCGACGCTCGGTGCACGCCCCCTCCGCCGGGCGATGCAGCGCGAGGTGGAGGACCGCCTCAGCGAGCAGATCCTGCACGGCGAGCTGAACTCGGGAGACCACGTCAAGGTCGAGCTCGAGAACGGCAAGTTCACGTTCGAGACGACGCCTCGCGGCGACAAGGTGGCCGTCGGTGTGGCCACCGGCGGCGAGATCACCGCGACGCCCGACATCACGGCGACGAGCTGACACGACGGCCACGAACGAAGGGGCGGATGCTGCGAAGCATCCGCCCCTTCGTCGTTCCGGTCGGCGCCGGGCGTAGGGTTGCAGGATGAGTTCGTACACCGTGCGTCCGGCTCGCACGGGCGACGTGCGAGCGATCCGCGACCTGCTCGAGCCGTTCGTGCAGCGGCGGATCCTCCTGGGCAAAGACCTCGTCGTGCTCTACGAGGCGGTGCAGGAGTTCGTCGTCGCCGAAGACACCGACGGACGGCTCATCGGATGCGGCGCGCTCCACGTGATGTGGGAAGACCTCGCCGAGGTGCGCACTCTGATCGTGGCCGATGGATGGCTGCACCGCGGCGTCGGCCGGCTGATCGTCGATGCGCTGGAGGACCGTGCGACCACTCTCGGCGTGCGACGTCTGTTCTGCCTCACGTTCGAGGTCGACTTCTTCGAACGACGAGGGTTCGCCCCCATCGGCGAGCAGGTTGTCGACCCCGACGTGTACTCGCAGCTCATCCGCAGTCCCGACGAGGGCGTCGCCGAGTTCCTCGACCTGGCGCATGTGAAGCCGAACACACTCGGCAACACGCGAATGCTGAAGACGCTCGGAGCCTAGGCGCGCCGAACGGGTGCTGGGCGCTCCCGCGCCTACCCTGAGATCATGAGCGGTTCCACCTCTCGGCGCAGAAAGCACTCGCCGGCCGTCTACCGGCGTCGACGTCTCGTCGTGCTGCTCACAGCGCTGATCGTGGTCGCCGGGCTCGTGTGGCTGTTCATCGCGCAGCCGTGGCAGAGCTCCGCATCGACTCAGACCCTGCCGGTGTCGTCGCCGTCGCCGTCGTCATCGCCGTCGGCGAGCGAGTCCGCCGCACCGGAGACCGACGCCGAGACCCCGGTGCCGGAGGCCGAGGCCGAAGAACCGGCGCCCGAGCTCACGCCCAGCGCGGAGCCCTGCATCGCCGCCGATCTCCTCATCGAGGCGGTGACCGATCAGACCGTCTACGCCGCCGGGCAGAATCCGCAGTTGTCGATCCGACTGACGAACCAAAGCACGACCGACTGCACGCTGAACGTCGGCACGAGCGCTCAGGCGTTCACGATCTCGAGCGGGCCCGACATCTGGTGGCGCTCGACCGACTGCCAGACCGAGCCGAGCGACATGACGGTGCTGCTGTCGGCGGGCCAGCAGGTCACCAGCGCTACCCCGCTGACCTGGGACCGCACCCGTTCATCGGTGGACACCTGCCAGGGAGATCGGCCGCAGGCTGCCGGTGGCGGCGCGACCTACCGCCTCAGCGTGGCGATCGGCGGGCTGTCGTCGTCGAATACGGCGGCATTCCAGCTCGAGTAGCGAATTTGTCCCCCAAACGGTGGACAGACGGACCGGATTGCCGTGGATATCCTGAGGGAGTTCCCCGCAAACGGGCGTCTCGTCACTGTCCCCAGCAGGTAGCACTCGACCGTCCCCAACGGACCGAGTTCGAGCGTTCGCGGGAAGCAGTGGGCCCTCTCGAATCTTTCAGCCCCCAACTGGGCGATTCGAGAGGGCCTTTCGCATGGCCACGAACGATGCGATCGGGTCGACGGTACACGCCGGCTCCGGTCGTGTCGAGGGGGCCCGTCGTCATCGGAGGAGCCCCAAGCCTGCCCGGGTAGGTTGGTGTGATGCCCGGTAAGAAGCGCGGAAGAAAAGCCTCCGACCTGGAGTTCCGCAACACCGCCCTGACGGACGCACTGCAGACGCAGGACATGGCCGCCGTCGCGTTCGCGCTGCGGCACGGTCCGACCGTGGCGCCGCTCATCCGCGTGGGTGCGCTCGACGATCCTCTCGACGCGGGTGACGTGTGGACCTATCGCGACCCGAACACCGGCGACGTCGCTCTGCTGCTATTCAGCGATGCGGCGCACAAGCCCGAGACGCTGCCGCCCGATGTCGCGCTGCAGTCGCCCGCGTGGCTGCGGGCGTTCCTCACCGCTCACGAGAACGCGATCACGACCGTGTTCCTCGACATCGCCGGGCCGCACCCGCTGCAGTCGTCGCCGACCGATCTGCTGGCAGCGCTCGAGGCCTGATCGGCGCCCGGGTCGACCCCGCAGCCGGTTCGTGGCAGACTCGGCCGAATGGAGTTCCTGATCGTGGGCGCCGTGTGCGCCGCAGGCCTCGTTTTTCCGGTCGCGCTGAGTCTCGCCGACCCGCGACGGCGTCGTCCCGGTCGGAACTAGCCTCGACCCCATCCCCGATCAGAAATCGGGCTTGTCGTCGCGCCGAGGGGCGTGACGCAACTGCAGGTCGTTCAGGGCGCCGCTGAGGCTCTTCGACCGCTCATCGACGAGATGGCGATATCCGAGTCGCGCGGCTTCCGATCTCCGTTGCGCCGACTGCGTGACCGGGCGGATCTCACCGGCGAGGCTGAGCTCGCCGACCGCCGCCGATTGCGGGGGAGTGGCCCGATTGTTCATCGCGCCCGAGACGGCGATCGCGATCGCGAGGTCGGCGGCGGGCTCGACGAGGCGGACCCCGCCGACGGTCGAGACGTAGACGTCGTTCTTCGAGACATCGAGACCGGTGCGCTTCTCGAGCACCGCGAGCACCATCGCCACGCGGGCCGAGTCGACGCCGCTGACGATCCGCCGCGGATTGGGTGCCTGGGTGGGTATGGTCAGCGCCTGCACCTCGACGGGCAGTGCGCGGCGCCCCTCCAAGGCGATCGTCACGCACGTGCCGGGAACGGGGTCGCCGTGGCCGAGGAAGAGACTGCTGGGGTCGGGCACCTCGGTGATCCCGTCGCCGGTCATGTCGAAGCATCCGACCTCGTCGGTCGGGCCGAACCGGTTCTTGAGCGCGCGTACGAAGCGCAGCGACGTCTGGCGGTCGCCCTCGAACTGGCAGACCACGTCGACGAGGTGCTCGAGGATGCGCGGGCCGGCGATGGATCCGTCTTTGGTGACGTGTCCGACGATGATGACGGGGAGCCCGCGCTCTTTCGCGGTGCGGATGAGGGTCGAGGCGACCTCGCGCACCTGGCTCGGCTGACCGGCCGCTCCATCGGACATCGACGACGACACCGTCTGCACCGAGTCGACGATCAGGAGCTCGGGCGCGACCTCGTCGACGTGGCCGAGGATCGTCGCCAGGTCGGTCTCGGCCGCGAGATAGAGCTCGTCGTGCAGCGCGCCGGTGCGCTCGGCGCGCAGGCGTACCTGGGCGGTGGACTCCTCGGCGCTGGCGTAGAGGACGCGTCGGCCGGCCCGGGCGCTCTGCGCAGCCACCTCGAGCAGCAGCGTCGATTTGCCGACGCCCGGCTCACCGCTGAGCAGGATGGCGGCGCCCGGAACGATGCCGCCCCCGAGCACCCGGTCGAACTCGCCCACGCCGCTCGTGCGGCGGGGTGCGTCGGTGGTGTCGATCTGTGTGATGGGTCTCGCGGCGCGTGATGCCGTGGGAGCGACGGCGCTGATGGAGCGCAGGATGCCGGTCTGCTCGGCGACCTCGACGACGGTGCCCCATTGCTGGCACTCGGCACAACGCCCGGCCCACTTCGACGTGGTCCACCCGCACTCGGTGCACCGGTACGGTGCGGGGGGAGCGGAGCGTCGGGTGGCCATGGAATCAGGCTAGCCCGCGCCTGCGACATCACGGCCGGTGCGCCTCCGGCCCTGCGGTCGATCGTCGATGTGGGACCGGGACGCGGGACGTGGTTTGCTCGAGGGGTGCCGGGCGACGCACGCGGTCGGCAGATGCGCGGAGGTAGATGATGGGGCCGACGGCCGAACTGCACGTACACATCGAGGGCACCTTGGAGCCGGACCTCCTCGTTCGTCTTGCGCGCCGCAACGGCATCGACCTGCCGACCTATGACGTCGACGAGCTGCGTGCGACCTACGCGTTCACCCGCCTGCAGGACTTCCTCGACGTCTACGAGGCGAACACCGCCGTGCTGCGAACCGATGAGGACTTCGCCGAGCTCGGCGAGATGTACTTCCGCCGCGCAGCGGCCGCGGGAGTAGTCCGAGCGGAGGTCTTCTTCGATCCTCAAGCCCACGTACGGCGCGGTGTTCCCATCGAGGCGGTCGTCGAGGGCCTCGGAGCGGCCGTCGACGCGGCGCGCTCGCGCGGGATGTCGGCCGATCTCATCCTGTGCTTCCTTCGCGATCTCGGACCCGAGGCCGCCATGGAGGTCTTCGAGGCGGCGCTGCCGTTGCGCGACCGATTCATCGGGGTCGGGCTCGACTCGACCGAGGTCGGCTACCCGCCGTCCCTGTTCCGCGACGTCTATGCCCGCGCCGCCGCCGAGGGGCTCCACCGCGTCGCGCATGCCGGCGAGGAAGGCGGACCGGACTACGTGTGGGAGGCGCTGGACGTGCTCGGAGTGGAGCGGATCGACCACGGCAACCGTGCTCTGGAAGACCCGGCGCTCGTCGCCCGGCTGCGCGATGAGGGTGTCGCCTTGACCGTGTGCCCGCTGTCGAACCTCGCTCTGCGCACCGCACCGCCGGAGCTGTCGGCCCATCCTCTGCCGGTGATGCTCGAAGAGGGGCTGCTCGTCAGCATCCACAGCGACGACCCCGCCTACTTCGGCGGGTACGTCGACGACAACCTGCAACAGGTGCGCGACGCCCTGCAACTCGACGACGAGACCATGCGGCGGCTGGCGGAGAACAGCTTCGTGTCGAGCTTCGCCCCCCGCGCGCAGGTCGACGGGTGGATCGCTCAGGTGCGCACCGGGGCGGTGGGCTGACGTGCGCGCGGCGAATGTCACCCTGGGTCGTCGGTGGATGCTGGTGCTGGAGCCCGGTGAGGAGGTGCTCGCAACGGTCACGCGGTGGGCGGAGCGGGAGGGCGTCACCTCCGCGACGGTGGACATGTTCTTCGGGGCGCTGCGCAGCGCCCGCCTCATCGCCACGAACGGGGCGATGGTCGACCCCGAGCCGCCCCTCCCCGATCAGGTGGAGGTCGCCTACCTCGAGGGGGTGGGTGCCGGATCGATAGGAACCGTGAACGGTCGGACGGTCGTGCATCTGCACCTCGCCGCCGGGGCGAAGGGCGAAGGCGGGGCCGCCTACGCGGGCCACCTGCTCGCGGCCGAGACCCATTACACGCTCGAGATGGTCGTGCAGGAGGTGCTCGATCCCGTGTTCCGGCTCGAGCCCGACGCCGTGTTCGGCATCAACTGCCTGCACTTCGACAAGGCGCCGACGGCGTCGTGAGCGGACGCCTGCGCCGAACCGACCCGAACGGAAGCGACCCTTCGACGAGCGCGCTGTCCTAAGCGCCGCGCAGCGACTCGGCCACCGTCGACAGCGCGTCGGCCGAGCGACGCAGCAGCGTGTGCTCGTGATCGGAGAAGGAGGTCTCGGGGATCGGGACCGCGCCGGCGGCACTGACGATGGAGGGCACCGACAGGGCGACGCCGTCGAGGCCGTGGAAGCCGTTCAGCACCGTGCTGACCGGCATGACCGCGTGCTCGTCTCCGAGGACGGCCTCGACGATCCGCGCGCTGGAGAGCCCGATCGCGTAGTTCGTCGCACCCTTTCCCTGGATCACCTTGTAGGCCGCGTCGCGCACGTCGATCGCGATCGCGTCGAGTTCGTCCTGGGTCATCCGCGGGTGGCCGGGGGCCTCCCACTCGAGGATCGGCACCGTGCCGATCGTGGCGCGCGACCAGAGCGGGAACTCGGTGTCGCCGTGCTCGCCCACGATGTAGGCGTGCACGCTCGAGGTCGACACTCCGGCGCGCTTGGCGAGGATCCACCGCAGTCGAGACGTGTCGAGCACCGTGCCGGAGGCGAAGATCCGTTCGCGGGGGAGGTTCGTCGCCTCCTGCGCGAGCACCGTGAGCACGTCGCAGGGGTTGGTCACGATCACGTAGATCGCGTCGGGGGCGGCCTCGAGGAGTTGAGGCATCATCGTGCGGAGGATGCCGGCGTTCGTCGCAGCCAGTTCGATGCGCGACTGCCCGGGGTTCTGCTTCGCGCCGGCGGTGACCACCACGACGTGCGAACCCTCGACGACCGACAGGTCGCTGCCGCCGATGATGTCGCTCGTGCCGGTGAACTGCGTGCCGTGCGCGAGGTCGAGCACCTCGGCCTCGACCTTCGCGGTGGCGATGTCGTAGAGGGCGACGTGCCGGGCAGATCCGCGGATCAACGCGGCGTACGCCACGCTCGATCCGACGCTTCCGGCACCCACGACGGTCAGCTTCGAGTTCTCGATCACGCTCATGGGCTCAGTTTCGCAGGGGGCGGGATGCTGCGCAGGTGTTTTTCTCGACGGTGACCGATCGCCCGGAATCCCGTCCGCAGGCCCGGGGGATGCGACCTGTTCCCGATCCGCGCGGCGAGACGTAGCCTGGCCCGAGACCCGGCGCAGCGCCCGGTCGCGTCGAACGGAGCGGCTGATGGAATTCGGACTTCACATCGCGGACTTCACCTGGGACAGCGGGCCCACCGAGCTGGGGCCGGCGCTGGCCCGGCATGCGCGCAACGCGGAAGCCGCGGGCATTCAGCGCATCACCGTCATGGACCACTTCTGGCAGCTGCCGGGCATCGGACCGGTCGAGCACGAGATGCTCGAGGCCTACGCGACGCTCGGCTTCCTCGTCGCGCATACCGAGAAGGCGCTCCTCCACACACTGGTCACCGGTGTCATCTACCGTGTACCGGCGCTGCTGGCGAAGACCGTGACCACCCTCAACGTGCTCTCGGGCGGACGCGTGGGTCTCGGAATCGGCGCCGCGTGGAACGAGGAGGAGTCGGCCGGTCTCGGCTTCGAGTTCCCGCCGGTGGCCGAGCGCTTCCGCCGGTTGGAGGAGCAGATCCAGATCTGTCTGCAGATGTGGTCGGACTCCGAGGAGCCCTACGAAGGGGAGACGTACCGACTCGGGCGCACGCTCAACTCCCCGCAGAGCATCACTCGGCCGCATCCGTATCTCATGATCGGCGGCAGCGGCGAGCGCAAGACGCTGCGCATGGTCGCCCAGTACGCCGACGCCTGCAACATCTCGTTCTCGGCCGAGTCGGCCCGCAAGCTCGACGTTCTGCGCGCGCACTGCGAGACGGTGGGACGCGACTACGACGACATCGAGAAGACCGCGATGATCCCGGTGACCCCCGCCTCGACGCCGGAGAGCGTGGCGGCGACCGTGCGCGAGATCGCCGACACCGGGTTCACCGCCACCTACGTCTTCGCCGTCCAGATGCCCGATCCCGCGGAGGTCGTCGACCTGATCGCGGGTACGGCCGACCTCGTGGAGAAGGGCTGAGCGGATGCTGCGCTCGCTGCGGGTTCGCGCGAGCCCGTGGCGTGTCGTAAGCTGGTCGGCGGTGACGTGTCCGAGCGGCCGAAGGTGCAACTCTCGAAAAGTTGTGTAGGGTAACCCCCTACCGTGGGTTCAAATCCCACCGTCACCGCCATTTTTTCCAGATCAGCGCCCTTTTTCGGGCGCTTTTCTGCGATTCGGGCGCCATTCGAGGTCGAATGCCACCCGGACCGTGCTCGCACCGAGTATCGAAGCATCGAGAAGGGTTGATCATGGCAACGATCGCGATCGTCGGAGCAGGTCCTGGTCTGGGTGCGGCCGTCGCGCGCCGGTTCGGTCGGGAGGGTCATGCGATCGCGCTGATCGCTCGCGACGCCGCGAAACTCGACGATCTGGCCTCCCAGCTGCGGAGCGAGGGTTTCGAGGCGCGGGGCTACGCGGCGAGCGTGCTGGATGCCGACGCCCTCGAGAACGCGCTGGCTCGTGCGGCCGCCGACCTCGGCCCGATCTCGGTCCTGCAGTACAGCCCGCTCCCCTCGCGCACGTACCTCGAGCCCGTGCTCGATCTCACGCCCGAGCTGGCGATCGAGGCGCTGCGGTTCTCGGCCATCGGACTCATCCACGCGGTCCGCGCCGTGCTGCCCGCGATGCGCGAGGCGCGCGCCGGCAGCATCATCCTCATCAACGGCGGAACCT
Source organism: Microbacterium hatanonis (assembly GCF_008017415.1). Lineage (NCBI taxonomy): Bacteria > Bacillati > Actinomycetota > Actinomycetes > Micrococcales > Microbacteriaceae > Microbacterium > Microbacterium hatanonis. Next base: position 8,924 of record NZ_VRSV01000002.1, on the reverse strand, counting down.
CCGTGAAGGCTCGGGCCGGGTTCGCCGGGACGTCCGTGGCGTTCCCCTCCGAGAGCGCGTACGGCGAGATGCTGCACGACGCGCTCGCCGACGAGGGCATCGGCGTCTCGCAGCTGGTCATCCCGGGCGCGATCCCCAAACTGAACCTCGACAACGGCATCGACGACGTCGCTGAGCGCATCTGGGAGCTCCACACGACGCCGGGCGACTTCAGGACGATGCTGATCCCCCTCGAGGACGGCCGGGAGTAGCGGCGAACGCCCGTCGAGCCGCGCATCGCGCAGACTCGACGGGCGTTCGGATGAGCCCGGGTGACGTGGGTCAGTCGGCCCGCCAGACCTCAGCCAAGCCGAACCAGCACTCGGAGTCGTACCGGAACGACGCGCCATATCCCACCGTCACGGTGCCGTAATGGACTGCGCCGACCCTTTCGCCGATGCAGCGGAATCCGAGCTGCATTGTGGCATTCGGTCCTGGATTGTTCGCGGTGCAGCTTCCGACGATGTAGCGGCCATCCTTTGCCAGCGAGGAACAGCCGCCGACGCCTGCCTGGGCTGGTGCGGCGAATCCGCCGACGATAAGTGCAGCAGCAATGGCGCTCGCGCCGAGGATTCCACGAATCTTCTTCATTGTTTCTCCTCCTTATCCGACGTAGGTGGGGCTGTAGGTGACTGATTGCGCGCCCCAGCCGCCGCATCCGGTATCCGCTCGGAAGGACGCCCCGTAGTTCAAGGTGACGTAGACATTCCGCACGCCGGTGACGTGGCACGTGACGATGAACTGCATCTGTGCGCCGGAGCGCGGATTGGCGGGCGTGCAGCTTCCGACGATGTAGTCCTGATTCGGAAAGACCGACACGCGGTCGAGACCGAGTGACGAGCAATGAGCAGTGCTCGCCGCCGACGCGGGTGCCGCCGTCAAGAGGGCACCGGCTGCCACTATCGTTGCCGCAATTGCGGTCTTAGAGATCAAGCTTCGAATGTTCACGCAAACCTCCAGTCTGCGGATCCGAAGATCCGCGGTCTTCGTTTGGGCATTCCCCGTTCCTGATCGGACTTCGAATCTACGTACCGTCCGAGCCCTTTCACAGTCGGCTGTTTGGGGGACAGAAAATATCCGCTTCGTGGTTTACCCTGGCCCGCTGAGCACACCGATATCGCCGTCGGTGCGCTGACATCTTGTGTGTCCGGGCCGGGAAAAGCGTCCGCATTCCGCCCTCGCCCGGGCACGACGACGCCGCCGCCCGAGCGCGCGTGCGGACGGGTCTGATACACCGTTTCCGGCCGAGACATCGCGCCAGGCGGCGTGTCTCTGCCGGAACGCGTGTTCGGTCAGCCTCCGGGGCCGACCGGGTCGATCGGAGCTCCGTCGCCGTTCTCGGGCAGGTCCCCGCGCTCGATGGGCGCTGAGGGGACCTCGGGAGCGTCGGAGAAGAGAAGGTCGAGTTCGGCCTCCGACGGCACGTGTACGGCCACCGCGGCTGCCCTCAGGTCGGCGGGCGTCGCCGCGTTCATGCCGGCGACCCAGATCGATGCGCCGTCCCGGACGGCGACGTACTCGTCGAGGCCGCCCGCTGCTCGATGCCAGACGTCGCCTTCTTCCTCCGTGCACGTCACGGGCGCACCGGGTGCATCCCACAGCGGTGTCTCGGCGCAGGCCTCGGCCGTCAGCTCGGTGCGGTCGGTGCGGATGGTGATCATCGACCCGGTGGCCTGGTTGAACCAGGTCGCCGACATCCCGTCGGCCGCGCCCGGGCCGACCGACTGCGGCGCCAGGTCGTAGCCGTCCACGTCGGTCGTGTAGACGAGCTCCGGCGCGATGCCGACCGCGCTCGCGCGCTCCGCGATCACGTCCGCGGCCGCCGCGTCGGCGCCCGGTGCCGTCGACGCGCATCCGCCGAGCGCAACGGCGAGCACGATGCCGGTTGCGAGCATCGTGACGGTGGCGCGGGCTGAACGTCGTCGGGGCATGGCAGCATCTTCGCCCACCGGACTCGGCCCTATCCAGTGGTGATGCGACGCACCGCGATCTCCACCTCGTGTGGATCGCGATCCTGCGAGTCGAGGGCGCGGTGGATCGTGAGCCCCTCGATGAGCGCATCGAGCATGCGCGCGGTCTCGGGATCGAAGTGGCGTCCGAGAGCGGCGCGGCTGCGCTGCATCCATTCGGTGGTGATCGTTCGATAGCCCGGTTCGCGGGCGGCGAGCGTATAGAGCTCGTGCGAGAGGATGAGGTCGCGGTCGTCGCCGAAGACGTCTTCGAGGATGATCGCGGTGACGGCTTCCAGGGCGGTCGCCCTATCGGATGCTGCGGCCATGCGGCGTTCGAACCGATCGCTGATGGTCGTGGCGAACCGGGTGAAGGCCTCTCGGAGGAGGTCGTCCATGCCGTCGAAGTAGTAGGTCATCGCTCCGAGCGGAACGGCGGCCTGGGCAGCGACCTTGCGGTGGGACGTGCCGGCGACACCTGACCGGGAGATGACGTCGAGACACGCGTCGATGATCCGATCACGCCGGTCGGGATCGTTGGGTCGGCCGCGACGGGAGTTCGTGGCGTCATCCTGCGGCGGCACCGACCTAGCCGATCTCTCGGATGACGCGGGCGGGGTTGCCGACGGCGACGACGTTCGCGGGGATGCTCCTGGTGACGACCGAACCCGCACCGATCACCGAGTTCTCGCCGATGCTCACGCCCGGGCACACGATGACGCCGCCACCGAGCCACACGTTGTCGCCGATCGTGATGGGCTGGGCGGCTTCCAGCTTGTCGCGGCGCGGCTGCGGATCGATCGGATGCGTCGGCGTGAGCAGCTGGACGTTCGGGCCGATCTGGCAGTCCTCGCCGATGACGATCGGGGCCACATCGAGTGCGGTGAGGTTGTAGTTGACGAAGGTGCGTGCGCCGACGTGGATGTTCTCGCCGTAGTCCACGAACAAGGGCGGGTTGATGTGGGCGCCTTCGCCGAGGGTGCCCAGGAGATCGTCGAGGATGCCGCGGGCGGCGGGGTCGCCCGCCACGTCGGCGCGGTGATAGGCATCCGCCAGGCGGATCCCCCGCCGGTGCAGGCGCTCGTTCTCAGGATCGTCCGCGACGTAGAGGTCGCCCGCGAGCATCCGCTCGCGGTTGGTTCGTTCGTCTCCGGCGAAGTAGTCGACAGCCATGACAGAGAACCTACACAGAATGTGTACGATCGTACAGAACGGTGCCATCCCGGTCACCGGACGCTGCCTCGTGAAAGGGCGCCCACACCGCCGTGTACTCGCTCCTCCTGGCGATCATCTACATCGCGTTCATCAGCCTCGGACTGCCGGACTCCCTCGTCGGGGCCGGGTGGCCGGTGATGCATCAGGACCTCGGGGTACCGATCGCCTTCGCGGGCATCCTCACGATGATCGTCTCCGCCGGCACCATCCTGTCGAGCCTCGCATCGGAGCGGGTCACACGACGCTTCGGCGTCGGTCTCGTGACGGCGGTGAGCGTCGGGATGACTGGGGCGGCTCTCTTCGGATTCTCCGCCTCCGACTCGTTCTGGATGCTGTGTCTCTGGGCGATTCCGTACGGCCTCGGAGCGGGGGCCGTCGACGCCGCATTGAACAACTACGTCGCCGTGCACTACGCGGCGCGCCACATGAACTGGCTGCACGGCTGCTGGGGGCTGGGCGCGTCGATCAGTCCGTTCATCATGAGCTACGCGCTCACCTCAGGGATGGGCTGGTCGAGCGCCTACCTCATCATCGGCATCATCCAGGCAGCCCTCACCTTCGCCTTGCTGATCAGCATCCCGCTCTGGCGAAAGGTCAATCCGCTGGCGTCGACCGATGACGCTACGGAAACCGGAGCGCCCGAGGAATCGGGAGAAGAGGCGAACCGACGCGGCGCCCACGTTCCGCTTGCGACCGCACTTCGGATTCCGGGTGTCCTGCTGATCCTGGCCGCCTTCTTCGCGTACTGCGCTCTCGAGAGCACCGCGATCCTGTGGGCGTCGACGTATCTGGTCGCCGGTCGCGGCGTCGAACCGGCCACCGCCGCCGCGTTCGCCTCCCTCTTCCTCCTGGGAGTCACCGCCGGACGCTTCCTGGCCGGCTTCTTCGCCGACCGCGTCGGCGACCAGCAGATGGTTCGCGGCGGCTTCGTCACGGTCGGGATCGGCGTCGTGATGCTCGCGCTGCCGGTGGAGACCACCCTGCTCGCGCTCGTCGGGCTCGTGGTGCTCGGGCTGGGATGCGCCCCGATCTATCCCGCGATCATCCACTCGACGCCGGTCAACTTCGGCCGTCGCAACTCGCAGGCCATCATCGGCATCCAGATGGCGGCGGCCTATACCGGCTCCAGCTCGCCCCGCCGCTGTTCGGTGTGATCTCGACGTGGACGGGCGTGTGGATCTTCCCGGTCTTCCTCGCCGTGCTCGTCGCGCTGGGCCTGCTGATGTCCGAGCGGCTGAACCGTCTGGTGCGCCGTCGGGATCGGGTCGGGCAGCCCTAGCCGGATGCTGCGACGGTGAGCAGTCGTTCGCCGGGATCGCTCAGGGCCGCCTCCGACCGAGTCCATCCACGTCGTCATGCCCGATTGGCTAGCATTCGGGGATGGCAACCTCTGGTCCCGTCGATGACGTATCGATCGGCGGTGACGGCATCCGACTCGGGCAGTTCCTGAAGTTCGCGGGTCTGCTCGACTCCGGCGGAGACGTGAAAGAGGCCATCATCGATGGCTACGTGGCCGTGAACGATGAGGTCGACCGTCGCCGAGGGCGACAGCTGCAGGTCGGCGACATCGTCACCTTCGAGGGACGCAGCGTCCGCGTCAGCCCCTGAGCGCCAGCGGCCGCGGCCGCTCTGCGACCTACGGACGGCCCGTCGCGTCACGCACTGTTTACGTGACCGGCCGATGACGCAACATCCCGGAAACACCGGAAGTGTGGGATGGAAACGGTGATTCGTCACTCTGTGTACACCCGACGCACTTCTTGCGTCCCCGCAGAGAGGTCCCGAGATGGATCAAGGCAACACCGCATTCATTCTCATCGCAGCAGCGCTCGTGCTGTTGATGACTCCCGGACTCGCGTTCTTCTATGGCGGCCTCGTCAAGGCCAAGAGCGTCATCAGCATGATGATGCTCAGCTTCGGCGCCATGGGCCTCATCGGCGTCCTCTGGGTGCTGTACGGCTACGCGATCGCGTTCCCCGCGACCGACGTGGGCGTCATGCAGGCGCCCTGGGCGCTCGACATCAACGAGCTCGGCCTCACCAGCCTGCTCGAGACACCGGAGGGCGCGGCCTTCCCGCCGCTCGCCTTCGTCGCCTTCCAGGCGACGTTCGCGATCATCACCGTCGCGCTCGTCTCCGGCGCGATCGCCGACCGCGCCAAGTTCGGATCGTGGATGATCTTCGCCGCCATCTGGGCGACGGTGGTCTACTTCCCGGTCGCCAGCTGGGTGTTCAACTTCGGTCTCGGCGATGACGGCTTCACCTACGGCGGCTGGATCACCTACGGCCTGCAGGAGTGGCTCGGGGTCGGCGCCATCGACTTCGCCGGTGGTACCGCGGTGCACATCAACGCCGGTGCGGCAGCCCTCGCCCTCGCCCTCGTCCTGGGCAAGCGCGTCGGTTTCCAGAAGGGCGTCTACGTCCCCCACAACCCGCCGTTCGTGCTCCTCGGCGCCGGTCTGCTGTGGTTCGGATGGTTCGGATTCAACGCGGGCTCCGAGCTCGCGGCCGACGGCACCGCCGCTCTCGCATTCGTCAACACGATCGCCGCTCCCGCGGCGGCCCTTCTCGCCTGGCTCGTGGTCGAGAAGATCAAGGACGGCAAGCCGACCTCGGTCGGTGCCGCATCTGGTGCGGTCGCCGGTCTTGTCGCGATCACTCCGGCCTGCGGTTCGCTCACCCCCGTGTGGGCGATCGTCCTCGGCCTCGTAGCCGGCGCCGTCTGCGCCCTGGCGATCGAGCTCAAGTTCAAGCTCGGGTTCGACGACTCGCTCGACGTCGTGGGCATCCACCTCGTCGGCGGCCTCATCGGAACGCTCTACCTCGGCTTCTTCGCCATCGACACCGGCCTGTTCATGGGCGGTGACGGAACGCAGCTGCTGGCACAGGCGATCGCCGCCTTCGCGGTCATGATCTACTCGTTCGTCCTCGCCTACATCATCGGCTTCGCGATCGAGAAGACGATCGGGTTCCGCGTCAAGAACGAAGACGAGATCGCGGGCATCGACACCGTCGTGCACGGCGAAGAGGGCTACGTCCTCGCCGACGGCAAGGCCTGACGCACACACGCACGAAAAACGGTGCACCGGGTGGCTCTCGCCGCCCGGTGCACCGTTCGTCGGTGGACGCGACGAGCGTCCGCTTCCCCCTGTGACTTCCGAGGATCGACCCCGTGGACGTTCTCTCCTTCCTCCAGCTGCCTCCGCAGCATCTGAGCGACGGCATCGGCACCCTGCGCGACATCTGGACCGACGGCGGCGCCGGAGCGAGCCTGCGCTGGCTGCTGCGCCTCGTCGAGCTGCGCAGCCCTCACGGGAAGATCTATGCGCCGGCCGGCACCGAGCAGTTGATCATCGGCATCTCGGGGCCGCAGGTGCGGATCGGATCCGGCCGCGGCGTCCCGCTGCGTCGGGACAAGGCCCTGGGTCAGGACGCGCCGTTGATCGAGATGCACCGCCCCGTCGACCGACCCGGGGGCACGAGCAGACTCCTCGTGCTGGCCTTCGATCCGCGCGTCGTGTCGGCGCGGGCCACCTTCGATGATCTCGACGGCGACCGCGCCGTCGAGGCCGGCACCGAGGCGATCGTCGTGCTGAAGGGACACGTCGAGCACGACGGGAAGCGTCTCGATCCCCAGTCGGTGTCCATCCTGCGCGCCCCCGTCACCGATGCGCTGCACGCGGAGGGCGCCCGCATCCTGACCCTGAGGTTCACGGACGTGCGGGAGATCGTGCGGGGCTGAAGCGCAACCGGATCATCAGATTCTTCGACGCAGCGGCGATCGATGATCGTCGCGTGTACGCGATGTCCATCGGCGCTCAGCGCATCGCTGGTGAGAATGGCTGGGAAGTCGCTATCGTTCGCGTTCGAACCGGAGGAGTCCCGTGTCAGACAACAGAGAGTCCGAGCTGCTGGCATCCGTTCCCGATGGGCTTTTCATCGGTGGGGAGTGGCGCACCGCCGAAAGCGGGAAGACGCTCGATGTCATGGACCCTTCGACCGGCGCCGTCATCCGAACGATCGCCGACGCGTCGGTGGCCGACGGCAAAGCGGCGATGGATGCTGCGGCCGCAGCCTTCCCCGCGTGGGCGGCGACCCCCGCGCGCGAGCGCGGCGAGATCCTGCGCCGGGCCTTCGATCTGCTCCAGGCGCGCAAGGAGGACGTCGCCCTCCTGATGACGCTTGAGATGGGCAAGCCGCTCGCCGAGGCCCGCGGCGAGGTGGTCTACGGCGGAGAGTTCCTCAGATGGTTCAGCGAGGAGGCGCCCCGCATCCAGGGTCGGTACGGGCCGAACCCCGAGGGCACCGGGCGGATGATCGTGTCGCAGCATCCCGTCGGGCCGTGCTTTCTGATCACCCCGTGGAACTTCCCTCTCGCCATGGCGACCCGGAAGATCGCACCGGCCCTGGCAGCCGGGTGCACCGTCGTGATCAAGCCGGCCGAGCTGACGCCGCTGACCACGTTGCTGTTCGTTCGCCTGCTCGAGGAAGCGGGACTGCCGGCCGGCGTCGTCAATGTGATCACGACCTCGACGTCGGGCGCGGTGTCCGAGCCGATCATCCGCGACCCGCGCCTGCGGAAGCTCTCCTTCACCGGTTCGACACCGGTCGGACGAAAGCTCCTCGAGCAGGCTTCCGCCGGTGTCCTTCGAACATCGATGGAGCTCGGCGGCAATGCGCCGTTCGTCGTGTTCGACGACGCGGATCTCGACAAGGCCGTCGACGGTGCGATGGCGGCGAAGTTCCGAAACATCGGGCAGGCCTGCACAGCCGCGAATCGCTTCATCGTCCATCGCTCGCTCGCCGACGAGTTCGCGCGGCGGGTCACCGATCGCGTCGCCTCGTTCCGTATCGGTCGCGGGACCGAGGACGGCGTGACGATCGGTCCGCTCATCGATCAGCGGGCGATCGACAAGGCATCGGCCCTGGTCGAAGACGCCCTGGAGCGAGGTGCGACTCTGAACACCGGCGGCTCCGCGATCCCGGGGGACGGCACGTTCTACGAGCCCACCGTGCTGAGCGACGTCAGAGCGGGAAGCGCCATCCTGCGCGAAGAGATCTTCGGGCCCGTGCTCGCGATCGTCCCGTTCGACGACGAGGAGGAGGCGGTGCGGTTGGCCAACGATACGGAGTACGGATTGGTGTCGTACGTCTACACCGAGAGCCTCGCCCGGGGGCAGCGGATGATCGAGAAGTTGGAGACCGGGATGATGGGCCTGAACGTGGGCGTGGTGTCCAACGCCGCCGCGCCGTTCGGCGGGTGGAAGCAGTCGGGGCTCGGTCGTGAGGGCGGCGCGGAGGGCATCCACGAGTACCTCCAGACCAAGTACACGCTGACGCCGAACCCCTCCGCCTGAGCCGCGACACGCCCGGGACGCACCGTGATTGGACGAGTCGGCGATCCCGACTTAGAGTTATATCTGTTCGCCCCAAAGGGTTGAGCGGAGAGGCCGACAGGCCCCGCCCCCTCAAGTGGACGAACATCCCGATCTGGTCAGGCTCTTGAGCAGGACCGACCGCAAGGTCTATGATCAGGAGCCCGGTCACTCCGACCGAGTCAACCACCACTCTTCTCGCTTCGGCGGCTGAGACGCGGATTTGACAGTCGGTGTGGGTGGGATAAGGTAGTGAAGTTGCCCTGCGGGCGAGGCTGATGAGGCTGAGTTGCAGGTGCGTCCGATCCTTGAGAACTCAACAGCGTGCACTTGTCATAATGCCAAAA